>JBILPR010000096.1:0-12947 GCA_044373795.1 Algoriphagus sp. | reverse complement strand
AAGAATCTTCAAGCAATGTGAAGGTCGACCGCCTTCGGGGTCGGGTATTGATCTTATGCTTTGCCTTCCATGGGTTTCACCCGCGGCTATTGAAAAGTTTGATCCCTTCAGGATCTTTTCAATTTACCAACTTATACCCGTAGCCCGGCACGTTTAGGATCTGGATGGCAGGGTCTTCAAATAGTCTGATTTTCTTGCAATTTCAGCCCTCATGACAAAATCAAATACATTTTTCGGGTTTATATATAAACAATTTCAGTTTTTTGGAAAGGTCTTTTTTACTATCAATAGGCATTGTGCTGATAACCTTTGGTTAGTTTTTCCGAATATGGAGTGACACTCAATCCCCCACCACTTTTACTTGTCCCGCATCCCACTGACTGAGGGAGGGATCGGTACTTTTTATGCCAGTGTTCCAAAGATATAGAGACTTGAGGTTTTGGAGATCAGTCAGGTGGGATAGTCCCTGTGAGGTGATTTTAGTGCCGTTAAGGTTGAGGACTTCCAGCTTGGAGAGGGTTTTTAGAGAGGCCAATCCCTGGTCAGAAATGGGATTGTTTTCGATCCGCAGTCGACGCAGGTTGGTGAATTGGGCCAGGGTAGCTATATCCGCATCCTGAATGCCCGTAGCTGCAAGACTAAGCCAGTGGATTTGATCTTTTATGGGCATCAGGGCATCTAGCAGAGGGGAGGGTTTACCCTGAGCTACCTCCTCGGGAAGAACTACGTCTAAAGCAGAGGTCTCATGGGAAAGGATTCGGACCCGGAAGCCCATTTTTTTCAAGCTCTCCAACCGGGCGGTATCCAGTGAAGTAGTTAAATTGCTGGTATTTTGGCGGATAGACAGTCGGGGTTTGGCCCAAGCGATCAGTTCAGATGAGGTCTGAGTGAGAAGGAGCTTTGGGTCGGCATTTCCTTTTTCGAGCCACCAGGAGATCCATTTGACTTCGTCTGCGCTTAGTGGCTCTTTGCCTTCGGCGGGCATAAAGTCATCATGGCTTTGCGGAAGGGTGACTCTGCGGATCAGTTCGCTTTTTTCGGCATTTCCGGCGAGGATGACAGGGCCGTTTTCTCCGCCTTTGGCCAGGGATTCATAGCTTTCTACCAGCAGATCTCCTTTAGCTTTTCCTGCCCGGTGGCAACTGCTGCATTTGTTTTTCAGAATGGGCTGTACCACATCAGTGTACAGGATGGCTTCCTCAGCCGAGTTCAGGATACGGGTTTCGCTTTCCTTTTTTTCTCCAAAAGGCGCATAGGCAGTCAGGTAATCCTCGCCATGGGTTAGGCTGCCTCCAAAGTGTCCCGTCACAGAAAGCACCAACAGCAATAGACCCATTATGATGTAGTGAAGGGATGTTGAAAAGGTACGCTTTGAGGCACTCATCCACCAAGCCAACCCGGAGATCAAAACGGTAGCCCAGCCACCGATTTGGTGGATGTCCAGTAGCTTGCCTTCGTATCCTCCCGATTGGGAAAGTAAATAGCCCAGTATGGCCGCCATTGCCGAACTCCCTGTGCCCAGAACCAATGAAAAGGAAACAGCCTCCTGAAAAGAATTGCTTTTTTTCCAATCCCCATAGGCTCGTAACAGCACCGCAAGCACCAAAAAACCAATCGGCAAATGTACCCACAGGGGATGAAAGCGCCCGATAAACGTGATCCAATCTGCTGTCATTTTCTCAGGTCAAAATGTTTTGCACCACATGGCCTTCCACATCGGTCAGTCTAAACCTGCGGCCCTGATGCTTGAAAGTCAGCCGCTCGTGATCGATGCCAAAGAGGTGCAGGATCGTAGCTTGCAAGTCGTGAACCGACACGGGGTCTTTGACCACATTGTAGCCAAAATCATCCGTCTCTCCATAGACCATTCCGGGCTTGACTCCGGCACCGCACATCCACTTGGTGAAGGATCGGGGATGATGGTCTCGCCCATAATTATCCGCCGTGAGTGTACCTTGACTGTACACGGTTCGACCAAATTCCCCTCCCCAGACGACCAGAGTATCTTCCAGTAATCCGCGTTGCTTGAGGTCTTTGATCAAGGCTGCCGTAGCCTGATCGGTTTTTTGGCATTGATTGCGGATGCCACCGGGTAGGTTACCATGCTGATCCCAGCCCTGATGGTAGAGTTGTACAAACTTCACGTCTTTCTCGATGAGCCTTCGGGCGAGGAGGCAGTTGGCGGCATAGGTGCCAGGGTCCCTGCTTTCTTCCCCGTAGAGTTCATAGACCGAGTCGGGTTCGGACGACATGTCGGTCACCTCCGGCACGGAAGTTTGCATGCGGAAAGCCATTTCGTATTGTGCGATGCGGGCGCTGATTTCCGGATCCCCGTAGGTGTCAAGTTGGACCTCGTTGAGGGACTTGAGGTAGTCGAGCATTTCCCTCCGGTCTTTTCCGTCATAGTTTTCGGGATTGCCGAGGTAGAGGACGGGGTCTTTTCCGGAGCGGAACTGGATGCCTTGGTATTGGGAAGGGAGAAAGCCATTGCCCCAAAGTCGGGCATAAAGCGGCTGATCCTGTACGGCGTTTTTGGAAACCAAGACGATAAAGGCGGGGAGATTTTGATTGTCCGAACCCAGTCCATAGCTCAGCCAGGCACCCATAGAAGGCCGGCCGGGGAGTTGGTGTCCTGTCTGGAAAAAGGTAATGGCAGGATCGTGATTGATCTGGGCGGTCTGCATGCTCTTGATAAAGCAGAGTTGGTCCACAATCTCAGCGGTTTTAGGCATGAGTTCGGAGACCCAAGCGCGGCTTTGTCCGTATTGTTGGAATTTGAACGCGGAGGCAGCCATGGGGAAAGAACTCTGATCGGCGCTCATGCCTGTGAGTCGCTGCCCATCCCGCACGGAGTCGGGGAGCTCCTGTCCGTGAAGATCGACAAGCTTGGGCTTGTAGTCATACAGATCTAATTGGGATGGTCCCCCGCTTTGGAATAGGTAGATGATCCGCTTGGCTTTGGGCATAAAGTGGGGAAGCCTCAAGTTGGCAGGAATCGATTCCAGGGAAGGTGGTGCGGTCAGGGAATCTCCGGCAAAGATCTTTTCCATGCCCATGAGCGAACCCAAAGCCAAAGAACCGATGCCCAAAGAAGTTTGGGTGAGGAATCTCCTTCGGTCCATTTTTTTCTCGATCTCCCGCAGGTCCGGGTTGGTCGAGCGAAGTGGGGCGTCGTGGTGGTGGCTCATATTAGCGTTTGGTTAGAAAAGCGTCCGAATTGAGGATGGCACTGGCCGTGACGGCATTGGCAGCAACCAGGCTGGGGTCTAGGTTGGAGGAAATCTGATATTCTCCGGTCGTCAGCCACCCCTTTAACTTGGCCGGATCGGTTTTGAATTTTTGATATTCCTTATCTCTTAAGTCCATCAGGATTTGGAGCTCTTTTTCGAGAGGGTTTCTCCCGGTGAGTTTTCGGAAAGCAGTGGCAATTCCCTGGTTGGGATCGGAGAAAAGGGTCATCTGCTCCCCGAGTACCTTGGAGGCTTCCACAAAAGTCGGATCATTGAGCAAGGCCAGCGCCTGCAAAGGCGTGTTGGTCTCCTGTCGCTTGCTCACAGACACGCTGTGGTCCGGCGCGTCAAAAATCGCCATCGTGGGGTGATGTATCGATCGCTTCCAGACGGTGTAGAGGCTTCGGCGGTAGAGATTTTTGCCTGTGGCTTGGGGGTAATTCGCCCCGTTGACTTTCCAAAGTCCCTCCGGCTGATAAGGGAAGACGCTTTTGCCTCCCACCTCCCGATGGAGCAATCCGGAGGCTGCGAGGGCTTGGTCCCGGATCATTTCTGCTTGTAATCTGACCGCGGGTCCGCGGGCCAGGAGGATGTTTTCAGGGTCTGTTTCCTCAAGCTCGGGCTGTTTTTTGGAAACTTGCCGGTAGGTGGCAGAAGTGACGATCAGGCGCTGCATGGCTTTGACGTCCCAACCCAACTCCTGAAACTCCACGGCCAGCCAGTCGAGCAGTTCAGGATGGGACGGTAGCTGACCCTGATTGCCAAAATCCTCCGAGGTGGCGACGAGTCCTTTTCCAAAATAGTTTTGCCAAAATCGATTGACCGTCACCCGGGAGGTCAGTGGGTGCTTTTTGTTTATTAGCCATTCGGCCAAACCGAGTCGGTTTTTGGGTAGGTTTTCCGGCATGGGAAGCACGCTTTCCGGCGTATTAGGAAAGACTTCCTCACCATGCTGACTGTATTCTCCCCGAGTGAGGATATAGGTGGGTCTTTTCTGCTCCCGATCTTTCATGATCATCATCTCGGGGATGACTTCCACGGAGTCAGCATACGTTTTTCGATTGGCTATTACAGCCTTCATCGTCTCTTGATAGGCCTTGGAGTGGGCGTTCAGGTAGAGTTTTTTCAAAGAAGCTTTTTGCTCCTTATTCATCTGTTCCGGATTGCCAGAAAGGACGGTTTTGTATTCGGAGGGGTTGAAAATCTGCAAAATTTGCAAAGGCGAAAGCTCCTGATCATAAACGCTTATTTCATCTACCACGGCTTCTTTGAGGCCTTTTCCCCTCCACACAGCCCCCACTTGCAGTCCGGGCTGTCCGCCTTTGAAGAGGATGTCTTTGTAGAGATTATCGTGGGTGGTGACGGTAGACATTTCCTTTCCATCCAGAAAAATTTTCAGCCCTTTTGCCTTCGACGAACCGTCATAGGTCAAGGTCAGGTTGATCCATTGGTCGCGTGGGATGTCATGCTCAGTGAGGTTGGTGATGGCGTTGTAAGGCGCGGTGTGGGCCATGAGGAGTTCGAGGCGGTTTTTTTTCAGGCTGAGGTGATAGCCCCGCCAGTTGTAGAGCACAGCGCCGGAGCCTTTGTGGAAAATCACCCCATCAGTCAGGTTTTTGGGAACTGAAATCCAGGTACTGACCGAAAAAGGTTCACTTCTGGTAAAGACCCCCACTTCGCCCAGATTAAGCCAGGCGTCACCGTTGAGTCGGATGCCTTTTCCCCTTCGGCCTTCCACATAGGTCGGAGTTTGATTTTTGACCTCACTGCTTTCCATGCTTCCTTTTTGAGCGGGTTTGAGGTTGTTTTGGATGGTGTTTTGGTCAAAATGAAAGTAGGCAACCCTACTGGCTGGGAATTCCTTGGAGGCATCCTTTTGGTAGTATTTACCGGTAAACCAAGCTTGAAAAGCACCTTCCTCTGCTTTGGCAGTTTGGTCCAATTGGGCTTCCTGTTTTTCTTTTTCCCCTAAAAGGAAGGAGAGAAGTTGGTCTTTTTTTTCATCCGTGAGCAGCATGGTTGGGGCAGGAGTGGCGTCATCCCAAGAGATCTGTCCAGCCTCATCGACTTGGTTGAAGAAGCTGCTTAGCTCAAAGAAGTTTTTCTGTGTAATGGGATCGTATTTGTGATCGTGGCATCGGGCGCAGCCTAGCGTGAGGGCCATAAAGGCCTGTCCCATCGTGCTTGTACGATCCACGACATACTCCACCCGAAACTCCTCCTCGACGATTCCTCCCTCCATGTTTTGAGGATGGATCCGGTTGAATGCCGTGGCGATCAATTGGTCTTTGGAGGGATTAGGAAGCAGGTCTCCTGCTAACTGATCGCGGATAAATTTGTCATAAGGAAGATTCTTGTTGAAGGCTTGAATCACCCAATCCCGGTAAGGCGAGGCGTCCCGATAGCGATCCACGGTGTAGCCATGCGTATCAGCATAGCGGGCAATGTCCATCCAGTGGAGGGCCATTTTTTCCCCATAATGCACGGAGTTGAGGAGGCGATCCACCTGTTTCTCATAAGCATCTGCGGAATTATCGGCTAGAAAAGCATCCATTTCCGCTTCACTTGGAGGCAATCCGATGAGGTCGAGACTAAGTCTGCGGAGGAGGGTTTCTTTGTCTGCTTCGGGGGAAGGAGAGATGCCCTCCGATTCCAGTTTTCTGAGGACAAATTGGTCGATCGGGTTTTTGGGCCAAGACTCGTCCTTGACTTTTGGCAGTTTGGGTTTTTCGGGAGTGATGAAAGCCCAATGCTTTTTATACTCCGCGCCGTCTTCGATCCATTTGATCAGGATGGCCTTTTCTCGGGGGCTCAGTGTCAGGTTAGATTCTTTGGAAGGCATTTGGTACTCCCGGTCATCGGAAATGATCCGGTGGACTACCTCGCTGTTGCGCAGGCTTCCCGGTTTGATGGCAACTTTGCCTGGGGAATCCTTGAGGGAAGCAAAGGCAAACTCGGCAGTGTGAAGGCTCAATCCTGCTTTTTGCGCAGCGAGGTCAGGACCATGGCAGGCGAAGCACTTGTCCGAAAGGATCGGCTTTACGTGGATATTGAAATCCAAGGCCTCAGGCAACTCTTCGTAGGCCGCTTGAACATCTTCGGGAAGTTCGGGACTGCAAGAAGCAAGCAAAAAAACCAGTAAAAGGACAGGAAGTAATCTCAAATTCATCAGCAACTCAATCTCCTTAAAAGCTAATGAAAAATCAGGTATTTACCGGCATGGGGTGAAGGGTCAAGTAGGTAAAACCTAAAAATCTTCCCCTTGCTTCGCTCTAGTTGAGATCCACGAAAGCTTTCGGGAGCAATCTCGAATCCAGATGCAGGATTTTTAATCCGACATGAACCTCCAAGCAGTATATAGTTCGACCACCCTTGGGGTCATTATTAACATCCTGCGTTGCCTTCCACGGGTTTCACCCGCGGTTACGCCACGGCGCACAAGTATTGAAAAGTTTGATCCCTTCAGGATCTTTTCAGCACACCAACTTATACACATATCCTCTCACATTAAGGATCTGAATAGCCGGATCATCCTGGAGTTTTTTGCGAAGCTTGGTGATGGAAAATTTAATCCTGTTAATTCAAATCTGCAGTCTTGAAACGCTCTAATTTTTCTCACATATCCTCCAAAGAAAGGGCAAGGTATTCTTTGGAGTAGCCTGTTAAATAGTCATCCAGGACTTGTGATTTTTCCCTGAGTTCGTTCAAATTGATTTTGGCTTTGTTCAATTTCACTTCCGCAAAAAGAACTCGCTTTTCAATTTCATTAATGGCGACGATATCAATTTCGTTTTGATTTTTCTTATCCCAAAATGTCCCTATTTCAGAGTATTGCATGCTCAGTTTAAGCTTTTCGATAAAATATCGTTCGAGCATTTTTCCAGTGAATGTGGAGTAATCTCGTCTTACCAATTCTTCGACATATTGAAAATTTCCTATCTCGACTGCACTTCTGTTTTTGTAAATAAATCGAAACCAGAAGCTTAAAAAGTTATCAGCGATTTCATATTTGATTTGCCGACTTCCTGATTTGGCGAAAATCGGTTTGATTTTTTTGATGATGCTGAAGTCATTTTCCAGTCGATCCAAATATCCACCAACTCCCATTTCGAGGATGGATTCGATTTCGGGCCTGGAGGTTTTGGAAGAGGCAATTAAGGAAAGGATGGAGAAATAGGTAGCATAATCTTTCCCGAATTCCTCTATCAGGACATTTTTTCCTTCCTCCAGAAAAAATGAATTTTCACGGAAAATGCTCTTTAGGATATCGTCGAAAGTGAAGGCTTGGTTCTGAACGAAGCTTTCGACGTACTTTGCTACTCCGCCGGTAAAAGTGTAGAAATTGAGTAAATCTCCGGAAGAAAATGTCGGGTAATTGTCTGCCAAAATTTCTTTTAGAGTTACAACATTAAACGGCTTTACATTGATTTTGGAAGTTGCTCTGGAAAAAAGTGGCTCTTTTGAGTTTTCAAAAATTTGATTCATCATAGAATAGATCGAACCACAAAAGATCAGATTGATCTTGCTTACGCCTTTTTTAGAATCCCAGATATTCTGAATGTCACTGAAAATAGAAGGATTGATATTTAGGAACTCCTGAAATTCATCTAAGATTAGTGTGAAGCTTCTTGATTCTGAAAGCTCCATTATCCAGGCGAATAGGTCTTTGATTTTGGTGATTTGCCCGAAAACATTCACCAGAAGTTTATTTTTTATTGTCTCAACAAATTCTTCACAAAGAAGTATTTCGCTTTTTCTGGCCACAAAAAGATAGACAGATAAGTTTTCTTCACTATCCTTTTTGAGAAGACTTGTTTTACCAATTCTTCTTCGGCCTACCAACACGGTCATTTGTGCATTTAAAAGCGATTTTTCCCGTATTCTTTGGAGCTCAGCAAGTTCTTGTTCTCTATTATAAAACCGCATAATAATTTATTGTACTGTAAATTACTGTAATGAACAGTACAATAATAAGCTTATCATCTGAATTTTCAATCCGCTATTTGAGATTTACAATCTCGAATCTCATTCCGTAGGATTTTTAATCCGAAAAGAATCTCCCATCAATGTGAAGTTCAACCACCCTCGGGGTCGTTATTAACCTCATGCTTTTCCTTCCACGGGTTTCACCCTAGGCTCCTCCAAGTCGGACACGGTATTAAAAAGTTTGATCCCTTCAGGATCTTTTCATCACACCAGCTTAAACCCGTACCCCCGCACATTCAGAATCTGAATGGCTGGAACGTCTTGGAGTTTCTTAGGGATGAATTCAATCTAAGCAGGGGTGGTAAAATCAACAATGGGTAGCTCCGGTTACCATTTTTTCCCAAATAAAATGAGGAATTTAGGTTAAATCCTTAAATCTTATTTTTCCAAGAATCGTGATGACAGAATTTTGAACTAAAATTCAAAATTGTAGTTCAAAAACTTGTTCGTTTTCAGTTAAGTTTTTTAATTTGAGCTATTCTTTTATAGCAACTAACTCTAAGTTTTATGTTAACAACTACCCCCCACCCATTCAAAGGCGAATGGAATTTTGTAAGAAAAAGGAAAGGACTTTTCCCTGTCCTATTGTCAGGAATGCTTCTATTTTCATGCAGTGATTTTGAGTTGGCTCCGGATAATCTAATGGCTTTGGAGGCTCAGGCTAAAAAATCCGGTTTAGACCCCAGAGAGCCTGGTTTAACATTTGCAGCCGCTTTAGCCAACGGTCTGAAGAACGAGAATATTCGTGAATTCATCTTTGATAAAACTCAAGATCAATTTGACGGGGATTTCAATTTTCTTTATTACACTGAAAAGGACCAATCGCTTGGAGGTCCAAATTCTAAGTCACTTACATTTTCAGAAGCAATTTTTGGGGACCAGTCTAATTTTAGGTCAACTGAATCCAGTTTGGAATTTAATCCACTGATGCAGGTTGCATTGAGAGGAAATGATGATCAACTCCTTTCAATGGATGATATTGATCCCAATACTCCGGTTCTTTATATTTCACCAAATCAGGATTTGAAAACTAATCCGATTGTGCCGGTAATAAATTCTGCCGGAGAAGTATCTGAATGGGATATCCGAGTAGTACCGGATCAGCCTGTTCTGGTGATTAGTCAAAATGAGCGATTAGTCAAGGTGCCAAAAAATCCAAATGCGAGGATAGCTATAGAAGAGCCTTGTTTACAAGGTGCTACACCTTATTTTACTGATGGTGCGAACGATTACTACTTTTACACAGATTATTTCTGTGGTGGTGGCGGAGGAATTGGTGGTACGCCAGGGGGAGGTTCTGGAGGAGGAACTCTAGGTTGTGACCGGGATTTAAATTCAAATTGGGAAAGAATTGATCGGGTAAAATTTACCACTATGCAAGAATTGAGTGATGCTACAGGCTGGCAAGATGGTGCACCGGAAGTTTATTTTATCGTTTTTACAGGATCAAGTCAATCAAATTTGGCTCAGATAAAAAAAGCCATTCCAAAAGTAGATAGAAGCAAGTGGAAAGATTGTGGTATTTTTAATTGCCAGACTGAATGGGTATTTCCTCAAAACTTAGAAATTTTTCATTGGGACAGGCAGAATTATTCGCAAATAATCACGATTCAGTGGTACGAGTACGATCCGGGTGACTCAGAAACAGAAGAGAGGGAAGTGACCTATAAAGACCCAATCACAGGTATCGTGTTCACAAGGACTGAGACTGTAGTCACCTCAAACAATGATGAAGATTTACTAATGACCCCTGTAGAATATTGTGATGATGCTACAGGAGCTGATGCTAGAATTTACACAACAGGTAAAATTGAATTTGTCCTACGGATAGACTAATTATATGAGAAATAATTTTTTGATTTTTATATTTCTAGGACTGAGCTTTGAATCCTTTGGACAAAACTTTAGGGTAGGCATTGCCTCTGTCAAAGAATCTTCATTTAGCAATTCAGTAGTCCAAATCGATTCTGTTTTTGTTTTTGAGCAGACCCAAAAAGGAGATTACTATTTGATGCCTTTTGTCAAAGTAGAATGGCCCCTTACTGAAAGGTTTTATTCCAGCTTTGGTGTTCAATTTTATAAATCGTTCGTTTCTTTGACTGCAAAATATACATCTGAATCATTCCCTGAACATATCCCATTTATTACTAAAGGCGGGCTTACTTCCACTTACAATTTCGAATTCCCAGTGGGATTAAGCTACTTGCTTGTCAAGAATAATCAATTCAGGGTATTCTTGGAATTATCAGCAGTTCCGGTCTGGTCAATTCAGGATTTTACTCCCTTCGATCTCGATGTACCACAGGGAATAGACTGGACTCAGGAAATACTGGATGTGATCAATGCGGTAGAAACGATCCCCAATCCCTTCTACATGAACTATCAGTATGGGGTATCGATGGAGTATAAGCGCTTTGGATTGACACTCTTTCAATCTGAGAATATGAGTCGATCCATCAGTACGAACTATCAGCTTTACGACCAGAGTTATAACTTTCAAAGAAGGATCCAATCAACAAGAATCGGTTTGTACTATTCTTTTGGACTGAAAAAGAAAGACAAAGAATAATCCTTGTCTTCCTAACTAAAGACCTGAAGCCTTCTTGGTCTCAGGTCTTTTTTATAGGTTTTCAACTCTGGAAAAGTTGAAGCCACTCAACACACCAACTTATACCCATAGCCCCGCACATTCAGAATCTGAATAGCCGGGTCTTCCTGGAGTTTTTTGCGAAGCTTGGTGATAAAGACATCCATGCTGCGGGCGGTGAAAAAATCGTCTGAACCCCAGATTTGGGTGAGGATCAAACTTCGATCGGTGATTTCATTTAGATTTTCCAATAGGATCTGAAGCAATTGTGCTTCTCTTGAGGTGAGCGGAGATTCCATTTCTCCCAATTTCAAAAGTTGTCGGGTCGGGTGAAACTCAAACCTGCCAAGAGCCAGCCAATCACTTTGAGCTTTTCGGGTTTTCGAGCGATCCATTTGAGCTTTGATGCGGACGATGAGCTCTTCCATACTGAAAGGTTTCCGCACGTAATCATTCCCTCCATGTCCAAATCCTTTGACTACATCTTCGGTTTGGGACTTGGAAGTGAGAAAAATGATGGGCGTGTACGGATCGATTTTCCGGATTTGCTCAGCCAGCGTAAATCCGTCTTTCTTCGGCATCATCACGTCCAGAACGAGCACATCAGGCTTTTCGCGCTGATATTCCTCCCAGGCTTTTTGTCCGTCAGGGCATAGGATGACTTTGAAATCACGGCTTTCCAGACTTTCCTGAATGATCATTCCCAGCGCCATCTCGTCTTCTGCGAGCAAAATCCTGATTTTACTTAAGGCCATATCGTAGTGAAAGTGGTGCTTTTCGGGGCAGTCTCGAGGTCGATCTTGCCTCCGTGTTTCTCAATGATTTTCTTGACATAGTACAAGCCGATTCCAAAGCCTTTCACGTCATGAATATTACCCTGAGGAATTCGATAAAACTGCTCAAATACCCGCTCTTTTTGCTCAGAGCCTATTTTTCCTCCATCATCCCAAATCTTGATTTTGGTCAGGTTGCTTTGATCGAGGCTTATCCGAATCTGGGTTCCACCGTATTTCAGGGCATTGTCCAGCAGGTTTGAAAGCACATTTTCGAAGTGAAAAGGATCTACCATAATCGGACTAATCTGAACGGGCATGATTAATTCAATTTCCTTTTCAGGATCAAGAGTTCTGAATTTTTCCAGCAGATTTCTCAGGATGGGTTCGGGATCAATTGTTTCCTTTTTCAAGACCATTTGCTCTGAATCCAATGTGGCTGTTTCGAGCAGTTTCTCCACCATTTGGTTCAGCTTATGCATCTGAATTTTAGAAATCCCCAAGTACTTTTTGACTTTAGCAGGATCGTTTTCCGGGTTGAATAGCTCTATTCCCTCGATTGCAGAAAGCGTGGTAGCGATGGGAGTTTTGAATTCATGCGTGATATTTCCAATCAGGTCTTCCTTGATTTCGGCGATTTCTTTCTGGTTTTTGATCGTCTGATAGAGGTAATGAAATGCATAAGCAATGATGCCGAGGAAAAGTAAAGAAGTCAGGATTTCAGCGACACCTCGTTTTAGGATAGTGCGGGCAGTATTTTCAAAATGCAATTCCAAAGACTGTTCTCGAGGTAGAAAAGTGGATCTGGAAACTACCTGAAAAGGCAGTTTATCGAGCTCTGATAAAGTGGAGGAATCTTGAATTATTTTTCCAACAAGATGTACCAGTCGATAATCTATTTCGATTTTCCTTCGATCAAGCTCAGCTTTAAGGTTTTCTCTGATTTTACTAACCTCAATGGAATCCTGAGTAATCGAAATGATGATTCGATTTGTCAAATACTTGATTTGGGTCAAACTGTCAGCTGCTTTTTGACCCCAAAATACATTCAGGTTGTTAATCTGATCAACCCCTGTCCCCTCCGCCGAATCGATAAATGTGAATGTTTTCAGGCTATCACTTCTTACTTCAGACCAAAAAATGGAGTCTGGCCTTCCTTTTTCTGCCCCTTCGATCGCTTTGAAAATCATTTTGCTTTTGCCTACACGCTCGATAAAAGGCTTAGAAATTTCATTAAATATTAATGTGTCGGATGTGAAGAATTTTTCTGGATCAAAACCTCCCGCTAGGGTGTCAATAAGTAAAGGTAATCCCACTGGCTGTTCGAGTTGCAAATTGTCTGTCAGTGTGATGACATTAGTTTTAGCTAGC
>JBILPR010000400.1:0-3812 GCA_044373795.1 Algoriphagus sp. | reverse complement strand
GCCCAAAACTCCAATTGGCGGCAGACCTAACATCCCAAGCGATTTAGTGTTCGAATTCGGGTTTAATCAACTCAATAACCGAGCTGAAGCCTTGGGGATAAAGTTTTTTGGTTCACGTACATTCAATATCTATTATCAACACCCGATATCGGTGGGGGGTAAAACTTCAGGGATCACAATCAATCCTGGTTTTGGTATTGGAACTGATAAACTTGCCTTTGAAAATGATGAGAACCTTTTCAACAATCCT
Source organism: Algoriphagus sp. (assembly GCA_044373795.1). GTDB lineage: Bacteria > Bacteroidota > Bacteroidia > Cytophagales > Cyclobacteriaceae > Algoriphagus. Next base: position 3,562 of record JBILPR010000400.1, on the reverse strand, counting down.
TTGCTAGGTCCTGAATCAAGTATACTCAAGGAGGTAAAGGACGTCTATGGGGATGATATTGTAATCTCTAATAATGTACTGGCAACCAATTATGTTGAAATCCCTCTTGATATTACTTACCACCTCAACAAAACAAACTACTCCAAAGGATTCCGGGTAAGTGTTGGAGGTAAAATTGGGTACTTGTACAATGCTCACACGAAAATCAACTACGAAGATTCCGACGGTTTGAAAAGAAAGCTGAAAGACTCCCAAAATTATGGACTTGAAGAATTCAGATACGGAGTTTCCATCAAAGCAGGTTCTCCCGGATTCTATGTTTGGAGTTATTTTGGATTAAACGACCTATTCAAAGCTGGACTTGGCCCATTTGGAACTCAAGCAAACCAGGTCAACTTTGGAGTCGCTATCAATGTGTTTTGAGTTTGATTAGAAAAAAATAAAAACCGGGCTTTTTGTCCGGTTTTTTTATGCCCATATCCAATTGAAACCCAGAAAACAAATCAGGAACCCAAAGAAAAAACCAGCGTAAATCTCCAAAGGCTTATGTGCTCCTAAGAAAAGTCTGGCCGATCCAATAGCCCCAACCAGAAGCAAGGAAAGAATCAAAGGATAAAGAACCTGAAACGTATGGAACTTGAATCCTAAGATCAAAACCACAGCCAATAGCCCCCCTGATCCTGTCATATGAGCAGACATTTTCCAGAAAAAAGTAACGATTGTCAACCCAATCACAGCAATTGTTATCAGCGAAAGTGTTTGCCAAAGAATTGGATCCAGTTCTGTTTTTTGAAACAAGAAATAAACGGTCAATAAATAATAAACAGAGGTTATCGAAAAGGGAATCACTCTGTCCTGAATCTCCTTCATATGGAGACTTTTTAAAGTGCCGCTCAATCTCAATCCGATGATGGTAATCATTGGGATTAATAGGGTAGACAAGACGATCAGGAAAAATATCCGATCCTTAAATTCAGCAGGAATACTTGTCGCTTCAGGAACGGCATACAGAATCAGTCCAAAAACGAGAGTCGGAATAAGCAATGGTTGAAAAACAACCGATAAAACCAAGGCAGGATACTTCAATGCTATAGTTCTTTTCTCAATCTGGCCACAGGAATCTGGAGCTGCTCACGGTATTTGGCGACAGTTCTGCGGGCAATATTATATCCTTTTTTGTTGAGCATTTTCACCAGCTTATCATCGGAAAGCGGCCTTTTTTTATCCTCTGCATCCACCATAGTTTGCAGAACAGACTTCACTTCTCTGTTACTAACATCTTCGCCACTATCTGTTGCGATTCCTTCTGAGAAGAAATATTTCAGCGGATAAACACCAAATTCAGTCTGAATAGCTTTGCTATTCGCGACCCTGGAAACAGTGGAAATATCCATGTCGATTCTTTCAGCAATATCTTTCAAAATCATCGGACGGAGATTAGTCTCGTCACCATCCAGGAAAAATTCCTTCTGATACATCAGAATTGCTTCCATGGTCCGCAGCAGAGTATTTTGCCTTTGCTTGATAGCGTCAATAAACCATTTGGCGGAATCCAGCTTTTGCTTGACAAAGGTGACAGTATCTTTTAGCTTCTTATCCTTTTTATCACTCTTATCATATGCGTCAAACATTTCAGAATAAGATCTGGAAATCCTGAGTTCAGGTGCATTTCTAGAGTTCAGGCTGATTTCCATCTTGCCATTATTATTTGTAAGGATGAAATCCGGGATAATATATTGCGTTCTGACCAATCCGTCAGAGGCTCCTCCTGGCTTAGGGTTAAGCTTGGTGATCAGATTGACCGCATCTTTGGTCTCCTCGTCAGTAAGATTGCACTTCTTCTGAATCTTTGCGTAGTGCTTTTTAGTGAACTCCTCGAAGCAATCGTGGATGATCATCAACGCATGCTGAACGGTAGGATCGTCAGGATGCTCTTTTCTCTCCAGCTGGATAGTGAGGCATTCCTGCAGATTTCGCGAGGCAATCCCTGCAGGATCGAAGGTCTGAATCTTGCGTAGGATTTCCTCCAACTCATCAAAATCAGTTTCTATATTTTGGCTGAAAGCCAAATCATTGATAATTGCATCGAGGTCTCTTCTGATATAGCCATCATTTTCGATACTGCCGATCAGTTGGATGCCGATGATTTTTTGCCGGTCATCCAGTTTAAGAAATCCTAATTGAGAAATCAATTGCTCATGAAGAGACGTACCGCTTGAAAGTGGCATTTCGCGATCTTCTTCATCGGCATTATAGTTTCCGTCGCCCTGCATTTTGTAACCCCCATATTCATCATCCAGATAATCATCCAGATTGACGTCATGGTCATCATGTGCGGGTTCTTCCTCGTAATTATTGTCCTCGTATTCTTCCTGATTAGCCTCAGGCTCCTCTTCTCTTCCTTCTTCCAAGGCAGGATTAATCTCCAATTCCTCTTCGATCCTGGCCTCCAGTTCGGCTGTAGGCACTTGCAGCAATTTGATAAATTGAATTTGCTGTGGGGAAAGCTTCTGAGAAAGGGATTGGCTAAGATTTAGCTTTTGCATTAGAAATGAGATAAAACCAGCTTTTTAGGTTCAAAAAAGGCCTTTTCACCAGAAAAATCCTTACTTTCAAAGTTATGAAAAACGAGCAATTTTTTGATATAAACGTTATTTAATCGTTTTTTTGCATTCCATTTAAAAAATCCCGGAAAACTGGCTTTCCAATAAATAAATCTCCCAATGGCATTTAACAAACGGGTCAAAATCAAGACCATCCTGGACCAAAATCCAATTGGCACTGAAGTCACCCTCATGGGCTGGGTTCGCACAAAAAGAAGCAATAAAAATGTCTCTTTCATTGCGTTGAACGACGGATCCATTATCACCAACTACCAGGTAGTGGCCGACCCGAATTTGATTTCTGAGGAAATTCTGAAAAAATGCACAACCGGTGCTTGTTTGAAAATCACAGGAAAAGTTGTGGAATCTCAGGGAGCCGGTCAAAGCTCTGAACTTAATGCTCAAATGATTGAAGTTCTTGGTGAGGCTGATCCTGAAAAATACCCGCTTCAGCCAAAGAAACACTCTCTTGAATTCCTGAGAGAAATCGCCCACCTAAGAATGCGCACCAATACGTTTGGCGCCGTCTTCAGAGTAAGGCATGCGTTGGCTTTCGCAGTTAATAAGTATTTCAACGACAAAGGTTTCTTCTACATCCATACTCCTATCATCACTGCATCGGATGCAGAAGGAGCTGGAGAAACATTCAAGGTAACTACCCTTGATCTCCACAAACTCCCCAAGACAGAGGATGGCAAAATTGACTTCAAGCAGGATTTCTTCGAAAGAGAAACAAACCTGACAGTTTCGGGACAGCTTGAAGGTGAATTAGCAGCAATGGCATTGGCAGAGATTTATACCTTCGGTCCTACTTTCAGAGCAGAAAACTCCAATACAACCAGACACTTGGCAGAATTCTGGATGATCGAGCCCGAAATGGCTTTTTACGACGCCGAAGACAATCAGAATCTTGCGGAGGATTTTCTGAAATATGTCATTCGCTATGCACTTGAGAATTG
>JBILPR010000095.1:0-12972 GCA_044373795.1 Algoriphagus sp. | reverse complement strand
GGTGGATATCGATTTCAGCAAAATCAAAATCTATTCAGGTAACTATACGTTCTGGTACGAATCTTCCCAGCTTGCGCTGAAGCAGCGTTCTGATTCAAACAAGAAGGCCGAAGACAAGCGGAAGGAATTACAGAATTTTATTGATCGTTTCTCTGCAAACGTAGCTAAGTCAAAACAGGCTACGGCTCGTAAGAAAATGATTGAAAAACTCAATATTGACGAGATTCAGCCATCTTCCAGAAAATACCCGGGCATCATTTTCAAACCTGAAAGAGAAGCCGGTGATCAGATTTTCATGACCGAAAACCTGGAACTGAAAGCCGATGGAGTGACCTACTTCACTGACGTAAACCTGATGGTGGACAAAGGAGATAAAATCGCCTTTATCTCCAAGACCAAGCAGGCAGTCAATAAATTCTTCCAGACAATCATGGAAGAAATCCCTGCTACCAAAGGAAGCTACAAATGGGGAGTGACGATTAATAAGGCTTACCTGCCAAACGACAATTCCGGCTATTTCAAATCAGATCTCAATCTAATCGACTGGCTGAGACAATATTCCTCCAATCAGGAAGAAGCTTATGTGAGAACTTTCCTCGGCAGAATGCTTTTCACCGGAGAAGAATCGCTAAAGAAATGCTCCGTGCTTTCAGGAGGAGAGAAAGTTCGCTGCATGGTTTCAAGAATGATGCTTCAAAACCCTAATCTCCTGGTGATGGACGAACCTACGAATCACCTCGATTTGGAGTCTATTACTGCTTTCAACAACGCAATTGTTGAATTCAACGGTACGGTCTTGATGTCTTCTTATGACCACGCTTTCGTTCAGTCATCTGCAAATCGAATTGTCGAATTCACTCCAAACGGAACGATAGACAGAAGAATGCCTTACGATGATTACCTGGCAAGCGAGGAAATCAAAGGAATCAGGGAAAAAATGTATTCCAAAAAATAAGCACTCAGACCTTGCTGCTGACTGCAATCATTATTTACCTGGCAATTACAGTTGCCGTCGGAGCATGGGCCTCCAGATTGGTAAAAAGTTCCAATGATTTCGTGCTTGCCGGCAGGTCTTTACCCCTTTTTCTCTCAGCCTCTGCCTTATTTGCAACCTGGTTTGGATCTGAAACAATGTTTGGCGCCTCTTCCGTATTTCTGGAAGAAGGTCTTCAAGGGGTAATAGAAGATCCGTTTGGAGGAGCGCTATGCCTGGTTTTGTTCGGGATGTTTTACCTGCGTCCCATGTACAGAATGGGCGTTTTGACAATCGGAGATGTATTTGGAAAGATTTTTGGAAAGCGGGTTGAATTCATATCGACCGTTTTCATGGTTCCGATTTACTTTGGATACGTTGCTGCCCAATTGGTCGCCCTCAGCTTGGTTTTTGGAACAGTCACCGACCTTTCACTATTTCAGGGAATCATACTTTCCGCAGGAATCGTAGTTGTCTATACCTTTCTGGGAGGGATGTGGGCGGTTTCGATTACCGATTTTATCCAGACCACCATGATCGTGATCGGATTGGTATGGGTGACGATTATGATAGCAAAGGAAGCCGGAGGAGTAAATGAGATTTTATCCCAAGCGCCGGCAGGAAGTTTTCAGTTCTTCCCCGATGCTGGTTTTACTTCCTGGCTAAATTACCTGGGAGCCTGGATCATTTTGGGTCTCGGGAGCATCCCCAGTCAGGATATTTACCAACGGGTGATGGCTTCCAAATCTGAAAAAGTAGCCGTCCAATCCACCTATTTGGCGGGAGGATTTTACCTGACTTTTGGCCTTTTGCCTTTGTTTATTGCTTTGGGTGCCAAAGTTCTTTACCCCGAACTCTACCTCGAAAATAAGCAAATGCTGCTTCCATCGATGGTTTTGGCTCACGGCGGTCTTCCTGTTCAAATCATTTTCTTCGGGGCATTGATCTCCGCCATCATGAGTACGGCAAGTTCAGGTTTGCTTGCTCCTGCCGCATTGATTTCCGAAAACTTAGTACGCCCATTATTCAAGGGAAAACTCAAAGACCAGCATTTGCTTTGGATTCTGAGAGTAAATGTCCTGGTAGTTGCATTGATTGCAACGTATATGGCTTCCCGTGATTCCAATATTTATGAACTGGTCGCAGGAGCATCAATCCTCCTTTTAGTTTCCTTATTTGCACCTCTTACCGCCGGACTTTATTGGAAGAAAGCCTCAAAAATGGGTGCAATTCTTTCAATGGTGATCGGTATGATGGTTTACCTGATATGCGATAATCTTGAATTAGAAATTCAATCCCATATTTTTGGATTACTGGCGAGCATTGTAGCCATGATTTTTGGCAGTTATCTTTTCCCCAACAAAAGCAACGTTTCCTATGAACTACCCTAAAATCATACTCAAAAGAGGAAAAGAAATTTCTCTGTTCCGTCGTCACCACTGGGTTTTCTCAGGGGCTATTTTCCAAATGGACGAGCATTTGCAAAACGGTCAGTTGGTAGAGGTCCTTTCTTCCAAAAATGAATTTCTGGGTCTTGGACATTTTTCTCAGGGCTCGATCATGGTTCGGATTATTTCCTTCGAAAACCGGGAAATCAATCAGAGTTTCTGGGATGAAAAAATAGCTTCTGCCTATGCCCTGCGGAAAAGCCTGAGCCTGACTGATAATCCGGAGACAAATGTCTATCGGCTTGTGCATGGAGAAGGTGATCTTTTGCCGGGTCTGATAGTGGATTTTTACAACGGGACAGCCGTGATCCAGGCACACAATGTCGGTATGCACGCCCACATTGCCGAAATCGCTCAGGCCATCAAAAACACCTATGGAGAATCGCTGAGCGGAGTGTATGATAAAAGCTCTGAAACGCTGCCAAAAAATATCGGGACGTTTACCAACGAATGGATTCTGGGCAAACCTGCAACTGACCTGGTTCAGGAGTTCGGAGCAAACTATCGGATCGATTGGGAAAAAGGTCAGAAAACGGGATTTTTCATCGATCAGCGTGAAAATCGAAAGTTGCTCGCCTCCTATTCGAAAGGCAAAAAAGTTCTGAATACCTTTTGCTATTCAGGGGGATTTTCTGTTTTGGCTTTGAAAGAAGGAGCTGCAGAAGTTCATTCTGTAGATATTTCCAACAAAGCAATCGAACTGACAGAGGAAAACCTTGCGCTGAATCCGGAACTGAAAGGAAAGCATGAATCAAAAGTGGCTGACGTAGTCAAATACATCCGTGAAATCGGAGATGATTACGATCTGATCGTATTGGATCCGCCGGCTTTTGCAAAAAACCTGAAAGCAAGACACAATGCCGTTCAGGCATACAAACGCCTGAATGCGGAAGCCATGAAAAAAATCAAGTCAGGAGGGATTTTGTTTACATTTTCCTGCAGTCAGGTTGTAGACAAATCACTCTTCACCCATACTATCACAGCGGCAGCCCTTGAGTCGGGGAGAAAAGTGAAAATCCTCCATCAGCTTTCACAGCCTGCAGATCATCCAATCAATATTTTCCATCCGGAGACTGAATACCTGAAAGGATTGGTTTTATTTGTGGAGTAGATTCAAATCGTCCACAGACGACGGTCAACAGACGACAGCTGCTATAATTGGACTTCAAACCCTTGTTTTATAGGGTTAATTGCAACAGTAGTAAGTAGTCATTTTCGAAATAATTGTAAGAATAAAGTATTTCCAATTCTGTATTTTCAACCTTAAACCTCTTAACCTTTCAACTTTACAACCTTTATCCTTTCAACTTTACAACCCTTAAACTTTACAACCTTTCAACTTTATAACCTTTCAACTTTATAACCCTTCAACAAATAAATCATGTATACAGGATTACAACATCTTCACTCAGGAGTAGCTTATTTGGCCATTTTGGCCTTGATCATAGTCATCTTTTGGATGCTAATCGGATCTCTTTCAGGAAGAGAATTCACCGAAAAAGATCGCAAAATTGGAATGATCGGATTCATCCTTTCACACACCCAATTGCTGATTGGTCTCATTCTCTATTTCGTAAGCCCGCTGGGTTTTTCTTTGCTGACAAGCGGAACTGCCATGGGTGATTCAGCGGCAAGATTGACAGCTTTGGAGCATCCGTTGATCAACATCCTCGCGATTGTTTTAATAAGTGTGGGTTATATCCGTGCGAAAAAAATGACAATCTCAAGAGCGCGATTCAGAAGCATCTACATGATGTATGCCATTGGATTGGTTTTGATCCTGAGCAGAATCCCTTGGGCCAGCTGGTTGGGATAAAAAGTACTGTGTTTTGTACAAGGTACCATATACAAGGTTCCAAGACAGTAAAGTCAACATGTAAATGAAGATCCGGCCAGCGAGCCGGATTTTTCATTTTAATGACTTCAAATAGTGAGACTGATCTAGAGTTCGAACCAAGAAGCGAGACACAAGAGGCATGTAGCAAGAAATTAGACCTAAGACTTTAAACTGGTTACTGCTTTGATTACTGCTCTCTGCGAGGAGACAGACCACTGATACTGATCACTGAAACTGATCACTGCATTCCAAACCACTCATCCCCCAATGCAACTTTGTTTCATATTTTTTGGTTTAATGCAACAAGGTTACGTATTTTCGAATTGTGATAATAAAGTACTCAATACTGCTCCTTTTGTTCTTCGCATTACAAGTCCAATTAAGTTTCGGGCAGAAATGCGAACTATCCATCCGTGGAAAAATCATCCACCTGGAGAACAACGAGCCAATATTTGGCGCTTATGTTTGGATTGCAGAAAGTAAAACAGATGCAGTGAGCGATGAAAATGGCAACTTTTTCATCAAGGATCTTTGCCCGGGAATCTATAATCTGACAATCCAATACATCGGTCATAAGGAAATCAAAGAGACGATTGATCTTTCAGGAGGTGCTCTGAACAAAACCTTCAGAATGGAGGAAGAATCGATGGAGCTTTCCGGCGTGGAGATTCACGGTCACCGGGAAGCGGTCCAAACGACCACATCTGTAAGTTCACTCTACGGCGAGGCACTTTTGGAAACTCGCGGAGAAAATCTTGGGGAAAGCCTCAAACGAATTGCAGGGGTTACTACATTTTCGACAGGAAACAGTATTTCCAAGCCGGTAATCCACGGAATGCACAGCAATCGAATCATGATCCTGAACAATGGAATCAGACTCGAAGGTCAGCAATGGGGAGCCGAGCATGCACCTGAAATCGATCCGTTCATCGCAGATGAAATCACCGTAATCAAAGGAGCGGAAACTGTCAGATTTGGTCCTGAGGCAATGGGAGGCGTTATCATGGTGACTCCTGCCACCTTGCCTACAAAAAAAGAAAGTCTCACGAATATCCATTTACTCGGAGCTTCGAATGGACAAATGGGAAATATTTCTGCAACTCATTCTTCAGGTTCTGATAAAATAAAAGGACTAGGCTACCGGGTTCAGGGTTCTGCGAAAAGAGCCGGAAATATCAAATCCCCGGATTATTACCAAGGGAATACAGGCTTAAGCGAATACAGCGCTTCAGCGGCGGTTGGATATAGCAGCGCAAAGTTGGGAGTTGAAGGTTACTACAGCTTTTTCAACACGACTTTGGGGATTTTAAAAGACGCACATACCGGTAACCTTTCTGATTTGGAAAACATCATTGCTAACGGAAGACCATTTTCAGATGCGGGTTTTACTTATGATATTTTTAACCCTAAGCAGGTTGTCACCCACCATCTGGGAAAGCTGAAATCCCATTACCACTTATCTGATAGGTGGAAGCTAAATTTTCAGTATGGCCTTCAATTCAACAATCGCCAGGAATACGATAAACGAAGAGGAGATCTTAACGAGCGACCAAGTCTCGATTTGGAGCTTTTCACCAATACGTTTGACCTGTTTGCAGACCATACGCATAAAAATGAATTCAGCGGCACCTGGGGAATAAACCTGATTCAGCAAGCTAATAGCAACATACCGGGAACAGGTGTTACTCCTTTGATTCCAAATTACGACATGCTGAATGCCGGAATCTACATGATGGAGAAGTATTCCAAAGGTCCTTTGGAACTGGAAATGGGACTTCGATTTGATATTCGAAGCATCAATACAGCGAGATACGTCCAATCTGAGCTACAGGAAGCAGAATTGAATTATCAGAATTTCTCAGCCTTTCTGGGAGGGCTTTACCAGCTAAGCCCGAGAGTCACTTTCAGCTCCAATCTCGGTTCGGCCTGGAGAGCCCCAAATGTGAATGAGCTTTTCAGCCAGGGACTTCACCATGGTGCGGCGGCTGTCGAGATCGGGGATCCTGATCTGAACTCCGAAAAGTCATTCAAATGGGTAAATGAAATTGTCTATGATGGTGAAAACACTCATTTGGAATTGACCGCCTATACGAATCAGATTCAGAATTATATCTATTTGAATCCAACCGGAGAAACTTATGTCAGTCTCCGGGGCACCTTCAATGTCTATGAATATCTGCAGGCAGATGCATTTTTCTATGGTTTTGATTTATCCGGAAGCTATGAGTTTACAGAAAAAATAAGCGGATATGCCAAAGGCTCCATCATCCGGGCTAAGAATACTGACGCGAACAATTATTTCCCTTTTATCCCTTCGGACAGAATGGATTGGGGAATGTCTTTTGAGTTTGGCAAAAAGCAACAAACCAACAAACTGACTCTAAGCAATATGCTGGTGGCCAGACAAAATCGTGAACCTGATTTTGACCTCGCTCCTGCCCCTCCGGGATATTCCCTTATCAATCTGGGATATCAACGACAATTTCCGATTGGAAATGACAAGCTGAACATGGGAATTCAGGTCCAGAACGTCCTCAATTCATCTTATAAAGAATATATGAACCGATTCAGATATTTCACCGATGATATCGGAAGAAACATTTTACTCAAAATCAATTATCAATTCTAACTATTTATCCAACTATGTACACTTTCAAAAGACTTCCAATTTATGCCCTTGCTTTCGCAACTTTTGCTTTTTCCTCCTGCGAAAGCGAAGACCCCGTAGCGGAAAACGAAGAAGAAGTAATCACTGATGTGACGCTTTCTTTTACTGAGCTCAATACTTCAGGTACTCCTGTCGGCACCAAGTTTTCATTCAAAGCTTCCGATCCTCAGGGAATCGAATTAGGAACAGCTCCGACAATTGAAACAGTCAATTTGGTGAAAGGAAAAACTTACCGAATGGAAATCACCGTTGCTAATTCCATTGCAAAAGAGGATATCACAGCGGAAATTCTTGCTGAAGCGGATGAGCACCAGTTCTATTTCCTGGGAACCGCCTTCGTAGGTTCTCCTCCGCTTACTATCGCATATGACGATGCCACAGGCCAATTAATTGGCTTGAGAACCAAAGTAACCGTGGCAGCTTCTCCAGGATTTAACAATGCGCTGATGAGAGTTATTCTTCGTCATGACTTAAACAAAAGCTTTGCCGGAGCCAACAGCCCAACTTTCCAAAACTATGAGCAGGCCGGTGGTGAGTCTGATTTGGACATCAATTTTCCACTCGTGATAAATTAAGTTTAAAGCCGGAGACAATAAAAAAGGCAGCCAATTGGCTGCCTTTTTTATTCGTTAAAAATTAATTTTTCAGACCACTGGACTGCATGCAGTTTATCAGTGTCATTTAAAATATTTTAAAAATGCAGGATTTATGATTTCTTCGGTCTTCCGTCATCGGTCTTCCAGCATTTCTCTTGTCAATAACTCTTTCCGCAAACGGCAATCTTACTCGGGTCAAAACTTGCCTTGCTCGATAAATTACCTCCAACATTACCAGCTACCAGAATTACACCGTAGTCCGGTCCATCGTTTGCAAGATGAACTTTAACATGTCCATCAAAGGCCTTCATTGCTTCAAAATCCAATTTAGTACCATCCGAAAGTTGTCCTAAAACAGTGACACTTTTCAGATCTTTTGCAGTAATTGAATTGAGCAGATAAGCAATTGGTGCATCAGCTTCGTCGTAACCTCCAAAATGAAGGTGGGCTGGAAATACATATCCGTCGGCGCTTTTTGCCCCGTCCAATTGAATAATCAGTTCCAGATCTCCGCTTCTCAGTTCGTTGATGGTAAGATTTCCGGAATAGTTAAAGTCACTGGACTTGAATAACTGAAACTCCAACTTCTGACCTGAATAGGTATCTGGCTCTTGCTCAGCACACGACCATAGTCCCAGAGAAATAATCAGTCCAAATATCAACTTTTTCATAGATAGCAGGTTTTGAATTCATTAACGAAAAGGTTTTTGTTCCTGTTCAATTCTTCCTTAAAATTATCAATCTAACTGACAAATCCCGATGACTTGTATCAAACAAGCAGTTTTTGTCCATAAAAACTCATGAAAGAATTTGCAGAACTGATTACCAGACTCGATCAATCCAATAAAACTTCGGATAAACTCGAAGCTTTGAGCGAGTTCTTTGCAAAAGCTGCTGACTCAGACAAAGTTTGGGCAATTGCAATTTTCACCCATCGAAGACCAAAGCGACAGGTTTCCACCCGACAACTTCGCGAATGGTCACAGGAAATGGCAGAAATTCCTGATTGGCTATTTGACGAATGCTACCACAGCGTCGGAGATCTTGCTGAAACTATTTCACTTCTCCTCCCACTTCCCACATCTACCTCAGATCAAAATCTCTCTGATTGGATATTTTTTCTTTCCCAACTGGAAAAACTGGAGAACGAAGCAAAAAAGGCTCAAATCCTGGAAGCTTGGTCTCAATTGAACCAAACTGAGCGGTTCACTTTTAATAAAATCATCACCGGCGGTTTCAGAATCGGTGTCAGTCAGAGTCTGATAACACAGGCCTTGGCAGCACATCTTAACCGGGAAAAATCCTCCATCGCCCATGCCTTGATGGGAAACTGGAATCCAGAGCAGATCAGCTTTTCTTCTCTTTTTGATCAGGGGGAAAGCACTCAGGATATTTCTAAGCCATATCCGTTTTTCCTGGCTCATCCGTTGGAAAAAGACCCGGAGGAAATGGGGCCTCCCGATGACTGGCAAGTGGAATGGAAATGGGACGGAATTCGCGGGCAAATGATTCGGCGATCCGGAGAAACATTCATCTGGAGCCGAGGCGAGGAATTGGTCAATGAGAAATTTCCTGAATTGATGGATTTGGGAAATTTCTTGCCGGACGGAACTGTACTTGATGGAGAAATAATCACATTCCGGGAAGGAAAACCCCTGCCCTTTGGTCTCCTGCAAACACGAATCGGAAGAAAGAATCTGAGTAAAAAAATCCTGTCCGATGCTCCTGTCAGTCTTTTGGTCTATGATATTTTAGAATACGAGGGAAAGGATATTCGTGCAATCGGCTTGAGACAGAGACGAGCAATCCTGGAGGAACTTTTCTCCAAAACCTCCCACCCAAATCTGGAAATTTCACAAACGATTAACCTCAATTCCTGGTCTGAATACACCGAAATCAGAAGAAACTCCCGGACCGAACTGGCAGAAGGATTAATGCTGAAGCACCTGAATTCCCCTTATGAAACAGGACGCAAGCGGGGAAGCTGGTGGAAATGGAAGATCGAACCGTTAACTATCGATGGAGTCATGATTTATGCTCAGAAAGGTCATGGAAGAAGAGCCGACCTTTTCAGCGATTATACGTTTGCGGTTTGGGATGGAGAAAATCTGGTTCCTTTTGCAAAAGCGTATTCCGGTCTAACCGATGCAGAGATGCGGGAAGTGGATCAATTTGTGAAAAAGAATACCCGTGAAAAATTCGGTCCAGTGCGGACAGTTAAAGCAGAATTGGTCTTTGAGATTGCTTTCGAAGGAATTCAAGACAGTCCGCGTCACAAGAGTGGAATTGCACTTCGATTTCCCCGAATATTGCGATGGAGAAAAGACAAACCTGCACAAGAAGCGAATACCTTGCAGGACCTGAAAGATTTGCTGAAACAGTATGGAGGATAAAAGAATTGCCGTAGGACTGGAGTACTTTCAGAAGAAAGGCTGGAAGCCATTTCCATTTCAAATTCAGGCCTGGAAGGATTTTTTGGATGGCAAATCAGGTTTGCTTAATGCTCCGACCGGTTCCGGAAAAACTTTTGCACTCTGGTTTCCGGTGATTTTGGAGTTCATCCAAAACCATCCAGATACCTGGCAAAAACCTCAAAACAAGGGAATCCAATTGATCTGGGTTACACCTCTAAGAGCTTTGGCACAAGACATCCAGAAAGCAATGCAGGAAGTCTGTAACGTGATCGGTCTGTCTTGGCAAGTAGCTGTCCGAAATGGAGATACCGACGCCAAAACCCGGGCCGCCATGAAGCGCCGTCCTCCGGAATGTCTGATTACCACACCGGAAACGCTCCATATTCTGATTTCCCAAAAAGATCATCCTGCGCTTTTCCAGTCTGTCCAGGCAATCGTTGTCGACGAATGGCATGAGTTGGTGGGAAATAAGCGAGGTGTGCAAGTGCAGTTGGCACTGGAATACATTCAGTCGATTTGCCCTTCAACATTCCGAAGATGGGCGATTTCGGCCACGATCGGAAATCTGGAAGAAGCTGCGAAAGCTTTGCTCGGTCATGATCTTCCGGTCCATATTGTTAAAGCAGAAATCGAAAAGCAAATCATCCTTCATTCGGTTTATCCGGATGAAATAGAAAAATATCCCTGGTCCGGCCACTTGGGAATCAGAATGCTGGACAAGGTGATTCCCATCATTGAAGCTGGAAATTCTGTTCTGCTTTTCACCAATACAAGATCCCAAACTGAGATTTGGTATCAAAAAATCCTCGAGGCCAAGCCGGAATGGTCAGGCTGGATCGCCATGCACCACGGTTCGCTCGATATGACAGTCCGAAGTTGGGTGGAGCAAGCGCTACATGAGGGAAAGCTAAAACTAGTCGTATGCACCTCAAGCCTAGATTTAGGAGTTGATTTCCGACCGGTAGATCGGGTGATTCAGGTGGGAAGCCCAAAAGGGGTTTCCCGATTTGTGCAGCGTGCAGGGCGAGCGGGACATCAGCCGGGAATGCCTTCGGAAATTTTCTTCGTTCCTACCAATGCACTCGAATTGATCGAAGCTGCTGCTATTCGGGATGCGATCGAGCATGACGAGATGGAATCTCAGTTTCCGCCTGTTCTCCCATACGATGTGTTGATTCAGTTTTTGGTGACTCTGGCTGTTGGAGCGGGTTTTGATCCGGTGAAAATCTACCAGGTAGTTCGTCGCACTCAATCTTTTTCCAATCTGAACCAGGCAGAAATGGACTGGATGATGGATTTCATCACCAAGGGAGGAAATTCTCTGGGGAGTTACGAGGATTTTCTGAAAGTAAGTCAAGACCAAATCGATGGCTTATTCAAAGTGACGAACAAGCGAATTGCGATGAAGCACCGGCTTTCGATGGGAACCATTGTCTCAGATCCGATGCTGAAAGTGAAGTTCAAATCAGGTGGCTACCTCGGGATGGTTGAGGAATATTTCATATCGAAAATGAAAACCGGAGATCGCTTCTTTTTCGCAGGAAGGAATCTCGAACTCCTTCAAATCAAAGAACTCAGTGCTTTTGTGCGGCTTTCTGATAAGAAAACCAACAACATTCCAAGCTGGATGGGCGGGCGAATTTCGCTGACCTCCAAGCTTGCAGAGAAAATCAGGGAAATCCTGGAGCTGGCAAATCACGGCACTTTTATCTCGGAAGAAATGGTCCAAATCCACCCAATTCTCCGACTCCAGCAAAAGCTTTCCATTATTCCTGATCAGGATACGCTGCTGATCGAATCCTACCGAACCAATGAAGGATACCATATTTTCTTTTATCCTTTTGAAGGAAGGATGGTGCATGAAATTTTAGGTGCTTTGATCGCCTATCGAATTTCTGTCAGCTATCCTTTCAGCTTTAGTATTGCGATGAATGACTACGGGTTTGAGCTGCTCTCCGATAGTCCGATACCTATCGAAGAACTCCTGGAAGAGGATCTTTTTTCCTCCAAAAACCTGCTGGAGGACATCCGGCATTGCGTGAATGAAAGCGAAATGACCAAGCGGAAATTCCGGGATATCGCCAGTATTGCTGGCTTAATCTTCCAGGGATACCCGGGCAAACCGACCACCTTTAAGCATATTCAAGCAAATTCAAGCTTGCTCTATCAGGTATTTGAACAATACGATCCTGACAATCTCCTGCTGAAACGAGCACACGAAGAAGCAATCAATCAGCAGATGGAAAAAGACAAACTGATGCTGGCTTTGGAAAAAATCAATCGACAGAAAATCGAGGTGAAGCATCCTGTACATTTCACCCCTTTTGCATTTCCCATCATGGTGGATCGACTCAGAGCAAGTCTTTCATCCGAAAGTCTGGAAGATCGGATTGCAAAAATTCAGGCACAGTTTGCGGAGGAGGATACATAGCTGGAAGACCGATGACCGAAGACCGAAGAAATCCCTAAACCTAACGGATTTTCAATTGTAAAACACTTCCAAGATTGCGGATATCCAAACTTAATTAAAAAACTAACAATCAAACTTTTACCATTCTTTTCGAAGAAATACAATTGGTTGTTTTGAATTAAACGTCAAAATCAGGCCGGACGCCCAGCCTGATTTTTGACATGTTACTTAGATCTATCTATTAATTTTTATCCTCTTTTCATGATATCAAATTCCCCTGATCATCCCAAGTTGCAAGGGTAGATCGGTCCTCGGATTTCAGATAAACATTCGCATATTTTTCTTCCAAAGAGAGTCCATATTGATTCATCACATCCTGTGGAACTCCTTCCCAAACATTTGGAGTGTTGCCAACATACCCAATATCCTTGAAGCCAATTTCGGTGGTGTAAAATCCAGAGACCGTCAAGTTTCTGAGCATGTTGAAAAACTTCACCCCAGTTTCAAACTCATTCTTTGCTTTATCTGGCCAGGCGATGTCGTCGATAATCTCCATTCTCTGACTTTCGGATATCTCAAGAAATGATTTTGAATTACGTTCATCTGCTTGATGGTCAAGCCACATC
>JBILPR010000007.1:0-40547 GCA_044373795.1 Algoriphagus sp. | reverse complement strand
AGATCATGCCCGGGCGAGAGCTTTGGGAGAAATCCTCCGAAAGCAGTCTTTTGTAACCGAAACTTTACCCGTTTCTACCAACATTGTGATTGCAAGATTGGAAGGAATCACTCCCGAGGAATTGCTGAAAAAGCTGGCCGAAAAGAATATCAAAGCGGTCAAGTTTGGAAAAGACCTCGTTCGTTTTGTCACCCACTATGATTTTGGAGATGAAGAGTTGGAGGAGTTTGAGAAAAGGATTGGAACTTTTTGAAATTTGAGTTTAAGATTTGAAATCATTTACTAACTTCAAACGTTAGTATTGTTAAGCTTTTGAAATGATTCAAAGTTTTGGAAATAAGGAAACTGAAAAAATTTGGAATGGTCTTCGATCATCAAAGCTTCCATTTGAAATTCAGGAAATCGCCAGACGTAAATTGCGAATGCTTAACAACTCCCAAA
The DNA here is from genome assembly GCA_044373795.1 of Algoriphagus sp. Taxonomy (GTDB): domain Bacteria; phylum Bacteroidota; class Bacteroidia; order Cytophagales; family Cyclobacteriaceae; genus Algoriphagus. The sequence goes on along the minus strand of JBILPR010000007.1, from coordinate 40,106 downwards.
GTATTCAGGACCTTAGAATTTCCCCCTCAAATCATTTGGAAAAGTTGAGTGGCAATTTATCAGGTAAGTTTAGTATCCGAGTAAACAAGCAATGGAGAATCGTTTTTTCTTGGGAAAACAATCAAGCATCAGAAGTAGAAATCATTGATTACCATTAATAAAGACAGAAATGGAAAAACTAAAGAACATACATCCAGGTGAGATTCTGAAAGAAGAATTCTTAGATGCGTTAAGGATTTCGGCTTATAAGCTTTCCAAAGAAACCTTTATTCCTCAAACCAGAATCAGTGAAATACTAAAAGGTAAAAGACGAATTACAGCAGATACAGCAATTCGTCTTTCCAGATTCTTTGGAACTTCCGATAAATTTTGGCTTGGTCTTCAGGATGATTATGACCTCGAGGAAGAAAAATCTCTGAAGAAATCAGAATTTGATTCCATCATCCAAATCGAAAATCACGAGGCCTGAAAAGGCCTTTTTTCTTTTCTTGTATCTTGGCTCTCGATTCTTGCCTAACCTATGAACAACACCCCTCTTGCCGAGCGAATGCGCCCCACCCGATTGGAAGATCTGATCGGTCAGGAGCATCTTTCTTCGCCCAATTCCTTTTTGTTCAAAGCAATCAAATCTGGCAATATCCCATCAATTATTCTTTGGGGACCTCCGGGAGTGGGGAAGACGACCATCGCGAACATCATTGCCAATGAAATCAAAGCGCCTTTTTACACGCTGAGCGCGATAAGTTCGGGAGTGAAGGACATTCGAGATGTGATCGACAAAGCCAAGTTCCAGATGGGAGTTGTCCTGTTTATTGACGAGATCCATCGCTTCAATAAATCTCAGCAGGATGCACTTTTGGGGGCGGTGGAAAAAGGTGTAATCCGATTAATCGGAGCAACGACTGAGAATCCATCTTTCGAAGTAAATGCCGCTTTGCTTTCCAGATGTCAGGTTTTTACGCTGAATTCCCTCGGCAGATCTGAATTGGAGGCAATGGTTCATCAAGCGTTGGAGAAAGATGTGGATCTGAAAAAAATCAAGGTTGAGTTAAAGGAAACGGATGCTTTGCTAAGGATTTCCGGAGGAGATGGGAGAAAGCTTCTGAACCTGCTGGAAATAGTTATTGACGGAATCAACGAGAATCCCTGCGTGATCACGGATGAAATCGTGATGCAAATCGCCCAGCAAAAAGTAGCGCTGTACGATAAATCAGGTGAGCAACATTACGATATCATTTCGGCTTTTATCAAATCCATTCGTGGTTCCGATCCGAATGGTGCTGTGTATTGGCTGGCGAGGATGATCGAAGGAGGAGAGGATGTGAAGTTCATTGCCAGACGGTTGGTTATTCTGTCTTCTGAGGACATTGGAAATGCAAATCCGAATGCACTTTTGCTTGCCACCAATTGCTTTGAAGCGGTGAAAATCATTGGTTATCCTGAGTCCCGCATCATCCTTTCGCAGTGTGTGACCTATCTCGCGAGTTCGCCCAAAAGCAATGCCGCCTACATGGCAATCAATCAAGCCCAGGCTTTGGTGAAAGAGAAGGGAGATTTGTCCGTACCGCTTCATCTTCGAAATGCTCCAACCAAGCTGATGAAGGATCTGAACTACGGGAAAGCTTATAAATACTCCCATGATTTCCCGGGCAACTTTGTCGCTCAGGAATTTCTGCCCGATGAGATCAAAGGAACCAAGCTTTACGATCCGGGAGAAAACGCCCGTGAAGCCGAGTTGAGGAAGTATTTAAAATCTAAATGGGATGAAAAATATTATTATTAAAAAAATAATTTAATTCTTGCATATTTCGTTTTTTTTATCTCATTTGAAAATCTTTTAACCTAAACTCTTTTTATGAAAAAAATCATTATTTCAGGATTAGCTTCTTTAAGTTTAATCTTCATTTTATCGACCTCTTTTGGACAAAGCCCTCCAGAATTTGAGGAAGGAGGAAAAAAATGTAGAACAGGTGAGCGATGTCCTTCTGGTACATACAAATATTGTGATGACTTAGGGTCGGGAGAAATTTGTGGTTGTTATGCGTGTAAACCACCAGTAGGATAATTAAATCCTTTTTTCGAGTGATAATTTTAAAAAAAAATATGTTTGAATTTTGTCAAAAAGCCTTCAGCATACCATTTAAAAATGGCCTGCCCCTTTTGCACTTAATCAAACAAAAAGTCTCTAAAAAAATACAAGATATTTGATGTCAAATTTTCTTTCATTCCCCGGTATTAATTAACCGGGGATTTTTATTCCAAAATGAAACAAATAATAAAACTTTTGTTTTGCTCCCCTTTCTTACTAGGATGTAATAGTGGTAGTGAAAATTATCTAATAAAAACAAATTATTCAACGGAGGCCTCCATTTTGGTTGAATATGATATTAAGAACATTGAAGCAGATAGTCTTTCACTCCCGTATTATGCTAAAAATGATATCTTAAATACCATAGAAGATGAATTGCTTATTGGGTATAATAACGTCCTTCATGCAATTGATTTTTTCAATCTTTCCAAAAATAAATTCCAAAAAAGAATTTATTTAGAAGATGATGGACCTAATTCAGTAAATAGGGTATATGAACTAAACGTGATTTCCGAAGATTCTATTTTAATTATTGATGCATTAAAGCTCAAATTGATTAACTCCAAAGGTATTCTTATAAATCAATTTAATTTAAATGTCGAGGAATACGGGGGTTATTTTTTGAATTATAATGATGCGGAACTTATTCATTTACCCGATGAGAATTCGGTGCTTCTTCATTTTTTGAATCACAATATTAGAGAGAATGAATTTGACGAAACTATGGCTTATTCAATCGTAGGAAAACTTAATTTGGAGTCGGGTACAATAAATTTTTTACCAATTACATATTCAAAATTTATTTATGATAATAAAGGAGGCGTAGATGAGCTGATGCCTAATTTATCATATAATAATGGAAAAATAATTTATGGATTTCCTGTAGAATCAAATATATATACCTACGAATTACAAACCAAAAAAACTGAAGCATTTGGTGGAAGTAGTAAATATTCTTCAAACCTAGAAGATTTAAAAAGGTCAGAAAATGAGGAGTTTAGATTGACAGGGACTTGGTTCAATAGGTTAGTTTTCGACTCCAAGAATCAACTTTACTTGAGAACCCACTGGGGAAGTCAACCATTCTATTCAAATGACATGACAGAAAATTCAGCATCAACCAAACCAGGATACGTAATGATATTTGATATAGATTTTAACGTGATCGAAGAGATTAAAATCCCGAATGAATATTGGTTGGAAGACTCTTTTTTGTTTTCAAATGGTCTTGGTTTTTGGATTAAGGATACATTTGTAGAAGATGAAAGAATTTTGAAAATCGGAGTTTTGAAATTAAAGACCAATGAATAATTTTTAAAGATCCCTATTTGAATGTAGTGATCAACTCTTCACTCGGAATCCTGAATCTTTTGCCATAAACTCCTTCCGGCAAACCTTTTCCGCAACCGATAATCATACAGATTTCTGATCCGGAAGGTAGATTAAGAAGCTTTGAGATTCTTTTTGAATCATGCCCTTCCATAGGGCAGGTGTCATAGCCCGAAGCCTTCATCGCCAGCATAAAAGTCATCGAAGCCAATGCTGCGCTTTTGTGAACAGAGATTCGGACTTCGGTCTCGCCGACTTCACGCACCATCGGTCGCTTCAGTCCAACGGTGAATGAAATGAGTTTTTTGATCAACGACCAACCCGGATACTTGCTGTAAAGAGTGGGGACAAGCTTGCCGTAATAGCCTAAAGCTTGTTTGAGTTTTTTATCTGGTTTGCCTTCGTAGCTTGACTTAATGTAATCAAAATTGGCTTTTGCTCTTGATTTCCAGAGATCACGGCGAGTCACCACCACTACCAATTCGCGGGCGGTTGTTGCAGCTTTTTGTCCCATGCAAAGCTTAGCAATCTTGTCTTTGAAGGTGGAGGATTCCGGAACTCGGATGAAATTATAAAGTTGCATATTGGAACTGTTGGGCGAAAGGATCGCCGCTTCCAGGCATTTTTGAACCACCGAATGGTCGAATTCCGATTCCTGATCGAAAATCCTGACCGATCTGCGGGTTTCCACCGCTTCAAAAAATCTTAATTCCTGTTTCATATTCTTCATTTAACCGATTTATTTGAGATGCAACTCGTAGAGTTTATGGGTTTAGCCATATTTTGCAACAAGTTAGAAAGTTTTAACCAACCCTTATTTCTATGTTTTTTGAATTAATCCGCCTTCAATACCTTAAAAGTGTCCGCTCGACTTCTTTTGCAAAAAGCCTGCTGACCAATATTCTTCTGGGATTCCTGGTCATTCTTCTGCTTGGCTATGTGCTTGGAGCGGGACTTTTCCTGAAAATAATTATTTCTGAATTAGCCGAAAGCCAGGATCCATTGGAGGTATTGAACAGCTACCTGATCTACTATTTTCTGTTTGAGTTTATGTATCGGTATTTCATCCAGAAGCTGCCTGTGGTGGAGTTGGAGAGTTTGCTGCATCTTCCTATTGGGAAAGCCAGGATCATGCATATTCTCCTTTTAAGATCCTTTATTTCTCCGCTTTCGATCATTTCACTTTTGCTCTTTCTGCCATTTTCGGTGGATGTTGTCGCTTCTCAATTTGGCGTAATGGCTGCAGGTTTCTGGCTTGGCTCAATCTTGCTGACGAGCTGGACGATTCATTGGTTTATGCTTTGGTTCAAACAGCGATTTGAAGGTAGCATCATCGGCTTGATCGTTGTATTTAGTGCATTGCTTTTGGGAGGTGGCTCAACTTATATGGGTTGGTTTAACCTCGGTGAAATCATGAAACCGGTTTTTGACTTTTCGATCCAAAGCCCACTTCCATTGTTGGTTTTGGCTTTGGTGATGTGTTTCAGTTACTGGTTGGCCTATCGGTTTTATCTGGCAAATGCCTATCTGGAAGATCTTTCTGATGAGGAAGATGTCCGATTTGTCAATCAATCAATCGGGTTTTTATCCAGGTTTGGTTTGCCTGGCGAGATTGCCAATTTGGAGTGGAAGCTGATTATCAGGCATAAAAAAAGCCGGACTATTTTGATGCTTTCAGGGTTCTTCTTGCTTTATGGATTGATTTTCTATAACAATCCAGCCTATCAAACCGAACCGGGTGAAATCTATTCTATGTTCATTTTTGTGGGAGCCTTCATCACGGGGATATTTATGATCCAATATGGTCAGCAATTCCTGAGTTGGAATTCCTCAAATTTCGATTTCTTTCTGAACAGAAAAGACGGAATTGAAGCATTAGTAAAAGGAAAATACCTTTTGCTCATGTCGATTTCGGTAATTTGCTTTTTAGCCTCCGTACCCTACACGTTTTTCGGATGGCAGTTTTTGTTTATTCACTTGGCCACCTTCCTTTTCAACATCGGGATTCTGATCCACGTGATCATATATTTCGCACTTTGGAAGCCCAAACCGATGGATCTGAACAAAGGAGCCATGTTCAACTATGAGGGAATCGGTGCTGCTCAGTTTCTGATTGTTATTCCGATGATGGCAGGGCCTTACATCATTTATCTTCCATTTTCGCTACTAATCGGAGATTATGCCGGGCTTTTGGCACTTGGAATAGCTGGGATTATGGGACTTCTTGGGTTTAAGAAATTGGCTCAAATCAACATCGATAGAATAAAATCAAACAGATACGAAATTTCATCTTCATTCCGTCAAGAGTTATGATACAGGTTAATAATCTAAAAAAGCAGTACAAAGAAGCGGTGGTTCTGGATGTGGATCATTTGGAGATTCCAAATTCAGAGTGTTTTGGATTGGTAGGAAATAACGGAGCGGGAAAGACTACACTTTTCCGGATCATGCTCGATTTGGTAAGAGCTACTTCCGGCACTGTGAAAATCAATGACGAAGATGTAAGTAAGACGGAAGCCTGGAAAGCAAAAACCGGAGCTTATCTCGATGAGCATATGCTGCTGGTCTATCTGACTCCTGATGAGTATTTCGAAACCCTCCGGAAAATATATAGCATGTCTGTAGCTGATCTCGAACTTCACCTGAGCAAGTTTATTGACCTTTTCAATGATGAGATTTTGGGTAAAAAGAAATACATCCGGGACCTTTCGAAAGGGAATCTCAAAAAAGTCGGAATCGCAGCAGCCCTGATGGGAAATCCTGAAGTCGTTTTTCTGGACGAGCCTTTTGAAAACCTGGATCCAAGTTCCCAGATTCGATTGAAGAAGCTTTTCCTTCAGGAAAAAGAAAACTCACAAGTGACGTTCCTGATTTCCAGCCATGATCTAAACCATGTGACTGAGATTTGCGACCGGATAGTACTACTGGAAAAAGGCAAAATCATCCGGGATCTGAGGGAAAAGGCTGAGATGATGGATGAATTGGAGGCTTACTTTACGGGGTGATTTTAAAAGCAAAAACCTAGAAAAAAGCCCTCAGATCTACCAACTCTGAGTGCCTTTTTGTGGAGACCTTTGGGAAGATTAGCAGGAAATCCGCCATTGTTTTGTGGGAGGCTGGAAGAAATGATTTTAGGATAACAAATAAAATGGTATGGTGAAATTCACCTTTATAAATGTATTGTTCGATTAAGAGTTGATCTTTTTTAAGTATAATTAAATGGTGGATTTTAACCAAAACTCGATTTATCGATCAGCATGACTTGTCAAACTCCTGTAACCTACTTTATTTATAATCGTCCTGAAAAAACTAAAAGATCGTTTGAAGCGATTCGGCGTGCAAGACCTATTCGATTGTTTATTGTTGCAGATGGGCCAAAGGATGGTCTGGATAGATCAGCGGTAGCCGATACGAGAGAGGTAGTCGGAAATATAGACTGGGAATGCGAGGTAACCCGAATTTACTCCGAAAAAAACTTGGGGTGCGCTCTTCGTGTCAGTTCTGGGATTACTGAGGTGTTTTCGATTGTGGATCGAACTATTATTTTGGAGGATGATATCGTTGCCTCATCTGATTTCTTTGTATTTCAGGAGCAAATGCTGGAGCGATACATGAATGACGAACATGTGATGATGGTGACAGGTTGGAATTCATTTGTCGAGTACCCGATTGAAGGCTATGACGGTTTTTTTTCTAAATCAAGTGCAATTTGGGGGTGGGGTACATGGCGTCGCGCATGGTCTCATTATCGGTTTGACCCGCTGGAAAATGGGGAAGTGGATGCAATTAAGATCAGGCAGCGGCTGGGTTCTTACATGGATGATCCATTTTGGGTGCAGTATCACCTGCAATGCATGGAAGCGAGGGTTTGGTCCAAGTTGGATACATGGGATTATCAGTGGGCCCTGACCGTATATACCCATCATGGAGTGAGCGTCACCCCTGTACGCAATCTTTGTTTGAATATAGGATTCGATTCCCAAGCCACTAATACCAAATCGGCTCATCCTGCCATATTCATGTCCCACAAATTACCGGAAGTAGCTATCGGGTCAGAGGTACGGATATTGGAGATCAGTGCACTTGCCATAGATTGGTATGATCGTGCGAGGTTACTCCTTTATTTGCTTATGATGCAGAGCGATTTGCGAGTTCTTTATTTATTTCATAAACACCCCCATATGCTTCCGGATGGCCCAGAGCGCAAGGGTTGGGAGTTGTATCTTGGCGTTTTTAAGCATCCCAAAATGTGTCTTGATATTCTAGATTTGCTTGAAAGATATTTGGATCACCCACACCTAAAGCAAATCAGGGAGGTTTTGAAAAGGATATGACCCCTATTTCAGTTATTGTTATTTGTAAAGATTCCGCTGCCACAATAGAAAGGGCTTTGGATAGTATCATGATGCAATCCATAAAACCGAAAGAAGTGGTTGTCGTGGCAGCTCCCTCTGCCGATGGAACAATTGAGATCCTGAATGCAAGAGAAGGTTTAATGATTCTTAATCAGCGAGGCACTGGTATAGGTGATGCCCGTAATTTTGGAATTTCGGAAGTTAGCGGAGGGTACATCGCTTTTTTGGATGCAGATGACGAGTGGGTGCCCAATGCTTTGGAAATGCAATGTGTTGCTTTGGAGTTGGATCCTTCGGCAATGGTATCCATAGGCCTCCTGATCAAGGTAGCGGAGAATGAATTGGAGGTCTTCCCTGAGCCCATGGCCGCTATCACACCAGGTGGATGCCTTTTCCGGGCGGAGGTGTTTACGTACTTGGGAGGGTTTGATACGGATGTCACAGTAGCAGCTGATCATAAGTGGTTTATGCAAGCCCGGTTACAGGGGATCAAGTTTGTATCTCATCAAGGGATAATTCTGAGGAAATATATTCACGGCAACAACATGTCTGTCGTCAGACGACAGCAATACCGGAAAGAACTGATTTCGTTGCTAAGGGGTAGGAAATGAGGATTATCCATATACTGCCGAAAATTAATGATGGAGGTGGCATCGGGAATATCTTCTCTGAGATAAGTGCCTTTCAAAAATTTGGGATTGCAATCGATGCGACTATTGTTTCTTTGGAAACAGCGTTTTCCATGAAGCGCATGTTGCAAGCAAGGGCTTTGGGAATTCGTTTGATTGTGGCGCCTCGAAAGGATACCTTAAGTCACTTGCTTTTAAATGCGGATGTAGTGGTTGTTTCCTATTGGAATCATCCGCTTCTGACAGAATTTATGGTCTGGTGGGCAGGTCAGAATTTTCAGATACCTCTCGTAGTCAGTGTAAAAGTAAATGGTCTTACTTTGCCTCAAGTCCTTCCAAGCTGGGTGACTCATTGTGCCAGTGGAATCATGTATTCCCATCCTGATACGCTAAGTAAACAGCCCGATGAGTCATTACCGAAAATTCAACTTATTTCCCAACCCTTTATCCACCTTCCGGATGTGATTAATAATCCCAGAAGGGATAGTGGAGGAGACTTTTGCGCATTTTATGCAGGTAGTCTAAACAGGTTCAAGCGACTTCCCAATTTATTTGATCTTCATGATAGGATAAGTTTATCACAATTCCGGATTGAGTATTGGGGTGCGGGTGAAGATCCATCAACTAGTGATAGATTGGCCAAGCTTAAAATCGGTGTTCACAAAGGATTTTCAGATAACATTTATGCCGATTTTAGTGGCTACCATTTGCTGTTGAATCCTCAGAGTCCTTTGTCTTATGGTTCCTATGAAAAGATAAGAGTGGAATGCGCCTGGATGGGCATTCCAAGCCTTGTCCTAAAGGAAAGTCGCATTGCCACCCATGTTGAAAACGGAGTCGATGGATTGATTGCCACAGATGAGCAGGAGTATCTTGAAAAGCTCCAATGGATAGCTCGCGATTTTACAGCCTGGAAATCACTTTCCGAAGCTACCTACCATCACATCAGGAAAACATATCAGCTGGAGGAAATCGCCAAGTCAACGATGCGATTTTATCGAGAGGTATTTTCTGCTGGTCCAAGAAGTATTTCTCATATTTTTCTACCGGTGACCCCTATATCCCGTCTGCTGAGCGGCATGGGGCACTGGGCTGAGTTTATAATTTCAGATCCTGAAAAACTCAGCGATTTGGAGATTGAATATGCGCTCCATTGTGAGGGAGGGGTGATTCATTACGCTAATATGCAAGGCACGGATTCCGACCTTGAGGCATTAACTGATTTGCTATTTACCGTTCTGGAAAATCGCGGGAAAAGAACGTCTCGAGAAAGTCAATGCGAGGATTTGTCTTGATTTATTTGGTGAAGACCCTCCTGCATAAACCTGAAATTTTCAGAAATATCTGCTGTCAGGCAAATTGCGAAGGCGGGTAATTCATTTACCAGTGATTTAATGATCTGGTGACACAAGCGCAAATCAAATTGAAACTCTTTGTTCAATTGGATACTGGAAAGCAAGGAATTATAAGCGTAAGATTTTGAAACTTCTCTGAAATGAGGCTGGGAATAGCCAATTTCAGGACACCAAATGGCACTTGGATTGCCTCCAGTCTTGTGTTTCCTTTCATTGGAGGAATCGTGGAGAAAGATCTTTTCCTCATTCACAGGTGATAACCTGGTTTTTTGAAATAAATCCGGAATAGTATTCTTAAACAAAGGCAATGAGCTATTCCTGAGATTGATTCCACGGTAATATCCGTTAGCTGAATTGCCGGACAGAAAAACGAAATCATCGGAAAGGTAATCTCCCTTATGGATCATCCAAGTAGCGGTAGTGGTTGATTTTCCCGCAGTTGCTTTCCCCGGTATCAATACGTAGGATCCCTTGTCGCCAATGGCTGCTGCGTGAATCGGGGCAAACCCCCGTCTATTGAGGAGCCTGCCAATCCACCTCAGGAATGGGTAGGAATACTGATTATGCAGTTTGTTGACCTCGTTTTCAGTATAAAACTCAAGGATTCCTGTATCGATATTCAGAAGCTCGTAATGAGACACCCCAAGAAACAGGTGCTTTTCTGAATTGCTGTATTCCACCAGACATTCAGAACCCAGATTTTCTTTCCAGAAGTGCTGCTTTAGTGAATCAAAACGAGCAGGGTTCCATACAATTTGAAGAGTATAAGTCAGGCAATCATCACTGTCGAAAGAAAGATCGATACGCTCTCCCAACGCCTGAATAACATATTCGGGGCCACTGATGGAAATGATTAGATCGTCTAACAATTTCCAGGTGGCAGAGGAATTTTTTGAAATACCCTGGGGCATCCTATTGGTTTAGTATAGATTATTTAATCGTTGGATTTTCGATGTGGCCAACCTTTTTCGCTTACATCGTGAATAGGGTCCAATCGAATCAAATCAGACATGTCATCAAATCTGGTATAGGTCCATTCATTGAAAATGATGGGATTCGATTCAGGTGCGAGATTTGTTCCATCTAGGCTGGCCTCAGAAGGTTCTACTGCATGTATTAATCCTTGGAGCTTTAGCCATTCCACAAATGTTGAAGCATCTGAGACCTCATCCGGAAAAGTTTCCTCCATAAGTTGGGTAATTTTTTCGGTTGTAATGGGCAAAAAGAACCAACGCAGGACTGAAACAGCTGATCCGCTTATGGTGTAGTAAGATCCGGTGCTCGTGTTGATAATTACAATCTCATTGGTAAAATCTTCCAGATCGAATTGTGTGCTGTTGAACTTTAAATTCATAGGCGTGTTTAATTGGGATAATTTTTTAAGGTATTTAGAAATCCCGATTTATCCGAATAAAAAAATGAAGTTTATTAAAGCCAAGCGACTAACGGCTGTCCAAAGTTGAGTTAACTCTGATAAATCTTGACTTGTTATTCATTTAAGGAGAATCGTTTACACCAAAATTATATCGGGCTGAGTCACCAATTTTACTCGTAAATTTCTTCAGTCGTTTGGCAGTAATTTATCAGGATTTTTTCTTTTGGCCATAATCGGAGGCATGAAATTAATCCCGGTTTCGAAACACCAAATTACCAGTTACCATCCCTTTCATGCAATTTCAAAAGGGTTGGTTCAGTTGGAAATTGATCGTTAATTTGAGTTCGCCAAGAAAAATCATTTATTTCTCATTTCTTAGATGTTGGATACATTTATGTTTTAAGATTATCTTCTGTTTGCGATGAAAAAAAGTTTGCAGAATGCACCTATACTAAATCAAAAAACCGCTCTAGGATTTTTGAGTCTTCATATTCATCCCAAAGAGTACATCTTCCTAAAATTGTATTATTCACCTCGGGAAAAGATGTTTGGACTTTGGAATGAATTATGGGATGGAATACTGGACTATGATTTATTGCCTGCAGGTTGCAGAGCACTAATGCCTTCTGTGGTAAGAAAAATGCAACTCTTGGAATCGCAGGAGGACTGGAAGCACGTACACGGTTTGGATTTGACATTTTTATCCGGACTTCCTCGTTTTGTTTGGACTAAAAACAAGTTTGTTTTAAAACAGACTCTTCGAATTTCTGAATTTATTGGCAGGTCGGGCATAGAAATCATAGCGATCAAGGGTACAGCTGAACTACTATCAGGTGCCGAGACAGGAATGATGCGATCTACTGCAGATATTGATTTACTCATTCGACCAGAGGATTTTGAACTTTTCAGCCAAAAAATGTCAGAACTTGGTTTTGATCAAATCAATAATTCCTCCTTGGATAGACTGGAAGTACGATCGCCACTGCCAAAAGATCAATATGTTTTTAAATCCAATGATGATATGATGCTTGAAGTAGATGTCCACTTGATGGTAAATCAATACCAAGCTCACGATCTATTAACAGCATTGGTTTGGCAAGGTAAAGTTCAATCAACCCAACTTAAGAATCTATTTGTTCCCTCACCACGTGAGAGCTTTTTAATTGCTTTGGTAAATGGATTTAGAATGCATAATTGGTATGCAGGATCCTATTTGAAATATTTGAGCGACTCTTTAACTAAGCTTGATTGTTTGCAAAAGGAAGGGCTGCAGGATGTTTTACAGGATAATGACTTGGAATCATTATATCTTCAAGATTGGAATAAACAAATTATCCGATTAGGTCAGTACCTCTCTGAGTTTGATGAACAGCTGTTTAACAGCTTCAAATTGAATCCTAGGGTCTCCGAAGTTGTCCCAAATTCAAGTGCGACCCAATCAAAATCAATTACCATGCTTATCAATAAACTGTTGACGAAGAACGTGTCAGCAGAAAGGAAAAAGTATTTCTTAATCCTTTTGAACCTTTATAGTAAAGCTTGGAAATCAAGAAATAAAAAGGGGTACTTTTTGAAAATAATATTTTTCCTGGTCACAGACCCTTTTCTTCAACTATTTTCCCTTATCGAAAGAAGGGCGGAATCTTTTTTTGTAAAAACAAATTCAAAAACAAACAAAAAGGCTTTAAAAACTCCAATTAGTAGTATGAATTGGAGTTGAAAAAATCAGATCTCAACAGACCAATTGAAGATGCCGATTAGATTGATTTGAACTCCAATCAGTCAGTTTTATAGGATAGATTTGTCGGGATTTTGGGTTTTAAGATTTAAAGAGGTTTTTGAAAGTCCAAAAAAGCATTCCTTTTTCTTTTTTAAGGTTTTGAAACATCGCCATACGATATTAATGTCCAACCGGGCTTAGCCACAGAATATCCTTTGAAAAATTCTTGTCAAAAAACAAAGCCCTGTAAATGAAAGATTTACAGGGCTAGTTTAATCCAAATTGTGGAGCTGGCGAGATTCGAACTCGCGTCCAGATAAGGAAACACCGTACCGTCTACATGCTTAGTCACCTGTTGTCTTTTCGACCGAAATATGCTGGGTGACACACCTCATTCCGGCTTAGCCACTGGGTCTTAAGCTTGCTTAATAGCATCGCAAGCAGCAGTCCAATCAAGTCGACACCCCTTGATCTACCCCGAAAGGACGGGGGGCGGAGGGATGTGGCCGGGGAACTCCGGTATGGAGCTCAACCCTTTAAGCGTTATCTATTCCCCGAGGGGCTAGATTATGCAGCCATGGCGTAAGTATCTTCGCCATTTATGGTTCGTATGAATCTTTTAAGGCCGTACATACTCCAGCCTGCATGCGAGCCCAGTCCTTACACTTACTGTCAATACCGGTCAGCCCCATTGGTGTTGGGATGACAAAAGTAATTCAATTTTGGTTCCAAAGAAGAGAATTTACGAAGTACGATTTATTAGACGAGGGAAAGAGTTGAGTTATCTGATTCCAGTGAACCTTCCAGCTTTGCAACATTAACACTTTAGAACCATCAGGTTTTCCAATCCGGCTCTGGCGGACAAGTTCTTCCAACTTTTCAATTTTCCAATGCGGCTAAGAGTCAAAACATTAGGGAAAAACTTTCCAAAAGCCAATTTTTCTGACAGTCTGAATATCGAGTTTTTTATATCTTGCAGGGATGGAAAACTTCGTCGTTTCGGCAAGAAAATACAGACCGGCAGATTTTAAAAGCGTAGTAGGTCAGCAGCACATTACTACCACGCTTCAGAACGCCATAAAAAATAATCACCTTGCTCAGGCATTTCTTTTTTGCGGCCCCAGAGGTGTCGGTAAAACCACCTGTGCGAGGATTCTTGCCAAGACGATCAACTGCGAAAGTTTAACTGCTGACTTCGAGGCCTGCGGAAAATGTGATTCCTGCCAGTCTTTTCAGAATAGCAGTTCCTTTAATATTTATGAGTTGGATGCAGCCTCCAATAATTCAGTGGAGGATATTCGAAGTCTTGTCGATCAGGTACGATATGCTCCGCAAAAAGGAAAGTATAAAATCTACATCATCGATGAGGTTCACATGCTTTCAAATCAGGCCTTCAATGCTTTTTTGAAGACGCTGGAAGAGCCACCTAAGTATGCCATTTTCATCCTGGCTACTACGGAGAAGCATAAGATCATCCCTACGATTCTTTCACGTTGCCAGATTTTCGATTTTAATCGGATTCAGATCAAGCATATCGCTGAGCATCTGAAATACATTGCTCAGAAGGAAACCGTAGACTACGAAGAGGAAGCGCTTAGACTTATTGCAACCAAAGCTGACGGAGCGCTCAGAGATGCGCTTTCGATCTTTGATTTGATTGTGACTTATTCCGCAGGTAAGAAAGTGACCTACCTGGAGACGATAAATAATCTCCATATTCTGGATTATGATTATTATTTCAAGGTAGTTGACGGGTTGCTGGCGGGGAATTTGTCTACGACACTTTTGCTTTTTGATGAGATCCTGAAGAAAGGCTTTGACGGACATAATTTCATTGTCGGGCTTTGCGAGCATTTTCGCGACCTACTGGTGGCCAAAGATCCTGCAACAGTCGAATTGATTGAAGTGTCTGAGTCGGCTAAGGAGAGATACCTGCAGCAGACCGAGAGCGCATCTGTTTCGTTTTTGCTCTCCGCTTTGAACATTGCCAATCAATGCGATATCAACTACAAGACAAGCAAAAATCAGCGCTTGCATGTTGAATTGGCTTTGATGAAAATGGCCAAACTCCCTGAGGTATTTCGGTTGGCAACTTTGGCTTCGGAGGACTCAAAAAAAAAAGCCTAAGTGAGCCCGTTGAGGCAGCACCTTCTTCAGCCCCGGTTTCTGCACCAAATCCAATAAAAACCGCCCCGGTTCAAAAGACTATTTCTATCCCTACCAGTTTGATTCACACCAAAAAACTGGTGGAGGAAAAGGCTAGGCAGCAGGCTGTAGTAATTGAAGAAAAGAAAGCGGAGCTTCAGGAAAGCCAATCCGGACCCGTTGAAAACCTGACTCAGGAATTTTTTGATCAGATTTTGCCCAAGATTCTGGAGAATTTCAAAAGCCAAAACAGGGGTATGGAACTGGCGATCTTGAATCAGCCGATCAAGGTTTTGGGGAATGAGATCTGTCTAGAAATCACCGGCCATGTGCAGGAAGAGATTGCACTCAAAATGAAGCCGGACTTGTTGAGTATGATCAGAGATTATACTGGAATCAAGCGGGTTTTGTTGAAGCTTGACGTGAAAGAAGAAATTGAAACCGGGAAAAACAAATTGTACACCAGTTCAGACAAATTCACTTTTTTAAAGGAGAGGCATGCTGCCCTTGCTGAATTCCAGCGAAGATTTGGCTTGGAGACGGATTTTTAGAAGTCCAGCGAAATCCCAAAATTGATGAGATTTTGGAGTTGGACAGCTTGTTTGGAACTTCCGTCATTCTGCTTCACAAAAACCTTTTCATCGTAAATCACCACGGTTTCAATTCGGGTTGAAATGAATTTATTTACCTTCATTCGAATGCTTGAATTGAAGTTGACCACCAAATTCCCAAAGCTTTCATAATTGGAGAAAAGATTCAAATCTGCTTTCCAGGTCACATTTTCCATCAATCGAAAATCTGCTACTGATGATCCTATTGACATACCTGCTTCCGCTCTTACGTTTTCGCCGGAAGTCACACCAAACGCTCCTACCTGACTGAGTGAGTCATTCAGGACGATCGTGAATCGACCGGTGAAAGGGGAAAGGATCACCGAGAGTTTGCTTTTATTTTCGTAGGTCCGCCGATAGTTAAGACCTGTGGAGGATTGTACATAGCCGGGCGAAAGGAGTGCTGAGATTTTTGTTCTCGCTTCCAGATCACTTCCGGGGGGCCTGGAGTATTTAAAACCATCCAAAAGTTGAGTTCTGGCGTCCAACTGTGTGGACAAATAATATCTGGGCGATAGTTCCCGTCCATAATTACTTACGAAAACGAAGTTGTCATTCGTCTTTCGGATTGAATAATCAATTCGATCACTTTGTCGGTTAAAACCCAGATTGATTGTCAACTGTGTGTCCCAAACCTTTTTGTCCTTTTTATAATTTGCAAAAAGAGTGAGTCCTGAGTTCAGCGCAAATGAACTTGCACCACCGGCTGCCCAGTTGCTTAAAGTCACTTGCTGAATATTGAGGTTATAATTTCCGCCAGTTTTCCAGAAAATTTCCTTTACAGGCTCATCAATCAACAGAGAATCCCCTAACATGATCAGGGTATCTCCACCAATCAGGACGGTATCGGGAATGATGATCCTATCTTGCGCAAAGCTATTTTGGGCAAGAAAAATCAGGAATATCCTGAAAATAAAAAGGAATTTACGCATTGAAAAAGGAAGCAATCAGGTCAGGGTTTTAAGATAACCAATTTCTGACCAACGCTGATGATGTTTTGGCTTCCGATATTGTTCCAGGACTTCAATTGATCCACGCTCACTCCGTACTTTTTACTGATTGCAAAAAGAGTCTCTCCCTGAGCTACAGAATGGGTGATTCTGGAGGGCTCAGCAGTCCCGGAAGGAGCTTTGGCTTGGTTAACTGTAGGGGTAGGAGCAGGCTCCCTCACAACTTCTGCTACCACTTGTCTTTGTGAAGTCGGAACGGGAACATTCATTATTGGAATCTCCTCGCCTCGTTTCCTTGGCTCTTGTAAGTTCAGGACCATTCCCACCTTCAATTCTGTGTCTCTTCTAATTCTGTTTTTTGATTTCAATGCGGCAAGCTTGATTCCATATTTCTGGGAAATCGACCAAAGACTTTCACCCGGCTGCACCACGTGGGTTGCCACATCTGCAGATGGTTTTTTCTTTTCGGTGTAATAGTATTTTCCAGCCTCAATCCGCTCAGCTTCCTCCAGGTCATTCAGTTTACGGAGTTTGTTTTCCTTCAGGCCTATCTGGTCCGAAAACTTACCCTGTGTAGTCGTTTGTGCAGCTTGGACTCCATCCAATTCGTTTACTGTAATCTGATTTGGCTGGTTTGCCTTAGTGGTATTTCCCGAGATTTTAGGATAGGAATTAGCTTGCTTGTAAGCAGGGGAAGCTTTAGTAGCTGCAGATACGGTTGGTTGTTTTTTAGGCTCGATTTGCGGCTGGATGATAGCCTGCTCCACAGGAAGCGAACCATCCTTGATGTAGACCAACGTGTAGGTTCGATCTCCAGGTATTTTACCGTTGCTTGTCCATTTGTTGTATTCTTTCATGTGATCTTCGGTCACACCGTATTTTTTGGCCAGAGTGGCTAAAGTTGTCGGTCCCTGGACAGGCACTTCCATCATTTGCTTGTTGCTGACGAAATAAGTGATTTGGCTTTCGAAAGCGATCTTGTGGGCAAGGAATTTTTTGAAATACCAATGCGTATTTCTGTCCACATCCACGATTTGTTTTCCATTGTATTGGGTACCAAAATATGCTTTTGCGCCGCCCAAACCCATTTGGTAAGAAACCAAGGCGCACATCCAGTTGTCGAACGTATTGTTGTGTTTTTTAAGGTAAAGAGCAGCCCCACGCGTGGAAGAAACAATGTTTTTTCGCTCATCGATATGGGCATCCACTCTCAGCGAAACTTCTTCTGCTGTTCCCTGCTTAAACTGCCAAAAGCCTACTGCATTGGAAGTGGAAACTGCATCTGCGATCAGGCCACTTTCCTGAATAACCAGGTATTTGAAATCTACAGGCACTCCGTTTTCTCGCAAAACTCGCTCAATGGTAGGCATGTAAAGATTTACGCGCTCTTGTTTTACTTTGAAATAGTTTGGATTTCTGTATTGGGCATCCACGTCCAGTTGAATTTCTCTTCTTGCCTGTGGATTTATTCGGACAATAATATCTGCAAACTCAATCTCGGCAGGAACCTGGGGAATTTGACCAAGAACAGCAGAGGAGAGTAAAAGGAATAGGATAAAAAATGAGATGGATAATCGCTGGGATTTCATTCGGAATTGGCTTTCATCTGTTAATCAAGCCTACTTTCAGCAAAAATGATTCCCCTTTTTGAAATACTTAGATTTTTCTGGCCATCATAATGCCATCCCGAATAGGTAGAAGGACATTTTCAACTCTGGGGTCGTTTTGAATCTTGTCATTAAAATCCAAAATCGCTTTTGTGTCTTTGTCAATTTTCTGACCATCTGCGACTAACACTTTTCCGGACCAAAGCACATTATCGGCAAGGATGATTCCTCCGGGCCGAACTTTGTCGACGATCAAATCAAAATAGGTTGCATTGTTAAATTTATCAGCGTCAATAAAAACAAGATCGAATGGACCATCCAGGGTTGGGATAATCTCCAGTGCATTTCCCAATCGGTAATCGATCTGATCTGCCAGACCACTTTCTTCAAAAAATCTCCTCACCATCGCTTCCAATTCATCATTGATGTCCAGTGTGATGAGTTTTCCTCCCTTTTTTAATCCCCGGGCGAGGCAAACTCCAGAGTACCCGGTATAAGTGCCAATCTCAAGGATGGTTTGAGGCTGAATCATTTTTGTGAAAAGCTCCAGCATTTTTCCCTGCAAATGCCCTGAAAGCATTCGGGGCATGAGCACTTTCGCTTGGGTCTCTCGGGTGATTTTCTTCAACAGGTAATCTTCTCCTGAAGTATGAGCTTCGCAATAAGCCGATAAAGCCGGATCAATAAACTCCATACTTAATGAGGGATGTAGGTCAGGAAACTCAACTGATCCGGATTGAACATTTCCTGGGCGATTTCCTGAAGGTCTTCTGCAGTGGTGGATCGAATACGGTCAAAGATGCTATCGAGCGGTTCAATTTTGCCATGATCAATGAGGCTTTTGCCATATACAAGCATCAGGGCAGCGTAATTTTCTTCCGCCATTGCCATTTGTCCGATAGTCTGATCTTTTGACATTTGAAGCTGCACGATCCCCAGTTTTTTGGTTCGCAACTTTTCCATTTCCTTCATCACGAGGAGTTGAGCTTTTTTGAGAGTTTTCTCTTCGGTTCCAAAGAAAATCCCAAAAAAACCAGTATCCGAAAAAGCTTGATAGCTGGACTCGATGCTATAGACATAGCCATGATTTTCCCGCAGACTTAGATTAAGGCGGCTGTTCATGCTTGGTCCTCCCAGAATATTATTGAGAAGGTGAAGTTCAAATCTCTTGGGATCGTGAAGATTGTAGGCTGGTTTTCCGATCGCACACAAGGATTGAGTCACTTCACGGGACACTATTTTTCGCTTGGGAGTGTAATCATGAAAGCCATTTCTGACATACAAGCTCCTTTTTGCCTGGATTTCATTCAAAGGACCTTCGATTACTTTGAGAGCTTTTTCGAATGAAATATTTCCAACTATCGAAAAGACAATTTGATATGTATCCAACCTCGTGGAAATGAAATCAAAGAAATCTCCCTGAGAAAATCCTCCTACCGTTTCTTCAGTTCCAAGAATATTTCTGCCAAGTGCATGATGCTCAAAGACCAATTCGTCCAATTCATCCATTATGGAATCATCCGGAGAATCACGATACATCGCCATTTCCTCCAAAATGACCTGGCGTTCCTTCTCAATTTGTTTTTGGGGGAAAGTGCTATTGAAAGTAATGTCAAAAAGCAATTCAGCGGCTTTGTTGTAATGCTCTTTCAGGATTGACGCGTAAAAACAAACTTTCTCCTTGGTGGTGTAGGCATTCAGTTCTCCTCCCAGAGATTCCAATCGGTTGAGGATATGAAAGGTCTTTCTTTTTTTGGTGCCCTTGAAAGCCATGTGTTCCCAGAAATGGGTAAGTCCTTCCTGTTCTTTGGTTTCGTCTCGGCTGCCGATGTTCAGAATGAAACCACAATGAACTAATCGGGTGTGGGTCACTTCCTGATGTACTATTCGTATTCCGTTTGACAGCTCCTTGATTTGGTACATGCACTGAATGGTTATAAATTGAAAGTAATGAAAAAATCCCCTTTTTCATCTCGATTTGAATAATGTTAAGTTTGCACTCAGCTCACCCAAATTCTCTTTGATCTTCGACAACAAAGGTTTTCTTCAGTAGGTTTAGTTATTTTATGATTTATGCCAAGTTTTAAAGAGATTCAATCCTCTCTCATCATTTCAGTGTATAAAAACACTTCATTTTTGGACGCAGTATTGAAATCTCTGCCGGGTCAGACCTTCCAAAATTTCGAAGTAATCATATCTGAAGACGGGAATAGCGAAGAAATGAGGGATTTTCTTTCAAAGTTAGACTTGCCTTTTCCCCTTCAACATTTGACGCAAGAAGACATTGGATGGAGAAAAAATCGCGCGCTAAACAGTGCAATTCGTGAGGCAAAATCCGATTGGTTGGTTTTTATAGATGGGGATTGTGTTTTGCATCCGAGGTTCATGGAGTTCCATTGGGAAATGGCTGATGAAAAATCTATCCTGGCGGGAAAGCGCGTAAAACTGGATCCCGAGACGAGTGATTTGCTGATTTCCGGAAAAGTGGAACCTGAGGAAATGAACTCAAAAATTCTCACTAATTTTTCAAAAATCAAAAAGCAAGGAGGAGCATTTGTTGAGGAAGGACTTTTCTTAAATCCTTCCGGAATTCTTGGGTTTTTAACGAAAGTTCGGAAAATGCGGCACCTCAAAGGGTGTAACATGTCCTTTGACCGAAAAGCCATCGAAGCTATCAACGGGTTTGACGAAGATTATGTTAAACCAGCTGTCGGCGAGGATGCGGATTTATTGTGGAGATTTCAGGGCTTGGGATATGAATTGAAATCCGTCAGAAATCTGGCAGTTCAATATCATTTATATCACAAAGAGAGCTGGACTGATCAGGAAGAAAATCTTGAAATTATGAAAAGAAACCAGCAAGCAAATCGGTTCATTTGTAAAAATGGCCTGAAAAAATTGTTATTATAAAAATTGAAAATCACGTATCAGAATGAAATATAACCCGCTTCCCAAAGAACTGTATCAGCGAAATCGCTCAAAATTTGCTTCCAAACTTGCGAAAAAGAGTGTTGCGATTTTTAATTCAAATGACACCATGCCAACCAATGCGGATGGTACGATGCGGTTCAGACAGAACAATGATTTGTTTTACCTGACCGGAATAGATCAGGAAGAGACCATCTTACTTTTAGCTCCCGACTGCCCAAATCCTGCGATGCGTGAGGTTCTGTTTCTAAGGGAAACAAGCGAGCTCATTGCAATCTGGGAGGGTCATAAGTATACGAAAGAAGAAGCTGAGGGTGCTTCAGGAATTAAGAATATTCAATGGTTGGAGAATTTTGACCAGGTACTGAATACGGTGGTTGCTCTGTCGGAAAGAATCTACCTGAATACTAATGAGCATTTGCGTGCCGGTGTTATTGTAAAAACAAGAGACGCAAGATTCATCAAGTCTTGTAAAGAAAAATACCCTTTGCATATCTATGAGCGCTCCGCACCGATCATGCATGATTTGAGAGGAGTAAAAGAGCAAGAAGAAATTGATCAACTTCAAATAGCCTGTGATATTACAGAGAAGGGATTTCGCAGAGTTCTATCTTTTGTGAAACCCGGTGTCACTGAGTACGAAATAGAAGCAGAGTATCTTCATGAGTTTGTGAGAAATAGAAGCAAGGGCTTTGCCTATGAGCCGATTATTGCTTCCGGAGCAAGTGCTTGCATTTTGCATTACATTGAAAATAGCAAAGCTTGCCTGGATGGAAAATTACTTCTGATGGACGTGGCCGCTGAATACGGAAATTACAATGCCGATATGACCCGGACGATTCCTGTCAACGGAAGATTCAATCCAAGACAGCGTGCGGTTTACGATGCGGTCTTGCGAGTGAAAAGAGCTGGAATGAACCTTTTGAATCCTGGAATAAATATTCAAGATTATCACAAAGAAGTTGGTTTGATCATGCAGGATGAATTGGTAGGGCTCAAACTGATCACTCAGACTGACATCAAGAATCAGGATCCAAATTGGCCGGCATTTAAAAAATATTTTATGCATGGTACTTCACACCATTTGGGTTTGGATGTGCATGATGTGGGAACGATGCATAATCCAATAACTTCTGGAATGGTATTTACTGTGGAGCCAGGAATTTATATTCCGGAGGAAGGATTCGGGATTCGATTGGAAAATAATGTGGTTGTTCAGGAAAATGGCGTTTTTGACCTGATGCGAAATATCCCGATTGAAGCGGAGGAGATAGAGGAATTGATGAATCGATAATGTCGGCTGGAAGACTTATGACGGAAGACCGAATAAATCAAAAATCCTTCCTTTTCCAGCATTTTAACTTGTCTAAATATTATCGGAAGGATTGAGAATAATCAAGCTAGTTATTTTCATCTATTAAAAAAGGAAAAACCCATCCAAAATTAATTGGATGGGTTTTTTATGAGGTTTTGATTTTGCCGGATGGCAATAAATCAATTAACCGATAGAGATTCTTTTGAAAGCAGAAACTGTCAATCCTTTGCTTACTCCGTCAAGATACTGAGCAATGGTTTTGCTGTTGTCTTTCACGAAAACCTGGCTAAGAAGCGTGCTTTCTTTGTAAAACTTCTGAAGTTTACCCAAAGCAATTTTTTCCAACATTTCTTCAGGCTTGCCTTCTTGTCTTGCCTGCTCTTTTCCGATTTCGATTTCTCTTTCGATGGTTGTTGCGTCTACGCCGTCTTTGTCAACAGCTACAGGATTCATTGCAGCAATTTGCATTGCCACGTCTTTACCTGCTTCTTCGACATTAGATCCGCTTGTGTTAACCAATCCCACCAACACGCCCAATTTTCCATTGGAGTGGATGTAAGGAACAACAGCTTCCGCTTTGATCACTACGTAATGAGAGATTTCGATTTTCTCACCGATTTTACCGGTCATTTCGATGATTTTCTCAGCTGTAGTTAGATCAGCAAAAGGAAGAGCATGAATTTCTTCAACAGTAGCACAGTTGTTGGAAACAGCCATGTCAAGCAAAGTATTTGCAAAAGCTCCGAATCCTTCGTTTTTCGCTACAAAGTCAGTCTCGCAAGTAAGAGAAAGCAAAGTTCCTGTAGTACCATCTTCAGATACACGGGTTACGACTACTCCTTCTTTGGTTTCACGATCTGCTCTTGAGGCAGATACTTTCTGACCTTTTTTTCTGAGGATGTCAACCGCCTTTTCAAAATCGCCTTCAGCTTCAGTCAAAGCTTTTTTGCAATCCATCATACCGGAACCGGTCATTTGTCTCAGTTTGTTTACTTCTTGTGCAGTAATTGCCATTGTCTATTCAGTTTAATATAAACGGGATATAGTTCTATTTTTTAGATGCATGGGCCTTGAATTAGAAAGCCTTTCAGGATCTGATTATTGTTGAGTTTTGATTAAGAACTCTAAGGGAATGGAGAGTTAAAACAAAAAAATTGAACAAAGGCCGTGACCAAATGTTCAATTTTTATATTTCAAAACACAGTGTGAATTATTCTTGTGTTTCAGCGTCAACAGCTCTTTTTGCTTCTTCCTCCTCAGTCAGTTTAGCATCGTCCTTGTCTCTCTTTCTTTCCGAAAGACCCTCTTCGATAGCTGCACCAAATGCTTTTACAAGCAGAGATACGGACTTGAAAGCATCGTCATTGGCAGGGATTGGGAAATCAACCTCGTTCGGGTTTGAGTTCGTATCTACTAATGCGAAAACAGGGATACCAAGCTTTTTAGCTTCAGCAATTGCAATGTGCTCTCTTTTGATGTCTACTACGAAAAGAGCTGCAGGAAGTCTGCTTAGATCAGCTATACCGCCGAGTACGCTTTCCATTTTCTCTTTATCGCGGCTTACCATCAATCGCTCTTTTTTAGCCAAGTTCTTGTAAGCATCTTCTTTCATCAATTTCTCGAGTGAAGACATTTTTTTCAGGGACTTGCGGATAGTAGCGAAGTTAGTCAGCATACCACCTAACCATCTTTCAGTTACGAAAGGCATGTTAAGTCTTACAGCTTCAGCCGCTACCAGGTCTTTGGCTTGTTTTTTAGTGGCGACGAACATCACCTTTTTGCCTGAGCGTACTATGTGCTTGATTGCGTTAGATGCTTCGTCGAGGCAAGCAAGCGTTTTGTTAAGATCGATAATATGGATGCCATTCTTCTCCATAAAGATGTATGGAGACATTCTTGGATCCCACTTTCTCGTTAAGTGTCCAAAATGGACACCAGCATCTAGTAAGTCTTTGTATTCGATTTTGGTCATGAATGAATTTGTTATAAAATAATCGAAAGAGAAGTCCTGTTAACGTTTCGAGAACTGGAACTTTCTTCTTGCTTTTCTTCTTCCTGGCTTCTTACGTTCAACCATTCTAGGGTCACGAGTGAGGAAACCTTCTTTTTTCAATGCACCTCTGTGCTCTGCGTTGAATTCGCACAAAGCTCTGGAGATCGCCATACGAGCTGCTTCAGCTTGTCCTTTAATTCCTCCTCCGTCTACATTGATTTGAATGTCATAGTTGCCATCCACGCCTACAAGAGTCAATGGCTGCTTCACTACGATCTGATGCAAATCGAATGGGAAATACACTTCCAGTGCCTTGTTGTTAACGGTGATTTTACCATTTCCTGCCGCCATGTAAATTCTGGCTACAGAGGTCTTTCTTCTACCGATTTTGTTGATCATTTCCATGAGTGAGGCAATTATAAGGTAATAGATTTAGGCTGCTGTGCTACGTGTGGATGCTCTGCTCCTTCGTATACGTACAAGTTGCCATACAATTGTCTTCCCAATCTGTTCTTTGGCAACATGCCTCGAACAGCTTTCTCGATCAAAATTGTAGATGACTTTGCCATCAACATTTTAGGCGTAGAAATTCTCTGTCCACCTGGATAACCGGTATGACGAACATAGACTTTTTCATTCATCTTGTTTCCGGTTAATCTGATCTTGTCTGAGTTGATTACGATGACGTTGTCACCACAATCAACGTGAGGAGTGAAGCTTGGCTTGGTCTTACCCCTTAAAATTTTTGCTACCTCACTGGCCAATCTACCCAAAACTGCAGCTTGGGCGTCCACAACTACCCATTGCTTGTCTACAGTTGCGGCGTTGGCTGATTTGGTCTTATAGCTTAAAGTATCCACTGTGTAACTGTTTAATATTTAGCTTGTTAAATTTATTTCACCCCCAAAAAGGGACACAAAGATAGAAGTAATTTATTTTTCATGCAAAATATTTCAAACACTAAGTCCTAATTTTCATAGGCTTAGGCCGAAAATCCCGAATGGAATTTTATTTTCTTTCCAATTTATTCGTCTGAATCGCTCAGGCGGTCTTTTCTAATTGATTGACCAGTACCTGAAAATCTTTTGGATAAGGGGCAATTATCTTCAATAACGTCCCATCCAGTCCTTCAAATCCAATCGAATACGCATGGAGAGAGACCCTTTGCATAATCGGTAATTCTTCTGTGTCCTTCTTGAGATTGAAGCGGCGCTTGAGCGATGAAAGAAACAAGGGATTGCCTCCGTATAAAGTGTCTCCGCATATCGGAGCTTTCAGGTAGGCCAGGTGAACTCTGATCTGATGCAGTCTTCCGGTTATGGGTTTGCACTCGACCAAGGTGTGCGCATAGTAGGTTTTCAACGTAGTGAAAATCGTCTTTGCAGGCTTTCCTTCTTTACTGACTTTAGCTATTCCTTTGTTGTTGGCTAAGAGATTTCGGTCTACCAGCACATTGCTGAATTCCTTGATCCCTTCCACCACTGCATGATAGACTTTGTCGACTTTTCTGCTTTCAAACTGCATGGCCAAATGCCTGTAGGCCTCGGGATTTTTGGCGATCACCAGACAACCTGAAGTTTCCTTATCCAATCGATGGCACAGTTGGGAATCGGGGGTGTGTGCTTTGGCTAAGTCAAGTATATTCTGAGCCTCGTGTCTGTCGTCTAAGCTAGACAGATACGGGGGTTTGTTGATCACCAGATAATCCGTGTTTTCAAACAAAATAAGTTTTTGAAAATCTATTCTTTTCATGGATTCTACTGCCTCTTCAAAGAGTGCGCAAAAGTAGGGAAAAATACTGCGTGGAAAAAATTGACTTTTGATATTGGTTTTGGGTAAAAAAAGACCGGGATTTTATATCCCGGTCTTTGCTTATTTGATGATTGTGAATTCTCGCCCAGTCGTGGAAGTCGAAATATCATATTTGATTTCGCCTTTATAGAAGACTTTTTTAACGAAAAATCCAGCTCCTACTTGACCCATTTGCTCTATTTCAGCAATAAGCGTGTCACTTTCAAACTCATTCCATTGAATCACGGTTTTTTCATTTGATAATGAAATTGCCATTAGATAATCACTCCCAAGTTCAGGTGGATCAATTCTAAAGTTGCGAGGCATATCTAAGTGAGCTTGAAAGAATTCTTCCATCTTCCCGTTTTGCTCGTAGAATATTTTGATATCCTTCGCTTTAAATGAACCTTCCTGACTTGGATCCAAAAGATTGTTGCCTTGCTCGTCCAGCACAGTGATGAATGCCATAACGTCAACTGTGGCAAATTGAGGCTGTTCATTTTCTTTACATGAAAAACTCATCACTGCAATTAGAATAAACAAATAGCTGAAAGCTTTCATAATTGGTAAAAAATTTAGTTTGTATAAAACTAATAAAAGGTTTATAAAAAAAAACAATTCGTTGATTCATAACGCCTTACTTTCTTTTTGATTGAAAATCAATAGAATCTAAAGGAAAATACTTTGGGGAAGAAAAATTAATCTCAGTGCAATCCCTATGTTTTAAAGATTTCGAATTTTATTTGTTTTCTTCTTCCAAAACTGATGCAGAAAAATAATCTTCCGGACACCCTTCGACTCATCAATGTCACACGCTACGTGATGCCACTTCGTGAAGGAGGTTCGTTGCCTGCATTGGCAGAGGCTGATGATGGATTTAATTATGTATTGAAGTTCAAAGGAGCCGGGCAGAGGGAGAAAGCTTTGATTGCCGAGTTGATTGGGGGAGAACTTGCAAGACATCTGGGATTCAAGGTTCCGGAAATTGTGCTTGCCAATTTGGATGAAGCTTTCGGGAGATCTGAAGGAGATGAAGAGATTCAGGATCTTCTCAAAAGCAGTCAGGGATTGAACCTGGCCTTACATTTTCTTTCAAAGGCGATGACTTTCGATCCGGGTGCTTCCGAAGTAGATGAATATCTGGCCTCACGAATTGTATGGTTTGATGCTTGGATTACCAATGTTGACAGGACCTTTCGAAACACCAACCTGCTTATTTGGAATAGGGAGTTATGGCTGATTGATCATGGTGCATCTTTCCTTTTTCACCATTCCTGGGAAAATTTTGACAAACACGCATTGAGTCCTTTTTCAATGATCAAAGACCATGTGCTTTTACCAAAAGCCAGTCAGTTGGATCGCGTGGATGAGGAAATGAAAAAGGTGATCACGCGTGAAATGATCCGAAGTGTGCTGGAAGAAGTGCCGGAAGAATGGCTACTTGCTTCCAGAGATGCGGAAACGGCTGATGAAGCCAGGGATGTGTATGAGGCTTTTTTACTGAAAAGATTAGAGAATTCTGACCTGTTTTTAACAGAAGCCAAGCATGCAAGGGAAGCACTTATTTGAGTATGCCTTGATTCGTCTCGTGCCAAGGGTGGAGCGAGAAGAATTTATCAATGTTGGAGTAGTCCTGTGCTGCAAGCGCCTAAATTACCTTGCTTGTACAATTCATTTGCCGGAAGAAAAATTGCTTGCCTTGGATCCTAATGCGGATTTAAATCTGTTTAATTGTTACTTGGATTCTTTTCAAAAAATCTGTGCTGGCGAAAAAATAGGAAATCCGATCGCTTTGCATGATCCCGCATCAAGATTCCGATGGCTGACTTCAGTGAGGAGTTCGATGCTTCAGACTTCCCGTCCGCATTCCGGACTTTCAGAAAATCTTGACCTGACTCTGCTCAGTCTGTATGAGCAGTATGTGGCCTAGGGATTGATTTTCCGGATTCAATAAGTTTTTTTTCCTGAGTTTTTTTATCCTTTTCCAAAGGAAGGTAAAAAGTGAAGATGGATCCCTTTCCAAGCGTTGAACTCACGGAAATCTTGCTTTTATGTCCTTCCAGGATATGTTTTACAATTGCAAGCCCCAGACCTGTTCCGCCTTTTTCTTTTGATCGGCTCTTTTCCACCCTGTAAAAACGTTCAAAAATCCGTTTTAAATCTTCAGGAGGAATTCCCGGTCCATTGTCTTTGATATCTACTTGGATTGAGTTTTTATGAGATTTTAAAGTAACCACTACCTCGCCTCCGTTGTGATTATATTTCACGCCATTGAAAATTAAATTTTGGCAAACCCGGTAAATTTTCTGCCGATCAGCAGTAGTCAGGTAATTTTTTTCGGGCTCAAACTCAAACTTAATCACGACATCGCGCTTGGAGGCTTTGTTTTCCAGCTCGTCAATCACCTCAATGAGTAAATCTTTCAGATCAAATACTGTAAAATTGAATTTGATCACACCGCTTTCCATTTGATTGAGTGTCAGCAAATCCTGAACAAGTACATCAAGGGAGTCCAGACTTTTTGCGGCACGCTTCAGAAACTTCATCCTGACATGCTTATCATCAATCGCTCCATCCAGAAGGGTATGAATATATCCTTGCGCAGCAAAGATTGGAGTCTTCAATTCATGAGAAATATCTGCGATAAATTCTCTTCTGAATTCAGCCGTTTTTTTCAGCGTGTCTATTTCTGTCTGCCTTGCCAGGACATATGAATTGATGACTTTATTGATTTTGCTAAGCGGAGAAATTGAAGATTTGAGGGTTTTTTCAGTAATCCCGGAAAGGTCTTTCTTTTGAATTTTTTCCAAGAGGGAATAGATCTTTCCGATTTCTTTAAAAACCAGAAACTCAAGGGTGATAGTAATGAGGATGTAGGATGCTGAGAAAGATAATCCTGCCGCCACAAACAAAAGGGTGGGTGTTGACTCGGGCAATAGGGATAAAAATGCTGCAACCAGGAGTGAAATCGCTAAGGCAAGAATGAGGGAAATACTCCGGGAAGTTGCGAGCATGTCAGCCTAAATCGAATTTATATCCCACGCCTTTAACAGTAGTGATGTAGTCCTCTCCTATTTTTTCTCTGACTTTTCTGATGTGTACATCCACTGTTCTTGCCAAAACGAATACATCGGTTCCCCAAATATTTTGGAGAAGCTCATCTCTACTGAAAACTATATTAGGGTTCTTGGCGAGGAAATACAATAATTCAAATTCCTTTTTGGGAAGTGTGATTGTCTTGCCATTCTTGTCGATGGTATAGCTTCCTCTGTCTATAAGGAGGTCTTTTACTTTTATTTGAGAGACTTCTTGTTCCTTTTTCGTTTCCCTGCGGAATAAGGCAGCAATTCGGCTCATGAGTGCTCTTGGTTTAATAGGCTTAGTGATGTAATCATCAGCTCCCACATCAAAAGCCGCAACTTCTGAGTATTCTTCCATCCTCGCAGTGAGGAAAATGATAAAGGAGTTCTTCAACTCTGGAATTTGTCTAAGCTGCAAGCAAGTCTCAACACCATCCTGATTTGGCATCATGATGTCCAGGAGGATAACATCCGGTAAAAATTTGCCAGCAACTTTTACCGCTTTTATCCCATCTTCAGCAGTGGCTACTTCATAGCCTTCTTTCTGAAGATTATATTTGAGAATCTCTACAATATCCGGCTCATCGTCTACTACCAGGACTTTGATTTTTTGCTTTTCGCTCATGTAGATATTAGGTAATACTTTGTTTAAAATTAAACAATATTACAGGATTGAGTCCATATAAAAGCACGTATTAAATGTGAGATAAACCTATAAAGTGTCAAAAAATTCTGTTTTTCAGGAGAATGTTATCTTAATATTAACCCAACGTGATTTAATTGTTTCTCAGTCCCTTGGCTGATTTTATATCCAAATTCAATGATCCCAAAAACATATTAGCCTTGATTTTTACCGGAATTTTGTTCTGATCCTTAGTGATCCACACTTTTACAGGAAAGTCCCCTCTGAACAGTTTGTTTTTTGGAAGCTGAGGAGAGAAAATGTAGGTGTCTTTCATACCAAGTTCTGTTTCTAACAGCTCAGTTCCCTCGTAGATTAACTTTATGTTATAAATTTCCTTATCGAAGAATCCTTTGATCAGAACAGATTCTCCTGGAATAAGAGTTTTTAAATCCATTGTTCTTAAATAATAAAATCCGCTGACAAGGTCTTGTACCTCGCTTGGCAAATTGTATTCTTTTACTTGTTTCAGAGTTTTATTATCTCTGTCATAAAGCTCCATTCTAGCCTTACCTTTTTTCTGATCAAACAGAACGCGCTCATGTTTTCGGTAATTCCCCTCTTCAATATGACGGTAAGAAAGAGAAGGAAGCATTGATTCAATGTCCAAATAAGTCCCCCAGTTGTCGTTTACCCTCCCGAAAATTGTTGCGGCACCTTTAGTTTTACCAAAGACATCAATTTTATAATGAGGCCTTTGACCTTGATCATGTGGTCTTTTTCCAACTTGAAGTTTGGCGTCTGCCAAGACGAGCCAACCGTAGGAAACCTCAAAATTTAATTCTTCACCAAAGGAAAAAGCAGAATTTCGCCCATTTGATTGGGCAAAAATGTTGGAATGGAAAAGAAAAATGAAGAGAGTAGCCGTTAGGTTGATTCGTTTCATAAATTTTATTGACAATACCTGACGGAATGTTTGGGTTTCTACAAGTATTACGAAAAATCGTGCCGAATAGCCATTAAAATTACGAATTTGGTCCTCTGAAACAATACTACGGTCTCCTTGGTAATGGTTCATTGATTCCTTAATTTCACAGACTATTGATTCCTTCAAACTATAACTCATGAGTATTAACGCAGAAAAATTGAAAGCCCTTCAACTTACGCTTGATAAGTTGGAAAAAACCTACGGAAAAGGTACAGTGATGAAGCTGAGCGATAATAAAGTGGTTGATATCCCTGCTATTTCCACGGGTTCTCTTGGGTTGGATATGGCACTTGGCATTGGCGGAATCCCCCGAGGTAGGGTGATTGAAATTTATGGTCCTGAATCTTCAGGTAAAACTACGCTTTCCATGCATTGCATTGCGGAAGCTCAAAAGGCTGGAGGAATGGCAGCTTTTATCGATGCGGAACATGCTTTTGATAAATTTTACGCTGAAAAACTCGGAATTGACACTACAAATCTTCTTATCTCCCAGCCGGACAATGGAGAGCAAGCGCTCGAAATTGCAGAGCATTTGATCAGATCAGGAGCGATAGACATTATTGTAATTGACTCCGTGGCCGCCTTGGTACCAAAAGGTGAACTTGAAGGTGAAATGGGAGAAAGTAAAATGGGGCTTCAAGCAAGGTTGATGTCTCAGGCACTTCGAAAGCTGACAGGGGCAATCAATAAAAGCGGATGTGCTTGTATTTTCATCAACCAATTGAGAGAGAAAATCGGTGTGATGTTTGGCAATCCTGAGACTACCACGGGTGGTAATGCCTTGAAATTTTACGCTTCAGTTCGTCTTGATATCCGTCGAATCGGTCAAATCAAAGAAGGAGCGGATAATATCCTCGGAAACAGGACAAAGGTGAAAGTGGTAAAAAATAAAGTAGCGCCGCCTTTCAAAGTTGTGGAATTTGATATCATGTACGGTCAGGGAATTTCAAAAGTAGGTGAGATTATAGACATTGGAGTTGAGCTTGAAATCATCAAGAAGGCAGGCTCTTGGTTTTCCTACAATGGTGAGAAACTAGGTCAGGGACGCGATTCTGTAAAAAATATCCTCTTGGACAATCCAGAATTGATGGACGAATTAGAAGTTAAAATCAGAGCTGCTTCCGGTTTGCTTCCGACGCAGCCTTCACCTTCCAAAGGAGAAAAAGAATAGTAGTTATAAAAGAAAAAAGGGGCTCTTCATTAGGAAGAGCCCCTTTTTTTATGTCGCACGGATTGCTTCGACCGGATCAAGCCTTGCAGCCATGGTTGCCGGAACAATCCCCGAAACCACCCCGATAATAGAGGAAACTCCTAATCCCAGTACAATATTTTTGAAAGAAAGGGCTAATTCCAATGTGCCTAACTGAACAAAGCTTAATCCAAAGACCAACAAAATCCCTGTTGCGCCTCCAATCAAACTCAGGAAAATTGCCTCAAAAAGGAATTGGAAAAGGATAAAATAGTTTTTTGCTCCGAGTGATTTCTGGATACCAATAATATTGGTTCGTTCTCTCACAGAAACAAACATGATGTTGGCAATCCCGAAGCCACCTACCAGGATCGAAAATCCTCCGATAACCCAGCCTGCAACTGATATTACGTCGAAAATAGCCCCTATTGAATTCTGAATGAATTCCGTTTTATTTAAAGCAAAGTTGTCATCCTGAACTGGCTTTAGTCCTCTTTTTGCTCTCATCAAACCAGTCATTTCATTTTCGAGGGCAACCAAGCCAATGTCGTCTTCATTCCCTTTCGCAGCAATGATCGGTTCGATTCCGTTTTTTCCTGTGTAAAAAGCTTTTGTAAATGCACCGTAAGGAATCAGGCAAGCTTCATCTTTTGATGGTAAATCAAACAGCCCTTCTCCTTCTTCCTCAAAAACACCAACTACGATGAATTTCATTCCTTTTATCTTGATTTCCTTGCCAATCACTGATTGACCCGGATACAAAGTATTTGAAATCTTTTTTCCTATGATCGCCAGGTTTCTGGCAGCATTAACCTCAGATTCTGAAAAGTACCTTCCTTCTTCCAGAGCGACTTCGTAGACATCCTGATAAGTGTAAGCTATACCTGTGAGTTGCATTCCCTGATAAGCATTGCTTCCTGCTTTTACTATAGTATTAGCGGAGGCAGAAATAGTAATACCTTCAGCAGAAGTAAGTCTTTCCTGCAAGAATTTGTATTCTGAAAGGGTGCCGGGAGGACGTTGAAAATATTTCCACCAAGGGTATTGTCCCGGAGGGCCGGTTGCAAATGGGAATCTGTCAACTCGCATCACATTTGTCCCTAAAAAGGCAAATGAAGATTTGATGTTTTTTTCAAGAGAATCTACCAAAGTAAAGACGGCGATAATGGCGAAAATACCTACCGTAACACCTAATAAAGACAAAATTGTACGGGTGAGATTTGCTTTCAATGCAGAAATTGCAAATCGGAAGCTTTCCCAAGTGAGTTTGAAAAAGAGCATGATTTTAATAGTTGGTTAAAACAATTTGTTAAGTTAGCTGAAATTGGGCATTATTGTTTCTATCTTTGCATTTTTTAGAGTAATTCTAAAGCAAAAAAAAATCAAGCTCAGACATCTAAAGCTTATCTATGAAATTATCAGATTTCAAATTTGACGTTCCGAAAAAACTAATTTCCCTTTATCCAACTGAAAATCGAGACGAATCCAGGCTCATGGTGTTAAACCGGAAGACTGGTCAGATCGAGCACAAGGTATTCAAAGACATCGTCGAATACTTTGGAGAAGGGGATGTTTTCGTCACCAACGATACCAAAGTATTCCCTGCCAGACTTTATGGGAACAAGGAAAAAACAGGTGCGGAAATCGAAGTATTTCTCCTTCGGGAATTGAACCCGGAACTTAAATTATGGGATGTACTAGTCGATCCGGCAAGAAAAATTCGGGTAGGTAATAAACTCTATTTCGGCGATTCAGACCTTGTGGCTGAGGTGATTGACAACACTACTTCAAGAGGACGTACCATCCGATTCTTATTTGATGGAACTCCGGAAGAATTTCATAAAACGATCGATTCTCTTGGAGAGACGCCTCTTTTGAAAGAGTTTATCGAAAGAAAAGTCGAGCCGGAAGATCGCGAACGATATCAAACCGTTTTTGCCAAGAATGTGGGAGCTGTTGCAGCTCCAACAGCCGGCCTTCACTTTACTCCTCATCTTCTGAAAAGACTGGAGCTGCAGGGAGTAGATGTTGCTTCGATCACACTTCACGTTGGTTTGGGTACTTTCAGACAAGTAGATGTGGAAGACTTGACCAAGCACAAAATGGATTCGGAGAACTATGCAATTCCTGAAAGAACCGTTGAATTGGTCAATAGAGCACTTGACAATAAGAAACGTGTCGTGGCAGTTGGTACGACTTCGTTGAAAACTGTCGAATCATCTGTCACCGCAAACGGCCGACTGAAGGCAAGTACCGGCTGGACAGATAAGTTTATTATTCCGCCCTACGACTTCAAAATTGCGAATACGCTGGTCACTAACTTTCACTTGCCCGAGTCAACTTTGCTGATGACAACGGCTGCATTTGGAGGATATGACCTGATTATGAAAGCATACAAAGAAGCGATCAAAGAAAAATATCGATTCTTCTCCTACGGAGATGCGATGTTGATCTTATAAACTTTAAAAGCTTCCTTCGGGGAGCTTTTTTTATATACTTTGAGCATGGATTAATCTTCCAGAAATAGTAATAGCTGAGTTAAAAGCTACTTTTACCCAAAAGTGATCTAATGAATAAAGCAGCAATTTTGGTTGCGGGAGGGAAAGGTCTCCGGATGGGAGGGCCTGTCGCAAAGCAGTATTTACCGATAGCGGGGAAACCTGTTTTGATGCATTCACTTGCTGTATTTTTTAAAATTGACCCGGAAGTTCATTTGATTTTAGTCCTTCCTGAAACCGACTTTGAGTTTTGGAGATTCCTTTGCGAAGCAAATCAATTTAAGATTCCCCATAAGTTGGTTGCGGGGGGGGATTCCAGGTTTCAATCAGTCAGAAACGGACTAAACTCTTTGCCATTCAATTCCGGAATAGTGGCAATCCATGATGGAGTAAGGCCATTTGTGAAGCCTGAAGTAATTCAAAACAGCTTCGATGAAGCTGAAAAGTCAGGAAGCGCGATTGCAGTAGTTGAATTGAAAGATTCGATCCGAAAAGTTACGGATGACGGAAAATCGGTTTTTCAGGAAAGACAGTATTTCCGGTTGGTGCAGACACCTCAGACTTTTCAGATTGAAAAAATCAGGAAAGCTTTTGATGTAGCCGAACTGCCTCAATTTACCGACGATGCGACGGTCTATGAACATCAGGGTTGGCAAGTAAATCTGATCCAAGGAAATCCTGAAAACATTAAAATCACAACTCCGGAAGACATGGAGTATGCAGAATTTCGCGCTTCAAGGCAAAAAGCGGATCGGTAAAAATCCGGGATACATTTTCACCGACTTTTTACCTGGCTTTACCGACTTTTGAGTTGGGTTGGCCTAATGCCTGTTTTCCTCCATTGGAACTTGAGATACTTTTGGTCATCAACTTAAACAAAAACTCACATGGCACGGAAATTTAACTCTACCAGCAACGACGGAGGAATCGTATTTGGATTCATCATTCTAGGAATCGGCGTCTTGCTGTTACTTAAAAAACTCGGATTCTTTTTTCCTGATTGGTTATTGACCTGGCCCATGATTTTGATTGTGATCGGAACTTTTACGCTGATTAAGAATGAGTTCAAAAGCGTAATTGGAGTTCTGATGCTTGGCTTTGGTTTATTTTTCTTGTTCGAAAGAGAATTTAATTTCGATTTTGGATTGGATCGATACATTTTGCCGATTGCTTTAATTGGCTTAGGGCTTCATCTAATCTCCAAAAAGAGGAATGAAAAAAATGTCCTCAAAAATATTCAGGACCAGATTCAATCGAGAAGCAAGGATTTGCCAACTGAGCAAAAGGATCCCCTCACAGGTGAACCAAAATCTTTGGGATCAATTTCAAATGTGGCAGGAGCGTCATTTTCGGATCAGTTGAATGTCGATGCGATCTTGAGCGGGGTCCAAAAGAGGGTGCTCTCGAAGAATTTTCAGGGGGGGAAACTGACGGCTGCTTTCGGAGGGATTGATCTGGATTTGACTCAGGCAGATTTCAATGGGGTAGTAAATCTTCAGATCGACGTGATTTTCGGAGGAATGAAGCTGATCGTACCACCTCATTGGGATATTCGGACCGAAGTGACCAATATCGCAGCAGGGATCGAAGACAAACGCTTGTATCGTGAATCTGAAGTGGATCCAAACAAGGTCCTGATAATTCGAGGAACGATCTTATTTGGAGGTTTGGAAATCAAATCATTTTAACGAGATTCCAACGTAATTAAAATTCAGCTAGAGCTTGTTTTCTAACGCTTTTTCCAACCCATCGAAAGCAAAATGGATCATACAAGGGGCCGGAATCATCTGGCTCCTTGGTTCATTTTTACTTCTTCGTTTTTATGAAATTGACTCTTCTCTGGCATTGGCGGATGCGGCGGTTTTCGCGGTTATTTTCCTGGTCGGAGTATTTGTGTTGGAGAGGATTTTCGGCTTTTACATTCCGAAGGGAGGAAATAACTGGCTCTTGCTCGTGCTCCCATTGCTATTAAGTTTGGCCGGAGTATATGGTCATCGTTTCATTCTCCAGTGGGTTTTTGAAGATGAATCGGACTACATTAATTTTCTGAAAGAACATATTTATCTCCGTTGGGCATTTCTCGCAATCGCAGAGATTTTTGTATCCCTGATTGCAATTGTTGTTTCCAAACTTGAGCAGCAAGAAGAAACCCGCAAGAGAGAAGCGCTGATGGCTGAGCTTTCGAGGGAAGCTGAACTGACACAACTCAGGCAACAACTTCAGCCACATTTCCTTTTCAATAGCCTTAATTCTATCAATGCGCTTGTCGTCGCCCAACCCAAAAAAGCAAGGGAAATGGTTCTGCAGCTTTCGGAGTTTTTGAGAGGAACGATCCGAAAAGATCATCAGCAATGGCTGAGTCTTGAGGAGGAGCTGAATTACCTGAAGATGTACCTGGAAATCGAGAAAGTTCGATTCGGGCATCGTCTTTCAGTAGATTTTGAATTGGATGAGGACACCAAGTCCATGTTGCTTCCCCAATTGCTGATCCAGCCTCTTTTGGAAAATGCCATCAAGCATGGATTGTATGGCATCACCGGCGAAGTGAAAATCACACTTCAAAGCCGAAGGGAATCGAATTATTTGTTCCTGAAAATCACTAATCCATTTGACCCGGAAGCTACATCACCCAACGGAACAGGTTTCGGATTGTCTTCTATTGAGCGGAGACTTTTCCTGCTTTTCGGGAGAAAAGACTTGCTCGAAACCAACGCCGAAAACAATACTTTTTCTGTAGAATTAAAAGTCCCACAACTCAAATGATCAAGACCATAATCATAGATGATGAGCCTTTGGCAGCAGGAATTGTACAGGAATTTCTGGCTGTATTCCCCCAATTCCAAGTGATGGAAGTCTGTCAGGATGGATTTAAGGGTTTGAAAGCAATTCAGCATCATCAGCCGGATTTAATATTTCTAGATGTGCAAATGCCCAAGATCACGGGTTTTGAAATGCTCGAACTGATAGATTCTCCACCTGCAGTGATTTTTACAACAGCATTTGATCAATATGCAGTCAAGGCATTTGATGCGGTGGCGATCGATTACTTACTCAAACCTTTTTCGCAGGAAAGATTTTCGAAAGCAATCGAAAAATTTTTGGCTCAGGCAAATGAACCTCAACTTGAGGAGCGAGAAGGACTAAATCAATTGGCAGAGAAAAGTAACAGACTGGTGGTGCGGGTGAAAAATGAGATCAAAATCATTCCGATTCATGAAGTCACCTACTTTGAGGCTGAGGATGATTACATCTCCATCCATACAGCCGGAGGAAAGTATCTAAAAAAGATGACCATGAAGTCTCTTGAGGACGCTATGGATCCGGGGAAATTTGCCAGGGTTCACCGTTCTTTTATGGTGAATCTTAATCAAATCACCCAAATAGAGCCTTTTGAAAGAGATAGCTATATTCTAAAAATGCGGGATGGAAATCAGGTTCCTGTCAGTAAAACCGGATATTCACGCCTCAGGCTGGTTCTTGGATTATAAAAAAAGCCCTGAGTGATCAGGGCCTTGGTTTTAGTATTCGTCCTCGTTGAAGAAGAAGTCATCTTTGGTAGGGTAATCCGGCCAAATCTCTTCGATGGTTTCGTAAGGCTCACCGTCGTCCTCCAATTCCTGTAGGTTTTCTACTACTTCAAGTGGCGCACCGGATCGAATGGCATAATCAATCAATTCATCCTTGGTGGCTGGCCAGGGAGCGTCCTCAAGATAGGAAGCTAGTTCAAGTGTCCAGTACATAGTATTTGTTTTAAAGTTATTTCTGATTTTCTAAAGGATTGCAAAATTATCTTTTTTTTGAAATAAGTAAGGTGTACCGATTATTTAAAAGAAAGTTGCTTCAAAAGATAGTTTTTTACATCAACTTTTCTCTTCAAACCAGACAGCTTTTTCTTCATCATAATCTCAAAATCTTCTGTCTGGACCCGGAAATTGTCCGTATTGTTCTGCATCGTATCCAGTTCGCTCTGATCTCTGTGAAGTAAGTCCTTGAGCAGGGCTATTTTAAGATCAATCTGCTCGGTGGCCGTCATTTCGCTGAAGTCAGGATATTTGCCATGAATCAATTTCTCCAAAAACGCTTTCTCAAAAACGATATCTGTAAAAAACTGAAAGGATCTTGCCGTCAGGGTAGCCTCTTTTGGCTTTCTTGGTGGCAATTTTCTCCATTCTTCCTGGATTGCTTTTGCCTTGTTGATTACTTCGTAGCTCGTCGGCAGGTTGACAAGTCTTTTGATGTCCTCTGTCAGGGTCTCTATTTTCTTCATCAGTTCGCGCGGATGCATCTGCGGTCCCGGATTGAGGGTTCTCTTGTATCGGGAGAAAATTCGGTTGTTAAGCTTCGAAAACTCATCCCAAAGAGGTTGACGCTTTTCAGCAGGTACTTTGCCGGCTTCTTTCCATTGCTTTTGAATCTTCTTACTGATATCGAAAGCCATTTTAGAATCAGGCAAATCATGTGCCTCACGTGCCTGAATGACCAAAGATTCGTAGATCTTGATATTCTCCTCAGCCTGAAGGGCCATGCCCTCGAAGAAATGCCTTCTGTTTTCGAAGAAAGTCTGAACCGCATCATTGAAGCGAGTTTCGATTTCTTCGTGAAGCTCCTTCTCAACGGGGCCGGTTTTGATCCAGCGAAGTTTCAATTCCTTGAAAAATTCCGTTGTTTCTTTCCATTCGGTATCATCCTTCATGGATTCAGCCTCTTCGATCAGCGCATTTTTCACTTCCAGATTTTTAGATCTGTTTGACTGAATGATTTCATTCAAAAAAGCTTCCTGCTCATTGAGCTCTGCGATCAAAGGAATAAAATCACCCAAAGCGTCCGATTCGAAAAGAGATTCGCGCAGGTGTATGAGTTTCATCAGAAAAGAACCCTTGTTCTGATTTTCCTGAATATCGTTTTTGAGTTTTTCAACTTTGGCTAAGAGTTGCTCAAATCTGTTCTCAAAGTACTTTAGAGTGGAGGCTTCGTTTTCTTTTACTTCACCGATTTCCCTGTCTGCCTGACCTAAAAATCCCCTCAAATAAACTTTCGTATTCTTGATATATCCATACGGATGGTCCATTGTTCTACAGTAGGTTAGGTGGTCGTTTTCAATTTTCCGCAAATTAATTAATTCAAATGCACTTATCCTAAGAAAGGGGTTTTTTTGCCATATTTGCCGATTAAGTGAAATTTTAAGTAAAAGTTAACGCATGAGCTCAGAAAAAATCATCTTTTCAATGGCTGGGGTATCCAAAATCTACCCGCCTCAGAAAAAAGTACTCAAAGATATTTACCTCTCATTTTTTTATGGTGCCAAAATTGGTGTCCTGGGTCTCAACGGATCAGGTAAATCCTCTTTGCTCCGGATCATCGCCGGGATGGACAAAGAATTCCAGGGCGAGGTGGTTTGGTCCCCTGGCTACACCGTTGGAATGCTCGAGCAGGAACCCAAGCTTGATCCAGCTAAAACGGTGAAAGAAGTAGTAGAGGAGGCAGTGGCAGCTACGGTCAATCTGCTGAAAGAATTCGAAGAAATCAACGAGAAATTC
>JBILPR010000399.1:0-3820 GCA_044373795.1 Algoriphagus sp. | reverse complement strand
AGGTTTTTCGAGTTCATTTTGAAAAAAAAAAATAGTCGGTCATTGAATTATTAAAAAATATCGATCTCGTAAATAGATTAGCAAAAGATTGACTTTAAGGATATTTGGACTATTTTCTGCCAAAGAAAAAACTTTTGTAAAGATTCATGAGGTGCTCAATTTTTCAATTTTTCAAGATAAAATCGATTTTTTATTTAAGTTAATTTTCTTCAAATTTGACCCCCTCAGAAACCTCTGAGGTCTTATTTTCAGAAACCTTCTCTAATGAGTTCAGAAGCTAATGCAGTTTGGAATGAATGTTTGCGTGTGATCGAACCACACGTTAACGAGCAGAGCTTTTCTACTTGGTTCAAGCCGATCAATCCTGTGAAACTGGAAGGTACTATTCTCACGATTCAGGTTCCGAGTCAGTTTTTTTACGAGTGGCTGGAAGATAATTACGTCCAGATTTTGAAACTGGCTATCAAAACGACCTTAGGTCAAAGCGGAAGATTGGAATATGCAGTGGTAGTGGACCGGGGCAACTCATCCAACCAACCCTATGTAGTTTCTTATCCTCAGGGAAATAATTCCAATAAGAATTCTCAAAACGGGAATTTGACGATAGACCAAAGAACGCCTTTTGAAATGCAGTCTCTCAATGCGGAGACGTTGACACAAAGCAATCTGAACCCAAATTATTCTTTCAATTCCTATATCGAGGGTGATTGTAATCGTCTTGCGAGATCCGCGGGTTTCGCAGTGGCTACCAAGCCGGGGATTACCTCTTTCAACCCGCTGATGGTGTATGGAGGAGTTGGTTTGGGTAAAACGCATCTTGTTCAGGCAATCGGAAACGAGATCAAAAACGGACCGGATAATAAATTTGTCCTGTACGTTTCTTCCGAAAAGTTTGTGAATCAGTTTATGGATTCCATCAAAGATGGCAACGTGAAAAGCTTCACCAATTTCTACATGCAGGTGGATGTGTTGATCATTGATGATATTCAATTCCTGGCCGGAAAAGACCGGACACAGGAGATGTTTTTCCATATTTTCAATCACTTGCATCAGAATAAGAAACAGATTATCATGACCTCAGATTGTCCTCCAAGAGATCTGAAAGGACTTGAAGAGCGTCTTCTTTCCCGATTCAAATGGGGCCTGACGGCTGATTTGCAGATGCCGGATTTCGAGACCAGAGTTGTGATCATCCGTCGCAAAATGCAATCTGAAGGGATTATTATTCCGGACGATGTGGTCGAATATTTGGCCTATACCGTAGATACCAATGTCCGCGAACTTGAAGGAATCCTGATCTCATTGATCGCGCACGCTTCTTTGAATCGCGTTGAGATCAGTTTGGAACTGGCGAAAATGGTGATGAAAAACATCATCAAAGACATCGAGACTGAGGTAGGAATTGACTTTATTCAAAAGGCTGTATCTGAGTATTACGGAATTGCTTTGGATGATCTGAAAGCCAAAACGCGTAAAAAAGAGATTGTGGTAGCCCGACAGGTCGCGATGTATTTTTCTAAGGAGTTTACCAATCACTCGCTCAAATCGATTGGTTATCATTTTGGCGGACGCGATCACAGTACCGTGATTCACGCAGTGCAGACTGTGAATGACATCATGGAAACTGATACCTCATTCCGCAATGCGGTGAATGAGTTGAAAAAGAAGTTTAAGATGCGTTCTTATTAAGTAGGAAGTTAGAAATCTGATAGCAGAATTCTGAAATTTTCACCCTTCAGCTTTCATACTTCAACCTTTTATTGGTCCAACTTCTCATTCATCGTTTTTTCGAATTTTTCAAGCGAGTCGAGGTAGCTGTGCTGAATATTATTCAGGAATTTGCTTTCGGTGTCCGTGGAATAGACCGGGTTATATTGGATTCTGTCAATGATCATATCTAGCCAGACTTTCCCATCGTCAATCAATTCCGCATGGAAAGCTTCTACAGTCGCATCCCGGGAACCTGAAAAGGGACCTTTTCCCTGATGCTTAAAATACTTATTGATTAATTTCAAGGCTAATTCATGCGCTACCTCAAAATTGATAACCAACTCTCTGGACTGAGCTTCTGTCAGGCCGTTTTTTCGTGCCTGCTGAACAAACATATCCAAGTCTTCAAGAGCGACGCTGAATTCATGCAGGCATTGTTCGCAGCTTTGAGGTAAGGCTTTCATCTGTTTATAATTTCGGTTTTAGCGGCCAGATAGCCTGTCCCGATTTTTCTTCGGGAGAATCTCGCATGGTCCATAATCATTCCATTATGTGTAGCTTGAGTCATGCTCGATTTCATGGGTTTTACTTTTTAATAAGTTACAGAACTTTTTGTAAATGGAATGAAGAGCTCATGCCCTTGTGGGAAAAACCCGTGATTCGGATCAATTTACTTCACATTGTAACTTTGCATAAAAGGCTGACCGTTTGGTGAGACCCCTTCCAGAAGTAATCTGCCACTGTATTCTTCCAGAAATTTTCCAACCACTTTCGGGTCTTTCGCAGGTTCGTTGTTAATCTGGGTGACCACGTATCCATCCCTCAGACCCAAATCCCGTAAATAACCACGAGTGAGCCCTGTGATTTTAATTCCAAATTGAACTCCCAGTCGGTCTTTTTCAATCGTATTGACAGCCTCCAGTCTTGCTCCCAGAATTCCTGAACTGAAGTATTCCCGCTTCAGAACTCCTTTTCCACCTTCGAGATTCTGTAGGGTAAGTTGGGAAGTTTTGGTTTCACCATTTCGGATATATGTGATAGGCAATTGGTCGCCCGGGTAATAATACGAAAGCGCTTCGTCGAAACTTCCCATCCCGGTAATATCCTGATTTCCGACTTTTAAAATCACGTCATTTCGCTGCATTCCCGCTTGTTCCGCAGCGCCTTCCCTTACGACGTGGGTCACAATTACTCCGTCCAGGGATTTTATTTTCATTTCTTCAGCTAATTCGGGAGTGATCTCCACCGCATCAATTCCCGGAATTGCTTTTTGAACTTCTCCGTATTTGATCAGGTCATTGGATACTTTGGTCACAATATCCACCGGCACTGCAAATCCATATCCGGTGTAGGAACCCGTGCGGGAAAGAATGGCAGTATTAATTCCCACCAATTCCCCTTTGATATTGACCAAAGCCCCGCCTGAATTACCCGGATTGATAGGTGCATCCGTTTGGATAAAACTTTCCAGCGGAAAATCTCCTCCCAAGATATTGATCTGACGCTCTTTGGCGGAGACTATTCCTGCAGTCACAGTGGAAGTAAGATTGAAAGGATTTCCAACCGCCAGCACCCACTCACCGATTTTAAGATCCTTGCTGCTTCCCCGGGTGATTGCAGGGAGATTTGTGGCTTCGATTTTCAATATAGCGATGTCCGTGTTTTTATCAGTTCCAATGAGCTTAGCCTGGTAAGTTCTTTTTTTGTGGATGACCTCGATCGTTTCTGCACCGTCAATCACGTGGTTGTTGGTGATGATATAGCCATCGGTTGAAAAAATAACTCCTGATCCGGTGCTTACTTGTTGGACAGGTCCGGTGCCAAAAAAGTAGTCAAACATGCTATAACGACGGGGATCAGTGCCTGAAAAATTTTTGATAAAAACGACTGAACCGGTACTTGCCTGCGAAGCTTCCACAAATGAAACAGGAGTATCCTGACCTGATTTTGCAGATGAAGAGGAAGGAAC
The DNA here is from genome assembly GCA_044373795.1 of Algoriphagus sp. Classification (GTDB taxonomy): domain Bacteria; phylum Bacteroidota; class Bacteroidia; order Cytophagales; family Cyclobacteriaceae; genus Algoriphagus. The sequence continues at coordinate 141 of JBILPR010000399.1, read as the reverse complement.
GAAATCTGAAGCAAAACTCATCTCAGACGGAAACTGTTCTTCATTTAACCTATTTGAAAAATCAGGTGAGTCCAAAATCAGATTTGTCCAGACTGCGGCACCGACTAATCCTGCCACGAAGGCTGCCCCGGTTGTTTTCAA
>JBILPR010000398.1:0-3823 GCA_044373795.1 Algoriphagus sp. | reverse complement strand
TCAAGCTACACCCCAGGCTATTACAATGTCAGCCCTTCACGCTTTTTTCTCTTCGCCTCTGCAGGAGCTTTAAGTTTTGGTTACACGGAGTTGCACAGAGGAAAGCACCGAGTTTCACAGAGTTTTAAGGTGGTCTAGAGGATCTGGAATTCTGGGAGACAAAATGATGCAGATCGGTTTTAATCATGCGGAAATGCGATTCCCCCTTTTTAACGGGGCAAGGGGGATTTTGTACCATTGATTTTAATGAAAGTCCAGAGATTTTTTTTTACCACAAAGGAACAAAAGGCAACAAGAGAAAGAAGTCGTTGCCTGTTAATCAATCTTTTTCTCTGCGGCTCTGCGCCTCTGCGGGAGCTTTAAATCATCGCGATTTTGCGCCGTGGCGAGCCATTTTCTTTGTAAACTTTGTGCCTTTTATGGTTATATTTTTTTTACCACAAAGGAACAAAAGGAAACAAGAGAGAGGATGGTCATTTTAAAATCAGGTGGTTTTCTCTGCGCCACTCCGCCTCTGCGGGAGATTTGAAACGTTGCGACTTTTTTCCTCAGTTTTCTTATCTTATTGACTGGATTTACTCTTAATCACTCTGAGTGAATTCTAGCTCAACCCAATCAACCTGAATCTTATGCCTCTTCACCGCTTCCTCAGCCCTGCATGCCTTTTACTTTTTCTAGCCTTATTCAATTGCAAACCCAAAGAAACGAGCCAAGGTGAAATTTCTACAGAGCCTACACCTTTAACTCTTGTTCAAAATGAGAGCGACGGAACCATTTCTGTTTTCCGAGAGGGTGAAACAAAACCGTTTTTAATCCAGAATGCAAAGGAAGATTTCCGGCCATATATCCATCCGATGATGGCTCCTGACGGAAAGGGAGTCCTGACGGAATACAGCCCCGGACACCACAAGCATCAGACAGGACTCTATTGGGGTTTGACCCGAGTCAATGGCCGTGATTATTTTCACAATCCGCAGGGCGATTATTGGAAAAAAGTAGCCTTGAACATCGTGGAAGAAAGCGGAGAACAAGTCAAGTGGCAGACCATTTATCAGCTTTTGGATTCCCTTGGCGGGACAGTGATGGAAGAAACCCAAAACTGGACTTTAACTGAAGTGAACGGAGAATACAAGCTGGATCTCGAATGGAAAGGTGAAGCCAAAACCGAAGTGACAATTGGCCAATATGACTATGGAAGCTTGTTTGTTCGGATGCCATGGAAAGAGGGAATCGACGGCGAAATCATCAATGCCGCCCGTCAGAAAAACGCCCAAGCCGAAGGTCAGCCTTCCATGTGGATCAATGTAGGAATGACCGTGGAAGGAAGAGAAGACCGCGCCAACATTTCGATTTTTGATCATCCAGAAAACCGCGGCTATCCAAACAAATGGCGAGTTGATGGTCAGTTAGGTTTGGGACCGGCATTTACTAAAGACGGAGACTGGATCATCGAAGAAGGAAAAACCGAGACCATCAAACTTCGCCTGCTGGTGCACACCGGTGAAATAAACGATGTAGAACTGACCGAATCTTGGGGGAATTTTTCTGGAAGAGAGGGGATGTATAACACGACCGAGCTTTGGGCTCTGGCCCAGGAAGAAGGGAGAAATGCCAAATTCCTCACTGCTCAGGAAGCTGTGGATGCGATGACGATCAAAGCCGGATACAAGGTAAATGTCTGGGCCTCCGAACCCATGATGACCCAACCGATGGCTTTTTGTTGGGATGACCGGGGAAGGCTGTGGATTGCAGAAAACAAGGATTACGAATCCCGGGGATACGGTTTCTCCAATTCAGGAGAAAGCCGGATTCTGATTTTGGAGGATACGGATGGAGATGGAGAGGCAGATATTAAAAAGGTTTTCATGGAGGGTTTGGCTTTCCCGGCAGCAATCGCGGTGGGATTTGACGGAGTTTTTATCGGAGCCCCACCCAACTTGATTTTTGTGCCTGACAAAAACGGAGATGACAAAGCAGATATGGATGACATTGAAATTCTCCTGACAGGTTGGGGAATTCGGGACCGCCACGAAACGCTCAACAGTTTGCATTGGGGTCCGGATGGTTGGCTTTACGGTTTGCAGGGTTTTGCAACCCCGTCTAAAATCAGAAAACCAAGCGGAGATGCAAAACTGTATTACCATAAAGACGCCTTTCCTGAAGATCTCTTGGAAAAAGAAGGCGTGGATATCAACGGGGGTGTATGGCGCTACCATCCTGTCAAAGACCGATTCGAGGTAGTGGCCCATGGCTTCAGCAATCCCTGGGGAATCGACTACGACGCCAAAGGTCAACTCTTCATGAGCGCCTGTGTGATTCCCCATCTCTGGCATGTGGTGCCCGGCGGAATTTACCACCGTCAAGGCGGACAGCACTTCAATCCTTATGTATATGAGGACATCAAAACCATCGCAAATCATAGTCACCGTTCTGCCCATGGAGGCGCGCGAGTCTACCAATCCGATGCTTTTCCGAAGGAAGAACAGGGGCGGATTTTTATGGCAAACATCCACGAGCACGGAGTTCTTTCGGATATTTTGATTCCCAGGGGTTCAGGTTTTGAAGGGAAGCATGGAGATGATTTTATGCTGGCCAACAATGCCCAATGGGTGGGATTCAGCATGGAAATCGGTCCGGACGGTGGACTTTATGCCCTGGATTGGCACGATGCCGATATCTGTGGAAAGGAAGTTTTGAATGAGGAAACGGGAAGGATTTTCAGGATTATGCCTGAAAAATCACTGGCTCAGGACTTCCCCGGAAGGTATTCTGATTTGAATAAAATGAGCGATGCCCAATTGGTCGCTTTACAAACAAATTCCTCTGACTGGCATTCCCGTCGGGCCCGCGGCATTTTGCACAAGCGAGCTGTCAACAAAAAGCTTAACTCGAAGACTAATCCAGCTTTAATGGCGATTTTCTCCACCAATAAAAACCAGGATTGGAGGCTTCGTGCTATGTGGGCCCTTCATCAAACCGGAGGATTTACTGAAAAAGATCTGATCAATTCCCTTTCTGACAAGGATCAATACATCCGTGCATGGGCCATCCAATTGCTCTGCGAGGATTTAAAACCTTCTCAGGAGGCCTTGTCGAAATTCAAAACCATGGCAAAGTCTGACGCCTCCCCTGTGGTTCGACTTTACCTGACTGCCGCTTTGCAAAGAGTCCCGACTTCAGAAAAATGGGGGTTGGCAGAAAGTCTGATTCAGCATACCGAGGACGAGAAAGATCATAATTTACCCAAAATGCTTTGGTATGGAATCGAACCTCTCTTTGCACAAAGTGCTGATAAATTCCTGGAATTGGCACCAAAATCCAGGCTCACTTTCGTCACTCAAAACATGGGGAGACGAGCTGTTGATGGGGATCAAATTGAAAAATTGGTAGCGCTGATCGGTAAAGGAGGACCTAATACAGAGCTGCTAATGTCGGGAATGCTGAGCGGAATGGAGGGTCGAACAGATCTGAAAACTCCGGCCAACTGGAAAGCAGTAGCTGAAAAACTTCAAAAATCCGGAGGAAAACAACAGGCATTAGCTCTGGAAATCTCCGGTCTTTTTGGAGATACCGAAGCTACACAACGAGCCTTTGCAACACTGAAAAACAAGTCAGCAAATCGGGATCTGCGAATTAAAGCCTTGCAAACTCTCGCCGCTCAGCAACAGAAAGATTTGCCTGCCCAAATCCCGGGGTTGCTTCAGGAACCTACTATGAGAATGGATGCGATCCGTTCTATTGCTGCTTTTGACAACGAGTCCTTAGGCAAACTGCTTCTGGAAAACTATCCGAAATTTACTCCCGAAGAAAAAATCCAGGCCAT
>JBILPR010000397.1:0-3830 GCA_044373795.1 Algoriphagus sp. | reverse complement strand
TTACTTTTGGTAAAGAAAAGGATAAAGTCTATGGCTTGTTATTTGATGGTGCTTGGCTTTGGGAAGAGTACCTTAATACTATCTTAAAAGAAAATTATATCCACCCTGAAAACAAAACAGGTAAGCATAGACAATATCTTTTTGAAAATAATATACAATCAATTTACCCTGACTTTATTAGTAGAACAGACCCAAAATCTGTTGGAGATGCAAAATATATTCCACTTGACAGACAACAATCATATTCTGAAAATTCAGAAAAAGCGACAAGTATTTACTACAAGACAATTGCGTATATGTATCGCTTTAGTTCAAAAAATGGTTTTTTAATCTTTCCAAGACAAGACATAAGTTTTTTTGAATCATACCGCATAAAAGAAACAGACGGAAGACTAATGAAAATTGGACTTGCAATTCCACAGACGACAGAAAACTTTAAAGAATATATAAAAACAATGAACGTAAATGAAGAAGAATTGAGACAACATTTAATGACAAATAAAACACCGAACGCACAACAGGCGTTTGGCTCAATGGCGGGTGTCGTGGTTCATTGAACATTCTACCTCGCATCAACTTTTGTGGTGTCTTGACAGTTTAGTGCTCCGAAATCCGCCACTGCGCCAAGCGCCAAAACGTTGTGCGAAATAAATTTTTTATCTTTGTACTAATTCAGAGGTTTGCAGCCTAACCAACGACGAAAATTTGATTTTTTATTGATTAAAGAGGGGTTCAAGGTGTTTTTCTACTCCTTGGGTCGCAGAAAAACATTTTACATATTGATAGACAAAACTATGACAAATTTTTTACCAGGACTACAACTTAGTGAATCATTCTACAAAGAGGTTGTGAAACCCCTTATTGAAACTGAATTCCGAGGGCTCAAATATTCAGCCGCACTTATCGGCCCAGGTTCGGAAGTACTTGGCTTTGACACTGAACGCTCAACCGATCACCATTGGGGTCCGCGCGTTCTTCTTTTTCTATCCGAGACGGATTTTAATAAAAAGAAAAAGATTTCTAATTTTCTTGGTGAAAATTTGCCTTCAAAATTTAAAGGTTATTCAACCCATTTTGGCAACCCAAATGAAATCGGAGTCCAACTTCTGTCGGAGGCAAAAGAAGGGCAAATTATTAATCATCGTATTGAAATTTACACGATTGCCTCTTTTTTCAAAAATTATCTAGGAATTAATCCCGGCATTGATCTTAGCACTTCGGATTGGTTCACCTTATCCGAACAAAAACTCCTATCGATACAAAGCGGAATAATTTTTCATGATCAGCTCGGTCTAAAACAAATTCAGACAAAATTCAGCTATTATCCAAAAGATGTGTGGCTTTTTATGCTTGCATCGGAATGGCAAAAAATTGGACAAGAAGAGCCATTCGTCGGCCGTTGTGGCGATGTGAGCGATGAAATCGGTTCGAAAATTATTTCCGCTCGAATTGTTCAATCTGTAATGAGGCTCTGCTTCCTAATGGAAAAAGAATACGCACCATATAGTAAGTGGTTTGGTCTGGCCTTTTCACGCTTAAAATGTGCTGATAAACTCATGCCTATTTTGGACAAGGTGTTAAATGCAGAAAACTGGAAGAAACGTGAGGAGTATTTATCACAAGCATACAAAGTTATCTCTCAAATGCACAACGATCTCAAGCTAACCAAGCCCCTTGCGACAGATGTCTCTTGTTTTTATGACCGACCGTATTTGGTAATCCATGGCGATGTCTTTGCAAAAGAGCTCAGGAAAAAAATCAAAGATCCTACAGTAATAAAAATTTCAGCAACTATTGGGTCTGTTAATCAATTTACAAACAGTGTTGATTTATTGGACAACGATGAGATGTTAAAGAGATTGAAAACGTTGTATAAATAAGGTGTTTTGTAAAATGGAATTCACCCCTACCCCTCTTCCATTTTACAAAACCAAAAAATCAAATTTTCTTTTAATAAACCAAAAGCTGTACCGCCGGCGATGAGATAAAAAATTTACATCGCACAACACGGCATATACGGTTCGGAAAATAGTGATATAATATTCAAAAGGAAGCACTATTTTCCTCTCCCATATTTGCCTTCGCTTCGCTTGGCAAACATCGCATATGCCGATTCGTTAGGTTCTACAAGACAATTGAAGTTCCAAGAATCGAACACGGATCAGCGCCAATCTGTGTATTTTTCTGTGTAAATCTGCGGGAACATTTCAAAGACTTTCAAAAAAAATCCCGAACCTGATCAGATTCGGGATTTTTTGGTTGTTCAAGATTTTTATCGGCTAAACCTTATCGTATTCAGATTAAACCTGTTCCAAATCGAAACTTCTGATTCAGGCCGGAAGACTACATACACATCCTGAATTCCTGCAGTTGCCTGAATCGCAACTTTCACCGGAAACCAAACCTCTTCCTGCCCTTTCGGACGGTCATCTTTACTGAGCGAAGGTGAAGATCCGATCAACGCTCCTTCGGGACTTCCTACCCTGATTTCCAATTTCCCTTTTGCATTACCGGGGTTCAAAACCAGCTCAAGTTCCTTTATTTGGGTCAGATCAAGTTGTCTGAAAACAATCCACGCGTCTTTCGCAGTGAATCCCACAAACTGGAATTGAGGTCCGTTTGCTTTCGCAGCATCTTTCAGTTCGTTTGCCGAAGATGCTCGGACCAATGGATTTCTGAGTGTGATCTGAGAAGAGGATTTGATCGGAACAACTCCGTTTCCGCCCTGATCCAGGTAGTCTGCAACAATCAGATAATAGCCTTCCGAATTCTCAGTTTTGTCCAGAGAATAGGTTCCTGAAAGTGGAAGCGAACTTCCCTTGGCTTGTGGATTGGCAATTCCCAAAATGAAATCCACCATAATCTCGACTTTAGCAGGTTCCAATTGCGGATGCCCCGGCATTATTCGTTCTGCGCCCCAAACTCCTCCTCCACCACTGATGATTTTGTTGACCAGATATCCTTTGGCATCCGCCTGACCTTTGTACTTCTCAGAAACGGCGGTATAATTAGGTCCCACAGATTCCTTCTCAATCGCATGACACGCTTTGCAACCTGCCTGTGTGATGTAATTTTCTCCCGGACTCAGCGCTTCTGCTTTCTGATGGCCAACTTGAATCAGATCAAAACCTCCTTCGAGATAGTTGATCGAGAAATTGACTTTCTCATCCGCAATCGCTCCATCTTCTTTGTCTGTGACTTTCACCGCATAGTTGATCGCCTCTTTCCCGAAGTAAAAACTCTTGTTTCCTGACCAGTCAATCATGACAACCGGAGGTTCATTCCCTACTTTTACTTCAATTGAAGTTGTAGCAAAGGCGCCTTCTTTATCTGTTGCTGTCAGGCTAACTTTAAAAGTCCCTGATTTTTCAAAGCGATGAGTTGGATTAGCTTTAGTCGATTTCACAGATCCATCTCCAAAATCCCAACTGTAAGACAGCTGATCATCCACATCTGCATCCATCGTACCCTCGGATGAAAACTTCACTTCCATCGGAGAAGCTCCCGCTAATTTATCTGCTGATATTTTAACAGTTGGCTTTCTGTTTCCCGGAGCAAATTCGATCCGATAAATCCCCGAATCATCATTCTGCGAACTCCAAAACGTGCCATACTCCAGAATATAAAGTGAGCCATCCTTGGCAAACTGCATGTCAACCGGCTTGTCGAAAACGGTCGATGGCATGAAGCGCTCCATGGTGTCATATTGGTAATCTTCCGTCAGGGAAACCGTAAAAATCCAGTTACGCATCCAGTCATAGAAGAAAACCTTGCCGTCGTAATATCCCGGAAATCGAACCTCGGATTTTTCATAATCCTCCCGATAATAA
>JBILPR010000396.1:0-3834 GCA_044373795.1 Algoriphagus sp. | reverse complement strand
TTATTGATCGAAAAGTGGATGATTTATTACTATCCGATTTTTGAATCAGAGACTCTAATTCCCCAGATAAACGGAAGCTCCAGATTATCATTCGCTACCCAATTGAACGAATTGGTAGCGTTTTACAGACAAAAAGGTGGGCTATCAGTTTTTTACAATGATTTGAAGAGGAATACTATTCCTGAGGAAATCAATTCTTTGGTATATAATCTTGCCGGAACACTAAATAATACTCTACGAAATATGCCGATGCATTATCTGGGAAGATCGATTTCTTCTGATTTTCATTCAATCTTTAAACCTGAATTAAAAGCAAATAGGGTTAAGGGGAAAGTTGATAGTGAGTTTTTGGTTAAGAAATTCGGTGCTTTTTCAATCCCAATGGATTACTACCAGGCATTTAGATTATTGGGAAGTTTTATCAGCGGTCAAGATTCTATTCTTTTTAAATGGGCAGAATTCTCAGTTAAAGCATCAAGCCAAACATCACAGCTTTCTATTCAACAAGTTATTGAGAACGTTCTTAAATCTCCAGTTACGGAAAGGGATTCAAAAGACTCGAAAAGAATTTTTGATGAAATTTTAAAAAGTGAAGGTGAAACTCATTGCGTTTGGACAGGGAAGAAAGTTCAGAGGATTGAAGTTGACCATGTAATCCCTTTTTCAGTTTGGAAAAATAATGATTTGTGGAATCTTCTTCCTTCTAATCCGCAAACCAATAATTCTAAACGGGATAAAATCCCTTCTCCAATTTTTATTGAAAATCGAAAAGACTTAATTCTTCATTATTGGGGTATAGTTGACTCACGCCTAAATTCAAGATTTCAAAAGGAGATTAGGATAAGTTTATTGGGAGATGATCAATCAAAAGATTGGAAAGAATCGGCAATTATCCAGTTAAAAAGTACATGTACTTTTTTGATTGAAAAAAGAGGATTTGAAAAATGGGAAATTTAAATCCGTACTCTCATCTCACTGCCAAAGAGCGGGAATACCTTTCATTTCCTGCTCGTTTACTTTTTGAAAAAGGTCTTTTGGTTGGATCAATACTCGATTTTGGTTGCGGGTTTGGGAAAGATGTGGAGGTATTAAAATCCAGAGGAGTAGATATTTCAAGGTATGACAAACATTATTTCCCGGAAAAACCAATTGAAAAATTTGATACAATACTATGTCTTTATGTTTTGAATGTTCTTTTACCAGAAGAGCTATCCTTGGTCTTAATGGAAGTTTCAGCTTTACTAAAACCTGGGGGAAAAGCGTATTTCGCGGTTCGAAGAGACCTGAGATCAGAAGGATACCGGACTCACAAAATTCACCAGAAACCGACCTTTCAGACTAATGTAATTCTCCCTTATACTTCCTTATTCAAAAATGAAAATTGTGAAATTTACGAATACACCCATTACAATTTTACAAAGTCGAAGGGAGTGGAATGTCCCTTTTGCTCGCTTCCAAAAGAGGCTGAAGTAATTGTTGAATCTGCTCAGGCTTTTTCAATTTTGGATAAATATCCAGTAAATCCCGGCCATGCCTTGATCATCCCAAAAAGACATGTTTCAGATTATTTCGAACTCAGTTTCAAGGAACAATCTTCCTGCATCTTTATGCTGAATAAAGTGAAAGAACTAATTCAGAAGCGCTTCAATCCGGAAGGCTTTAACATTGGATTGAATGTTGGCGATATTGCCGGGCAAACTATCAATCATGTACACATCCACCTAATTCCCAGATTTAAGGGAGACATGGAAGATCCTCGGGGAGGAGTGAGAGGAGTGATTCCTGAAAAAAGGATTTACTAAAAAAGCCAGCGTTTCCACTGGCTTTTGCAATTCCATTTAATCTAAAATTACAACCTAATCGCCCTTGCGATATTCTTTGCCATAATTCCCAAACCTTCTTTATTCGGATGAACGCCATCCGCAAATAAGTCAGAGCGGGTCATCAGCGGGGTGTAGAGATCAATCAGTTCAGAGTTGGTCTCATCGGCGATATCCATCAGCATCAGACGGAGCTCGTTGTCCATCACAGCCGCAGTGATTCCAAAGGCATCTTTGGTGACAGGTACCGGAATGACGACATAAACTTTCCCATCAGCCGGCATGGTCTTTTTGAATTCGGCGATCATGTCCAGGTAGTCTTGTCTGAACTCCGTTTTATGCGCCCAATTCTGCGGCTTCGAATCGTTTGTTCCCAGCATGATCACCAGGATATCCGCACCAAAATCCTTCACTTGCTGAAACTGTGGCTCATTCCAATACGGGAAATCACCTTTTCTGAGGAGCGTTCTTCCGCTTACTCCAAAGTTTGTGACCTGATAGGCATCTCCAAGCATTGCCTGAAGTTGGCCGGGATAGCTATCCGGATTATCTCTGCCCGGACCTTGCGTGATGCTGTTTCCTACACAAGCGATTTTGACAGGGCTTTGAGCAAATGTGAATACGCTGATCAGCGGGAAGAGGAAGAGGAATAAGGCATTTTTCATGGGTTGGTTTTTGGGAATTTCTTGGTCAACAGACCACCGACGACAGTCGACAGCAGATTCAGATAAAAGACGCTTCAAACTAGTAAAAAAAATGATAAGTTGGGCAGCAAATAGCCGTTGACCGTTGAATGTGGTCTGTTGAAAATCTGGTCCACAAACCACTGACGACAGTTGACAGCAGTTTGGTACAACATTTAAAGTAAACTTGTAAAAATTATAATAAGTTGACCAGAGATTGCTGTGGTCTGTCGACTATGGACTGTGGGCGGATTTCCTTTCCTCTTCAATTCACTGTCTACCTTTAACCATGAAAATCCTACTAAACTTTTACCGCTGGTTTACCTGGCTTTCCGGAGACGTGGTTCTCGGAGCGATGGCGGGGATGCTCTTCTTTTCGAAACTGCTGAGAGCTGAAATTGGGTGGGAAGTCTATGGGTTGCTGGGAATGGCGGTCTGGTGCATTTATACCGCAGACCATTTGCTGGATTCTAGAAAGATCGCCGAAGGATCACCATTGGACCGACACCTCGTTCATCGGGTTTATGGGAAAACCTTGAGGTATATGCTCGGAGGTATTGGCATGTTGGGTCTGATATGGGCGATCAGTTTTTTTGGCTTTGGGCTGGAACTCCTGATTGGGGTTGGACTTGCCATCGGGATTTTGGGCTTGATGCTTTTTATCCGAAAGCTTGGAAAAAACTTGGTTTGGACGAAAGAACTCAGCACTGCAGTTTTCTATGTGATCGGAATTTCCTGGTATAGCTGGTTTCAAATTGAAGCGGTCGACTTCAGATGGGAACCTATCGCGATCACGCTTATTTATATGCTTTTGGCATATTTGAACCTCCTGATGCTTTCCTGTCTCGATGCGGCAAAGGATAAAATTGCGGGATTTGAATCACTCGCCACCGTTCTTTCTCCCGTAAAACTTATTCTCATCATCCGAAAACTTGCACTTGCCTTGATCCTTCTGGCATTCTTTGGATTCGTTCTGTTCTCTTCCTATTACAGGCTTTACTCTTGCCTTTTGCTGATCATGTCACTTGTTCATTACCTGAGTTTTTTCAATCCAAACCTTAGCACGGAGGTTGTTCGAATGCGAATGGAGGCGGCATTTATGATTCCTGTTTTGCTCTTGTTTATCTAGGATGAAGTCAGAATCCGATGCGTACCGCTGGATTGCTCCATTTTATTCCCACTTGTCGAGATTGGTTTTTGGTGTTCGGTTAAACCCGAAATATGCATTAGCAATTCTATTGCGGCCAGTAATTGCTTCAAAATCAGTCACTACGTTGCTGTTTTCGACTTCACCATAGCGGTGCTATGCCTCAGTCTCCAAACAGCCTGAT
>JBILPR010000006.1:0-40625 GCA_044373795.1 Algoriphagus sp. | reverse complement strand
AAAAGTCTACAAAAAGGAAAGGTTCTTTCCGTCACCATTGCCATTCCTGCAATGCGGCTTACAGTGTTATGATAGGAACTATTATGGAATCTACCAAGCTGCCTTTACCAAAATGGTTTTTAGCTATCTTCCTGATTATTAATGCTAAAAAGGGGATTTCATCCCTCCAGCTGGCAAGAGATCTTGGGATAAATAAAAACACAGCTTGGTATCTGCAAAAAAGAATCAGACAAGCAATGAATGAGGAGGATCAGATTTTAAAAGGATTAGTTGAGGCGGATGAGACTTATATAGGCGGCTCTTTAACCAATAAACATGAAAAATTGAAAGAAGAGCGAGCTTATAACCAGTCCGGAATGGAGCACAAAATACCAGTCTTGGGAATGATTGAACGCAAAGGAAAAATAATCGTAAAAGTGCTCAATAAAGCTTGGGGACAGGAAATTAAACCAATTTTGAAGGAAAAAGTAGCTCGTGAAAGTGAATTAATAACAGATGGTTTTGGAGGATATAAAGACCTGGGAAAGCATTTTGCAAATCACGTCATCTTGAATCATTCAAAGAAAATAAGAAAAATCGGAGAATATCATACCAACACCATTGAAGGCTTCTGGTCGATGCTAAAAAGAGCAATCATAGAACAATACCACAAGATATCAACCAAACATTTGCAAGATTATCTCAATGAAATGGCTTTTAAATACAATTATAGAAATAGAGAAAATGTTTTCAATACCCTGTTATCCAATAGCTTAAAAATTGAATTGTCATTAAATAGGCAATGACTTTTAAAAAGGGGGCAAGGGGGATTAAAAAAAAGGCCACTTTCGCGGCCTTTCAATTAGTAGGTGTACTTGACGTAAACACGTTTTTGGATGCTCTGCTCATCAGGTGAAATCAAAACCTGCGCATCTGAAGTCTCAGCCCGCATGAGCATCTGGTTTTTCAGGAAAGGCATCGGAGTCGCCTCAAGAGTTACTCTGTGAACCCGAATAGATTTGATATTGAGGGTTTGGGAAATCAGCAAAGCACGGCTTTCGGCATTTTTCAAAGCTTCAACAAGCAAGGTATCATCAAGAGATTTTTGAGTTGCCTCAGATACCTGGAAGCTAAGATTGAAACTCATGTCGCCGGCACCCTGAATTGCCTCCACGATTTTCTGGAGATCTTCATTGGTACTTTTAGTGACGATTCTGAGGTTTTGAGAAGCGATGTAGCCGCTGTCACGAGCATATCCACCTCGGTAGATCCGGTTGATGTTCACTGCGTAATTATCAGCAAAGAGTTTGTAATCCTTGATTTTAGCCTTCTTCAAAGCCTCAGCCAGGTTGTTGCTTTTTGTGTTCAGAACTTTGACAGCATCATTGACCTTCATGGATTTTTCTTCCAGTTGAATGGAAAAAACTGCCTCGTCAGGTGCAAGTTTGCGCTCGCTGAAACCTTCCACCTCGATCAGAGGGATTTTCAAATCGTCTTGTGCCAAAGCCGGAACGGCCATCATCAGGGCCAAAAATAGCGTAAATAGAGGTTTCATATTAATTGAGGTTAGTTTGATACTGTCTATTCAAAAGGGTTGCCAGATATTTAGAAGAGTCAAGAAACAAGAATTAAGAAACAAGAATTAGGGAAAATTAAGAAGAGATACGAATTACGAAATACGAGCGCCAAAAAGAATTTCGAAATACGAGTGCGAAATCAGAATCAATCTCTAACTACCTATCGATCGTTAATTTTTCAATATTTCAATTTTCCAATATTTCAATTAAGAACATCAAATTTTGAATGCTGAAGTTCTTGATAAATGAGAAGGTAGAGATACGAATTAGGAAATACGAGTGCGAAATCAAGATCTTAATCTTACTACCTATGGATCGCCAATTATTCAATTCAGAACATCAAATACTGAATAACGAATATCGATGTTAATGAAATCCGACATCGGACATCGGACATTCTTACTTCCAATCCAAATACTCTATATCGCCCAACTCGGGACCGCCATATTGATTTGCACTGCCGGCAACGACATATATTTTTCCTTGATAATAAATAGCCCCGGTTCCGTGCCTGCCTTTGTTCAGACTTGTCAACTTAGACCAGGTACCGGTTCGGGTATCAAGCACTTCGACCTCATCGTGCGCAAGTTCTTGCGAACTGCTTTCTCCATTCATGACCACTAAATGAGTCCCGTTCGAAATTGTGGAAGTTCCCGCTCTTTGTGTCGGAAGTTTTGACTCAACGGTACTCCAGATATTGATGTTGAAGTCAAAGAAATCAACCTCAGGAATTGTTAACTCCAGGACTTTTCCGATGGCAGCGTGGGAAGTTCTGCCTCCGGCAACGTAAACACTATTGCCAACCATCGTCGCGCTGAAGTGGTCTCTTGGTCGGGGCGCATCCGGCAGTATCTTCCAAATGCCGGTTTTGGTATCGTACTCATCAAACCAGGAAACGTGTCCGTCCCAGTGTCCGTCAATGATTCCGCAGACAAGGTAAATTTTGTCTCCGCGGGTAAAAGCTCCGACCGAACCACGAAGGCGGTCTTGAGGGATTTTTGGTCCGTCTCTCCAGGTTTTGGTTTTAGGATTGAAAATTAGAAAATTCGGAATCGGTTTCTCATGAGGATATTCTCCGGTGAAAGCTCCGATCACGTAGATTTCTCCTTTGAAAGCGATGGCCTGGAAATGTTGAAAATTCATCGGGACCTCTGCCAAAACTGTCCAAGTATTGGTTTTAGGATCAAATTCTTCCACGGGCCTGTCAGTTCTTCCGCCTATTGCATAGAATTTTCCGTCCAGTTCTACGAATGTGTTTTCGTGACGTGGAGAGGCTTCGTTGGTAGTTTCGAGTACTTTCCAATCTGTCACTTTTCGATTACAAGACTGAACGAAAAACAGAAGAAAGATGCTGGAAAAGAATAATTTCATTGGTTATGGGTTTAGAGGTCGGAAAATACGGGATTTTTTAGTGGCCTCTCGCTTAGATTTTACCTCCCGAGAAGGCGCAGTGGCGAAATTAATAAGTTGTCCTGCTTCTCCGGAAGCAGGACCTTATATGTCATAGAACAAAAAAATCAAACCCATGGAGGAAAGTGACACTGAACATAATCTCTCTGGTGATTTTAATGTCACCATAAATTTGCGCAGGGGCGAGCATTTTTTTGGACTTGTGGATTTTCGAGTAAAATGAAAACCACGAATCACTCCGTGGTTTCTGTTTTTTGATCCTTTTTCAGGAGAAGCAGGATAACGGTATTATTACTGATCATAATCTGTGTGCATCTGGTGCCCCATGAGGCGTGTGGTTTATATATTGACTTAAAAACCTAGGAAGATGAAAGTTCTTTCCAGTCAAATTTGCCGTTCGGACTGAAGTATTTCTGACACATTGGGCGGAAACAAACATGGTGAAGCTCAGGAATTACGATTTGGTAAGCTGCATCAGTCAAGCTTCGTTACGCTTTGGTATTGGCCATCCTCTCAGATTTGGTGAAGCCTGTTACGTCAATTGAAGCAACGGTAGTATGCAAATTGACGGATACCCGGAGTAAGATGGTGTTGCGTGCCAGACAAGGTTGCACATGAACGTGGGATACCCTAACGGGGAAGGAGTCAACTTTCTTCCGAGGGAGTCGGAGATGCCCATAGTAGTGATTGAGCTGTGGAAAGGTAAAAGCACAGTGAGCGAAGGGGCATTGCTAAGGCAAAAGTTTTCAGGAATCAGAATCAGATACAATTGATGAATCATCAGGATAAGATCGGAGAATCGGGACAATACGAGCTGATCAAACGTCGGCGGAGTGAGATACCTGATTCAGAAAGGGTTTTGACTCTACAGGGGAAACTATACCAAAAAGCCAAGCTAGAGAGCGGGTATAGGTTTTATGTGCTATATGACAAGATGTTGATACCGTATATGCTCAGGGAAGCCTGGAAGCAGGGGAGGCAAAATGCAGGAAGCCCCGGCATCGATGGGGTGACCATAGCGAATGTTGAGACCTATGGAGTGGACAGGTATCTGGAAGAACTTAAGGAGGAACTCAGGAAAAGGCTCTACCTCCCGATGGCAGTTAAAAGGGTCATGATACCCAAGTCCAACGGTGGTGAGCGTCCACTGGGGATACCTACAGTTAAGGATAGGATCGTCCAGACGGTATGCAAGATGATATTGGAACCGATCTTTGAGGCAGACTTTAAAGACTGCTCCCATGGGTTCAGACCAAATCGCAGTGCAAAAGGGGCAATGCAGCAGATCAAAGACAATCTTGGAAAAGGCAAAACCGAAATACTGGATGCCGATCTGAGCAAGTACTTTGATACCATTCCGCACGACAAACTGATCGCAGCTGTCAAGCTGAGGATATCGGATCCAAGGATGTTACAACTGCTAGAGATGTGGCTGAAATGTCCGATATAAGAGGATGGTCAGTTCAAAGGCGGCAAGAAACAGAAGATGGGAACACCTCAGGGAGGTGTGATATCTCCCCTGTTGGCAAATCTGTACATGCACCTTTTGGATAGAATAGTCACTAGCAAAAAAAGCCTGTTCCACAAGTGCGGAGTATCGATCGTGCGGTACGCAGATGATTTTGTACTGATGGGGAGGAAAATTCCTCCAGAAGTACTGTCCAAGCTAACAGAACTGTTGGACAGGATGGGACTCACGCTGAATGAAAGTAAGACCAAGTTGCTGGATGCCCGAGAACAGACCTTTGACTTTTTGGGCTTCACAGTCCGATACAGCAGGGATCTGGTTGTCACGTGTAAAAGGTACTGGGAAATATTTTCGAGCAGGAAGTCCGAAACCAAAATAAGGGAACGTGTAAGGGGATTTCTGAAATCAGGAGGTCACTACTCCCCGGAAAAAGTTTCAGAAGGGCTTAACTCCATCCTCAGAGGCTGGTTAAACTACTTCGATGCAGGTGGAATAAGCTACATGAAAATGCCCAGAAGACGTCTCCGTAAATATCTGTCGGAAACAGTATATCGATACTACAACCGAAAGAGCCAAAGAAAGAGTAGGCTTTACAGACATAAAGCCTTTGAGGTACTGACGGCCAGATATGGCTTGATCGACCCGACAAAATACTCACTAAGCTTGAATAGGAAGTGAATGCTTGAGGCGAAAACCTTAGGAAAGCCGTATGCGGGAAAACCGCACGTACGGATAGAAGAGGGGGTACGTCAGGGAAATTCTTCCCTGACGACTTTACTCTACCGACTTTTTTTGTACAAATCTGCGGGAAAAAGGGAAGCAAAAAACCACGAATCTCTCCGTAGTTTATCTTTTTTATGATTATCAAAACGTCAATCAGGGAGGTCAGCAACCCGGTATCCTGCGTTTTTATTTCCAATCCAAATACTCAATATCACTCAATTCAGGACCGCCTCCGCGATTGGCACTTCCGGCAGCGACATAGATTTTTCCTTTATAGTAAACCACGCCGGTTCCATGTCTGCCTTTGATCAGATTTGGCAAGTTTGACCAGGTTCCGGTTCGGGTATCGAGTACCTCAACTTCAGCATGTGCAGGTTGCTGGGTATTACTTTCTCCATTCATCACGACCAGGTGAGTTCCGTTCGAAACTGTTGAAGTTCCGGCTCTTGGTGTTGGAAGTTTAGATTCGATCGTAGTCCAGGTATTAGTTTTGAAGTCAAAGAAATCAACTTCAGAAATCGTCAGATCAAGCACTTTTCCAATTGCGGCATGTGAAGTTCTGCCTCCTGCCACATAAACTTTGTCTCCAACCATCGTTGCGCTGAAGTGATCTCTCGGTCTTGGAGCATCCGGAAGCACTTTCCAGGTTCCGGTTTTGGTATCGTACTCATCAAACCAGGAAACGTGTCCGTCCCAATGTCCGTCGATGATTCCGCAAACCAGGTAAATTTTATCTCCGCGGGTGAAAGCTCCCACCGAACCACGAAGGCGGTCTTTAGGGATTTTTGGTCCGTCCCTCCAGGTTTTGGTTTTAGGGTTGAAAATCAGAAAATTCGGAATCGGTTTTTCATGAGGATATCCTCCGGTGAAAGCTCCGACAACGTAGATTTCTCCCTTGAAAGCAATCGCCTGGAAATGATGGAAATTCATCGGAACCTCAGCCAACGTAGTCCAGGTATTGGTTTTGGGATCAAATTCTTCCACGGGTCTGTCGGATCTGCCGCCCAAAGCATAGAATTTTCCATCGAGTTCAACGAAAGAGTTTTCATGTCTTGGAGACGCTTCGTTGGTAGTTTCGAGGACTTTCCATTCAGTTACATTTTGGGCAAAAGCCTGAATAGAAAGTAGAAGTAAGAAGCTGAGAAATATAGATTTCATAGGTGTTGGGTTTAGAGGTTTGAAAATACGGAATTTTTAATGGTCTTCTGCTTCGATTTTTGCCTCCGGGAAAGGCGCAGAGGCCTAATTATTAAGATGTACTGCTTCTCTGGAAGAGGACATTTCAAAGCGTAGAACAAAAAATTGCATGTCTTGGACCACGGTGGCAACGAACATTATCTCTCTGCTGATTTTAAAATAGTTGCGACTTTGCGCAGTTTCAAGTAATCTTTTTTTGACTTCGAGTCTCCTTTGTTGACATCAGATTAAAAAAACAGAAAACCACAAACGCTCTGTGGTTTTTTGATTTATGAAACTGGCTTCCTGAGAATCTGGATAACTGACCGGATTTTTTGTAATCAAAATTCAATAAGGAACATCGAATTTTGAAGTATTTAAATTGGGTTTGTTATTGTTATTTGAGCAATAGCTTATAGTACTTGCGAAAAAATTATAAGTACAAATAAGACCAACGGTAAAATTAAAAGACCAACTCCATAATATATTGAATTAGTTGTACTTCTTTTTTCATCTCTTTCGATGACTTCCATTTTTTCAATACTGGAAATTGGAATAGTTACAATAGATCCGAATTTGACATCTGAGTCCAGCGGAACGTATAGGTGTAATTCCTGAAGAACAGGTTTGGTTTCGGAATCGTAGGAAAAATTAGAGGATTTATCTTTGATGTAGGTTTGATGTTCTTCTGGTATCGGCCCCAACATACCGATCAATTCTTCCTCGTCCACTTTGACATTTACATTTTTAAGCAAAAAATCACCTTGATTGCTTCTTATTATAAATGCTCTCTGGCTCATTGATGCTATTTCCTTCGATTTGGCACTTGATGACAAAGAAGGAGAAGTTAGTATTGGTTTGTAATAGTTACAAGCAGCTGTAAAAAGTATGCTCAAGACCAAGATCAACATTAAAAGGCGGTTATTATGATGATTTTTCATTTTAGTGTTTAATTAAATCCATTGATAATTGAAGTTCAGAAGGAGTTATAAACCAGAAAACCACAAATCTCTCCGTGGTTTTCTGATACAATTTTCACTAGTTAGCCGGGCTGGAGGTATATTGAGAGACTTCTAAATAGCTCCTCATGCTAAAGTCGGACAGTCCTCCGGGTTTATCATATTTTGAAAAGAACTGTTGATCCATTGGTCCTTCAAACTCATGGTGAACCTTATAATATCCTCCGGTTTGTAAAAACGCTGAATAGGCTTTATACCCTGAAAATTCCTTGAATTGATAAGTCAAATAGGCTTTGTTTCCTCGGACAGGCTGCTCAAGAAACTGATCATCTAATTCAGAAATCAGACGCAGTTTATCTTTTCCCTTCTCGTCTATAGCAACCGATGGTTTTAAAACCCGAATAGATTCAGTGGAAATGCGGCTAACCGTAGCCAGGGCAATCTGATCAATTTCCCAATACAAGAAACCAGTCTTGAAGGAAACTTCTATGATGGGTTCTTTCAACTCTATTCCTTCAAGAGAAATGGCGATTTCCCTGTTCATCACAGGTCCTACAAATCTGGTTTTGGTGACTTCTTTCCAGCCTTTTGTTGTTTTAACCGAAATCGTCAGGGGCACCTGATGAATCTCTTGCCACAGGTATAATTCCTCTGCTGATTTTGTGTCCATTTCTTTATCAAAAGCTTGGAATTGATCACCATACTTACTCATAAACTGTTCAAATATGTATTCAAGCCAAGGGGAATCTCTCAGGTTTAAATAAAGCCCCAGTTCTTTTCCTTCTCCGGGATGATCAAACTTAACGATGAGTTCGTTGATGGAGGAGCTTTGATCAATATCGTTGAAGGAACAAAATACATTGTCCAATTCAGAGATTCTATTCAACATCTCTTTCTGCCCATTCATTATCGCTTCTTTAGGTGTACCCATAGCATGTGCCCGCATCAGGTTTCCATTAGGATCCACCAAAACTTTATCCCCAGCTGAATGCTCCACCAGAAGCAAATCTGCAACATCAATGTACATATGCTCCTTCCTTTCGTTGCTGATCATAAGCTGGAGTTCAGGCCCGAATGACATGGAGGGCAAAGGCAAATAATCCTGTCTGGCTACAGAATGAAATAGTGCTCCGCCAAATGCTTCGCCCTGAAAAATAAAATCCTCTCCATCATAGGCACTTATAAAAGGACAAGACATCCCTTCTGGTTCGATTGGCTTTGGTGTTGGGATTGGGATTTTTGAGACATCATTAGCCACACTTGCCGATGTTATTATTGCTGCCACGGCTAGGGCTCCAAGAGTGACTCCAGTGGCTAATATTATAGTGTTGGTCGTACTTCTTTTTTTATCTCGCTCAATGATTTCCATTCGGGCAATGCTGGAAATTGGAATTGTCACCGTCGATCCGATTTTGGATGCTGGGTCAAGTGGAGCATAAATGTGTAATTCCTGAAGGACAGGCTTGGTTTTGGAATCGTAAGAATACCTCAATTTTTCATCCTTGATGTAGGTTTGATGATACTCTGGTACTGATTCCAAAATACCAGTCATGTCTTCTTTATCTAGTCTGACATTCACATTTTTCAGCAAAAAATCCCCTTGATTGCTTCGAACTATAAATATCCTCTGACTTTGTGATGCTATTTCCTTCGTTTTGGCACTTGATGACAAGGAAGGAGATGTTGGTATTGGTTTGTAATAATTACAAGCAACTATGAAAATTAGGCTCAATACCAAAATCAACATTGAAAGGCGGTTAATTAGATGATCTTTCATTTCAGTGATTAGTAGTGGTTGACGATTTTTTTATTGACAAATACTTAATGATCATGAAAAATATAAAATCAAATTAATTATAAAAAAAATGGTTTAAGTCTATTATTCGTCAAATAAACAAGTGATTAATATCAGGTTTATTTGATATTTTTAAAGGATTAAAATCCTTTAAAAATTTGAGTTTGGGAGGTGTTTAAAAACAGAAACCACGAATCTCTCCGTGGTTTCTGTTTTTTGATCCTTCTTCAAGGGAAGCAGGATAACGGTATTAATATTGATTCTCCTCTGTTAACATCTGCGACTTTTTCTATACAGATCTGCGGGAAAAAGGGAAACAAAAAACTACGAATCGCTCCGTGGTTTTTATTTTTGCTTCTGCTTCAGGAGAAGCAGGATAACGGTATTATTACTGATTCTCCTCTGTTTACATCTGCGACCTTTTCTCCGAATATCTGCGGGAAAAAGGGAAACAAAAAACCACGAATCTCTCCGTGGTTTCTGTTTTTTGATCCTGCTTCAGGAGAAGCGGGATAATTGCTAGATTTTTTAATAATGAATATCGAACACTGAACATCGAATTTCGAAGTTCTATAAATCTGAAATCATACATCCGAAATCCGAAATCCTTATTTTCCCAAATCCAAAATATCCCGAATCTTATTGATTTCGGCCATTTCTTCGTAAAGGCCTTTATTGTCTCCGGCTTCGATTTTATTACGGAAGGCAGTCAGATTTGCGATGTATCCATCCATTGCACTCAGAATATTTTCTTTGTTTTCGGTGAGGATCGGAGCCCACATTGCGGGGCTTGACTTTGCCAATCGCACGGTTGAAGCAAAACCTGAACCTGCCATATCAAAGATGTTTTTCTCGTCAGCCATCTTTTGCAAAACTGTTTTGCCCAGCATAAAAGAAGAAATATGTGAAAGGTGGGACACAAAAGCCAAATGGCGATCGTGCTCCCCAGGATCCATAAATCGCAACTTCAGATTCAGCGCATCAAAAAGTTTGTATGCTTTTTCCTTCAGGTGAAGATCAGTTTTTTCAAGTTCGCAGATGATCATCACTTTTCTGTCAAGGAGCTCTGCAAAAGCTGCTTTTGGGCCTGAATATTCTGTACCTGCAATCGGGTGAGCAGCCAGATATTGTCTGCGTTTCGGATGGCTTGAAAGAAGCGCAGTCAGGTTTGCTTTAGTGGAACCTACATCAAAAACCAGTGTATCCTCCCCAATCTGATCCAGCGTTTTCAGCAGAAGATCGCCCAACGTATCAGCCGGAGTGGCCAGGATTACAATGTCTGTATCTGCATCCGGCTTGTCTTTCACTTCCGTGATGATGCCTAAAGTAAGTGCATCTTTCAGGTTTTGAGGATTGGCATCCGTTCCCGTGATAATGAGTTCAGGGAATTTCAATCTGGCTCCCAGACCGAAAGAACCTCCGAGAAGGCCAAGTCCGACGATGTGAATTTTTTTCATGTGATAATTATTTGATTTTTAAAGGCCATCCCGATAGCTATCGGGAGGAATCTCGCATACTTTTTAATCATACGACAGTGTGTCACCGCTTGAGTCATGCTTGATTTCATAACAGGGTTAAGGTTTGATTCGGTTGATAGCCTCCAGGATTTTAAATTCGGGCATGCAAAGGGAAATACGCACGTAGCTTTCTCCTTGCGGACCGAAGATTTTGCCCGGAGTGATGAATATGTTTTTCTCGTAAAGCAGATAATCGACCAGTTCTTCAGGAGACTTTCCTTCCGGAACTTTGCACCAGATGAAAAGTCCGGCGCTATCTTTTGCATAACTCAAACCAAGGAAATCAGCCAGTTTCCAGACGAGTTTTCTTCTGTTTTGATACAGCTCATCCAAGTCAGTAAACCAGGTTTTTCCCAAGCTAAGCGCTGCAATAGCGCCTTTTTGCAAGCCCAGAAACATCCCTGAATCCATATTGCTTTTGACTTTCAGCACCGCCTCGATCCAGTCTGCACGACCGCAAAGCATCCCGATTCTCCAGCCGGGCATGTTGAAGGTTTTACTCAGTGAGTTGAGTTCCATCGCCACTTCCTCAGCTCCGGGGATTGCCAAAATGCTAAGAGGTTCAGCATTAAGAATGTGGCTGTATGGATTATCGTGAAGAAGGACGATCGAATGTTTTTTAGCGAAAGCCACCAGTTCTGTCAGAATTTTCTTGCTTCCCGCTGCTCCGGTCGGCATATGAGGATAATTGATCCACATGATTTTGACGCGGCTGAGATCCCTGTTTTCGAGTTCTTCGAGATTGGGCATGCCTTTATCAGCCAGATTCAAGGAGTAATAAACAGGTTCCGCACCAAGCAATCGGGTCACAGATGTATAGGTAGGATACCCAGGATCGGGAATCAAAACCTCGTCGCCGGGATTGAGGAAAGCCATGCTCAGGTGCATGATTCCTTCTTTGGAACCCATCAGCGGAAGGATTTCTTTTCCGGGATTGAGTTTGACTTTGTATTCACGACTGTAAAACTCCGCCATGGCAATCCGCAATTCGGGGATGCCCTGATAGTTTTGATAGCCGTGGGCTTTGGGATTTTCTGCAGCATTTTTGAGTGCATCGATCACCAATCGATCGGGAGCAAGGTCAGGACTTCCGATGCCCAGATTGATCACGGGTTTTCCGTCGGCGATTAATTGATTTACTTCTCTAAGTTTTGCTGAAAAATAGTATTCTTCAACTGTGCCGATCCTGTCTGCAAATCCCTTCATGTCTTTCTGCTGGTATATTCTCCAAAAATTTTAACTCCACCAAAATCATTCTTCAACAGCTCCATCGCTTCTTCAAACTGCTTGTAATCTGAAAATTCCGCATCGATAAAGAATGCATATTCCCAAGGTTTTTCGATAACGGGAATGGACTGGATTTTACTCAAGTCGAGCCCTTTGTCGCTCAGCATGGTCAGGAGTTTTGCCAATCCACCCTTTTGATTTTGGATGGTTACCTTGAACGATGCTTTGTTGGGTGTCTCTTTCGGAGCTGATTTTTCTTTTTCTAATATGATAAACCGGGTAAAGTTATCCTTCACAGTTTGAATGTCACGTGCGAGGATTTCTAGTCCATAGATTCCTGCTGCGATTTCGCTTGCTATTGCTGCCATGCCTGTTATTTTCCCTTCGGAAATTCTCATAGCAACCGAGGCCGTATCGACATCATCGAATTGTATGATTTCCGGATGCTTCGCAAAGAAATTCTTGCATTGCAAAAGCGCCATCGGGTGGGAGCGAACCTCTTTAATATCTTCGATTTTCTGCCCGGGCAAAGCCATCAATTGATGGGCGATTGGCAAATAATACTCATCCCGTATGCTCAGTTCATATCGATCGATCAGGTCGTAATTGGGTAAGATGGCTCCCGCAATTGAGTTTTCGATTGCCATTACCCCAAAGTCGGCAGTGCCTGTTGCGACTGCTTTGGCTACAGGTTCGAAGGTATTGAAAGCCTGAATTTCTGTATCCTCACCGAAGTAGCGCAAGGCTACCTGATGATGAAACGAACCGGGTACGCCTTGAATGGCGATTTTTAATTTTGACATGCCTTAAGATTGAGTCTCCATGGAAATATTCAGTAAGCCACAATGCTTCCAGAAACTTGGGTAAGATTTATTGACCACTTCGGGGTCTTCGATGAGCACATCGGTTTTGGTGAGCAAAGGCATAAAAGCCATGGCCATTCTATGATCTTCGTACGTGTGAATCTGCACTTTGCGGGGCATAGTCACAGAAGGAATTATTTTGAAAACCTCAGGTTCAATTTCTTTTAGGTCGGCATTAAACTTAGCCAACTCTTGCTGCAGGGCATAAATCCGGTCAGTTTCCTTAATTCTCAAACTCTCCAATCCGGTGAAAACCGCATCCTGACCCAAGATCGCGCACGTCACCGCGACAGTCTGTGCGAGGTCCGGGCAATGGGTAAAATCCCAGCTTTTGAACCCTTTCACCGGTTGCTTTTGGAGCAAAATTCCCTCAGAATTGAAGGTGCTTTTGATCCCGAGGTGATCCATGATTTCCACGATTTTGGAGTCGCCCTGTAGACTGTTCTCTTTCAATCCCACCAAAAATAAAGCGCCGGAATCCGCACAAGCCAACAAGCTAAACCAATAACTCGCTCCCGACCAATCACTTTCCACTGCGAAAGTGGTCGGCTGATATGCCTGATGCGCAACCGAGATTTTATTGCCTTCCCAGGTGTATTTGATTCCAAACTGAGCCATGAGCTCAAGGGTCATTTCGATGTAAGTTCGCGACCCTACTTTTCCTTCCAGTTCAAGTTCCAGCCCTTTTTGAAGAATCGGGGCAATCATCAGCATCGCTGAAATATATTGACTTGACACGTCCCCGCGGATTTTCACTTTCTCATTGGTCTGCTCCGGAAGTCCGTGAATCGCCAGTGGAGGATAGCCCTCGATGCCCAAATAATGAATATCCGCACCGATGGCCCGAAGCGCATCCACCAGAATCCCGATCGGTCTCTCGCACATCCGAGGAGTGCCGGTCATGACTTTCTTCTGATTGGTGACTGTGGCAAAAGCTGTCAAAAATCGCATGGTCGTCCCGGCATCCAGCACGTCAAAAACGGGCGGATTGTTTTCCAGAAGACGAATCATAGTTTGCGTATCGCGTGCCTCGGCCAGATTTGAGATCTTATTTTCCCCTTCGGTCAAGGCATCGATTACCAATACACGATTGGATTCGCTCTTGGAAGAGGGGAGAGGAATTCGGGTTGCGGTGAACTCAGACTTCTGTTTCAGGTGCAAAATAGACATGTTATCAGTTTGCAAGGGTGGAATAGGTTTAAGAAAGACTTTGGTAATACTGGATCGAATCCAGGATTTCTGCCCGGCTGACCGGGATGTTGTACGTGCAATCTCCGATAGAATTCAAAAGAGAAAACAGGAGTGTGCTGCCTTCATTCTTTTTATCCTGAAGGCAAAAATCCAGGACTGGATCGAGGTCTCCTGTAGCAATGTTGATTTTGCCATAGACTTTCAGAAACGCAGTTTGGATCGTCTCCAGATCTGCTTCTGAAAGATTTAATTTCTTTTTGGAAAGGTACGCTTCGCAAATCATCCCGGCTGCAATCGCTTCTCCGTGAAGGAGATGTTTTGGTCCGTCGAGGTAATAGGTTTCAAATGCGTGTCCGATGGTATGTCCGAAGTTCAGGATCTTTCTTAGTCCGGATTCTTTCGGGTCTTCTTGAACAACCGCCTTCTTGATTTCCACAGAGTGGCGAATCAGGCTAGTCCAGTTGGAAGCATCCCAAGCATCGAATTTTAAGCTCTCGAAGTACCCTTTGTCTCGGATAAGGCCATGCTTGATGATCTCCCCAAAACCGGATCGAAGTTCGTTGTGAGGTAAGGTCGCGAGAAATTCCGGAGCGATGATGACGGTTTCAGGTTCATTGAAGACTCCGAGATGGTTCTTCAATCCTTCGAAGTCAACGCCCAATTTTCCTCCCACACTTGCATCCACTTGGGAAAGTAAGGTAGTTGGCAGGTTGATAAACCGGATGCCTCGCTTGTAAATGCTTGCGCAAAAACCGCCCATATCGCTGATGACTCCGCCTCCGAGATTCAGAAAAAGAGCTTTTCGGTCGAGTTGAGCCACGGTCATTGAAGCCCAGATTTTGGTGCAGGTTTGGATGGTTTTGTTTTTCTCTCCCGGCTGAATGGTCATATAATGAGTTTCGGCAGGAAGCACAGATTGAATCCGCGGGAGGCAATAGTTTGCAGTGTTTTCATCTGCGAGCACAAAAAGTTGGGAGAAGTTTATTTCCCGAAGCAGGGATGCGAGATCCCCGGCGGCGTTTTCAGAAAAGATGATCGGATTCAAGAAGAATTGGTTTTTTGCTGATTCTAAAGGTAAGTCAAAATAGGCTAAGGGGAAGGAATTCCCGCCCCTCAGCCTTGTAAAATACTCAGCCTTTATGCTTTACTTTTTTGCAGGTTCAGCTTCGCGAAGCTGTTTTTCCTGACGCTTTACTGATTCTTCGTGAATACAGTAAAGCAACTCTTTCATGAATTTCTCGCTCAGATGTTTTGCAACGCCTTTCTGAGTTCTGCTTTCCATCACATCTTTCCAGCGATCAGATTGGAAAACAGTCAGGTGATGCTCTCTTTTATGTGCTCCTATTTGATCGATTACAGAGAATCTTTCCTGAAGAATATCCAGCAATTGGTCATCCAGGTGATCCACAGCTCTACGCAAATCCTGAAGTTTCTCATCAGGTTTCATGTTTTCAAGAGGCTGCTTGAAATCGATCGAATTGATCATTTCTCTCAAAGCCTTTGGAGTTACTTGTTGCTTGGCATCAGACCATGCTTTGTCAGGATCGTGGTGAGTCTCGATCATCAAGCCGTCCAAACCGAAGTTCATCGCCCGCTGAGCAACTTCCAATAAACCGTCTCTTTTCCCTACAATGTGGGAAGGGTCGTTGATTACTTCCATTCCGGTCCACTCACGCTTCAGGTGAATTGGCATTGACCAGTTTGGCTTATTTCTGTATCTCTTGTCGTAAGAGTCAGAGAAACCTCTGTGAATTGCAGCCAGTTTGTCGATTCCCACAGAATATAATCTTTCCAATGCGCCGATCCAAAGTTCAAGATCCGGGTTCATTGGGTTTTTTACCATTACAGGAATGTCCACACCTCTCAAAGCTTCGGCGATTTCCTGTACTGCGAATGGATTTACTGTGGTTCGAGCTCCGATCCAAAGCACATCAACCTTGTGTTTTAGTGCCAATTCTACGTGAGCAGCATTTCCAACTTCAGTAGTGATGGGGATATTCAGATTATGTCTTACGATTTCCATCCATTTCAGACCTTCTTCACCTACTCCTTCGAAGCTTCCCGGACGAGTTCTTGGCTTCCAGATACCTGCACGGAAAAGAGCTGGAATCATATTCTCTTCCTTCATTTCTTTGCAGATCTGTTCGATTTGTTCGGGGGTCTCAGCAGAACAAGGTCCTGCAATGATCAATGGAGTAGTTAGACCTAATCCCCAATCTTTAATTTGTTTGTGTGGTTTCATACTGCTGGGCGTTTAAATGAAAAAAGCCCGACTCTTGCGAATCGGGCTTTTGTTTTATTTATTTTTTCTTAGTTTTTGGCTAGACAATAAACAGCTCCGATTCGATTTTGGCTTCGAAAGTAAAAGTAGAAGAAGGTAAAATAGATCGCTGCTGTGATTAACATGTTTCAAATGTAAAAGCATGATTTTTAAAAACAAAATTATTTTTCGCCTAAAAGATTACCTAATCAGTAATCAGAACCCAAAATCCTTGAATTTTCTCAAAATTGGTAAATATTCAAACCCTAAACGGTATATTATTTTGATTTATCATTTTATTTAGGAATTATGTTTTGAAAAAATATTTTCGAAATTCTTTCCTCTCTGATAATTGACTTTTGAAGAAAGGAAAATTGGTCTGATTATCCGCTAATAAGCTAGAATGGCTAAAATAGAGGTTTGAGCGGATAATCGGGTCCAGATGACGGTCAACAGTCCACAGCCACTTCAAGTGAACTTCTACCCTGTTTTGTTCTGGTGTTGGCAAGAAAGTGGAGAATCATAAAAAATGGCAATAATTATCTCAACGCTTCGCAATTCAGAGAAAACAAGTCTTTAATAGCATCAATCAGGCTTTACGATCGGATTTAGGGTTTACCAAAAATCCGAAAATCCCGGTTTTAACCTTCCCAATTATCGCAACAAAACCCAAGCTGGGGTAGTTTTTTTGATATCTTTGCACCTTTATTTGAGCGACATGCCCGTAAAACCCACAATATCTTTTGAGAATCTTGAAGTAGCATTTGCCTCTAAAAGCAACGCTGAACTCAGGAAAATGTACCTGATTTTCGCTACTCTAAACAATAATCTGATTTCAGATTTGGGCATTGGTCTCGCTAATCTGGCTTTTAAACTCAAGCTTCCTGTCAAGGGAATCATGAAGAAAACCATGTTTGGCCATTTCTGCGGAGGAGAGACGATTGCAGAAAGTATCAAGGCTTGCCAGAAACTTTCCAAATATGGAGTAGAATCCATTCTTGATCTTTCAGTAGAAGGAAAAGGTGATGAAGAAAGCTACGATCACACGACGGAAGAAATTCGTCAGACGATGATTGAATCCGCAAAGACGAATTACATGCCTTTTGGGGTTTTCAAGACAACCGGTTTAGGAGACTATCATATTATGATGAAAATCCAGGCCGGTGAAAAGTTGACAGCTGAGGAAGAGATTGCTTTTACCCACCTGAAAGGCCGGGTGGATTTGCTTTGCAAAACCGCCCATGACCTGGGCTTGAAAATACTGGTTGATGCAGAAGAATCCTGGTTCCAGAATGTTATTGATGACCTGGCTTACGAAGCCATGGAGAAATACAATACCGAACGTTGTGTCGTGTACAATACCTATCAGATGTACCGTCATGACTCGTTGGTGAGATTGAAAAGAGCGCATGAAGTGGCACAAAATGGCGGTTATATTCTTGGAGTAAAAACCGTCCGCGGTGCTTACATGGAAAAGGAACGAGAGCGAGCCACGGAGATGAATTACCCCAGCCCGATCCAACCGGACAAGGGTTCTACTGACAGAGATTACGATGCGGCTTTGAAATATTGTGTTGAAAATAAAAAAGATATCTGGCTGGTTTCAGGATCGCACAATGAAAAGAGCAATCTGCTTTTGACGGAATTGATGAATTTGCATCAGGTTGCGGCAAATTCAGACCATTTCTATTTCTCCCAATTGTATGGAATGAGCGACACGATTTCATTCAATTTGGCAAAAGCCGGATATAAAGTGGTGAAGTACGTTCCCTACGGACCTGTGGAAAAAGTAATGCCTTACCTGACCAGAAGAGCTTCGGAAAACACCAGCATTGCCGGTCAAAGCAGTAGAGAGTTTGAGCAGATCAGACGGGAGATGAAGCGCCGAAAGGCAAAGTGATCAGTGGCAGTAATCAGTGAAATACCAGCTTGGATGCAAGATTGTCCCGAGTGAGTAACAAAATAACTAGTAACAAATTTCAAGAATCATCCATGGAACCAGGTCTATGGACTATAGACTATAAAAAATAACATAATGCAACTTTTGAGCGAACAGGAACTTGAGCGTAGAAAAGACAGGGAAGAGTTGATGCAGTTGGGGATCAATCCTTATCCTGCGGAGTCTTTTCCGATCAATGTAACTGCGGAAGACATCCATAGAAACTACGAAAACAGAAAAACCGATTACAAGGATATTTCCATTGCAGGTCGTCTGATGAGTCGCAGAATCATGGGCTCGGCTTCTTTTGCAGAGATTCAGGACTCAACTGGAATCCTTCAGATTTACATTCGCCGCGATGATATTTGCCCGGACGAGGACAAGACTTTTTACAATACTGTTTTCAAAAAGCTCCTGGGTTTGGGAGATTTCATAGGCGTGAAGGGATATATTTTCACGACTCAGACAGGAGAGATTTCCCTTCATGTGACTGATATCAAGATCCTTTCCAAGTCTGTAAAACCACTTCCGGTGGTGAAAAGAGACGAAGAAGGAAATGTTCACGACGGCTTTACTGATCCTGAACTTCGCTATCGTCAGCGATACGTGGATTTGACGGTAAACCCTGAAGTGAAGGCAACTTTCGTCACCCGAGCCAAAATCATTTCAAACATGCGTCGCTATTTTGACGATCATGGTTGGCTGGAAGTGGAAACCCCGATTCTCCAGGCGGTTCACGGCGGAGCTGCAGCCCGACCTTTCAATACCCATCACAATACGCTGGACATGCCGCTTTTCCTAAGAATCGCGAATGAATTGTATCTCAAGAGATTGATTGTTGGAGGCTTTGAAGGAGTTTATGAGTTTGGGAAAATGTTCAGAAATGAAGGAATGGACCGAACTCACAATCCGGAATTCACTTCAATGGAAATCTATGTAGCCTACAAAGACTACATCTGGATGATGGAAATGCTGGAGGAGTTACTCGAAAAAGTGACGCTCACAATTCATGCGCAAACTGTAGTAAAGGTTGGAAATCGCGAAATCGATTTTGCCGGACCGTACAGAAGATTGACCATGTACGACTCCATCAAGGAATACGCCGGAGTGGATGTAAGCCAATTTGACGAGGGAGGTTTGAGACAGGTTTGTATCGAAATGGGGATTGCCGTGGATGATACCATGGGCAGAGGCAAATTGATAGATGAGATCTTCGGAGCAAAAGTGGAAGAGCATCTGATTCAGCCGACTTACATCACAGATTATCCGATTGAAATGACGCCTTTGGCGAAAAAGCACAGAACTGAGCCTGGATTGGTTGAGCGATTTGAGCTTTTTGTCAATGGAAAAGAAATAGCAAACGCCTACACAGAATTGAACGACCCGATTGATCAGCGTGAGCGATTTGAGGATCAGTTGAAACTGGCAGCAAGAGGAGATGACGAAGCGATGATGATGGATGAGGATTTTCTTCGTGCGTTGGAGTACGGTATGCCGCCAACATCAGGTTTGGGAATTGGAATTGACCGATTGACAATGCTTCTGACGAATAAAACAACGATTCAGGAAGTGCTTTTCTTCCCTCAGATGAGACCTGAAAAGAAAGCTGTGGAATTGAATGAAGACGAGAAAATCATCTTTGATCTTTTGGGGAAAAATCATCCTGTCTCCCTTCCGGAGTTGAAGAGTTTAACAGGATTGAGTGGTAAAAAATGGGATGTTTCTATCAAAGGACTCACTCAAAAAGGCCTGATCAAAGTGACCAAGGAAGGTGAAAGTCTGACAGTGAATTTGGTTGATTAAATGGAATCTTCGCCGCTGTGAGTGTCTCCACTCACAGCCTATTTTCTAAAAATCCTTGAAGGAATAAAAAAGCAAAGCCTTAATTATACTTCAAAACTAAAGACTTTTATAAAAATAATTTCACGTGAGTGGAGACACTCACGTGGGCTGAAAATCAAAAAAAAACCTGGTGATAGCCGGGTTTTTTTTATTTTCAGAAAGTATTTTAAATGTAAATCTGGACGTATCAATCATGAAGTTCGAGATGATAGAGTTGTGTGGAGACTCTTACTTGAGTGAGAATTTCACTATCAAATATTATTTCTTTCTCATTTCCTATATTTGATTTATGATAAAGTTGGATCAACATAAGAAGCAGCTTCTCCACAAAATCTGCAAAAAGCATTTTGTGTCAAATTTGTTTTTGTTCGGTTCGGCGGTTTCTGATTCTTTTTCGGCCACAAGTGATCTGGATTTTGCGGTTTTGTTTTCTGAAGATCTTTCGCCAATACAACATGGCGAGGCATTTTTTGCGCTTAAGGATGACTTGGAAGCCTTGTTTTTGCGAAAAGTGGACCCGGTTTCTTATCGGGTAGTAAAGAATCCTATTTTCAAGCGTGAACTGGATGAAACAAAAGTCGAGCTTTATGCCGCCTAAAAAGATCCTAAAATATATCCTGGATATAGAATCTGTAATTCGTGAATTAGAATTAGTGATTGAAATCAATGAAAGAGATTATTCTAAATTCAGCTCCAATTTTATGGCTGTGCGAACAGTGGAACGGGATTTGGAGATAATGGGGAAGCAGTTTGGAAAATCACTTTAATGGATCCAACCCTAGTGATTTCAAGCTCCAAACATATCATTGGATTACGAAATATGATAGTCCATGCCTATGATTCAATCGATCCAACTACGCTTTGGAAGATTATGATTAAGGATCTTCCAGTTTTAAAGGAAGAAATTTAAAAAATTAAAAACATGTAGCAGATGCTACATCTACACTTCAACTATATCTCCAATTGACCAGTATGATATTTAATTTGGAAACCGTTTTACCCGGTTGTTTATATATAAAATATTAATTGCCTTTTGTTTTTTAACGATATCATTGGGTTGTACCTCAATAAGTAAGACTTCTCAGGAATCACAATATCAGCTGGTAGAAATTTTAATAAACGACTTGAATAAAAGTGGAGTGCTTGAAAATCAAGTCTTTATAATTGATCGTCTCTATCCAATGTCATATTACAAAGTTGAAATAAATGAAGATGGGCTTGAAATTCCTTCTCCGGAAAAAAATTCCAGAAATGAAGTGGGAATTATCAATTGGATAGAAATGGATCTTTTTCCAAAAAATGAACAGACTTTAAATCATGTAAGAAGTCAGATTAAAGGTTCCACACCAAAAACAAAATTTGATTTCTCGCCGCTGTGAGTGTCTCCACTCATAGCCTATTTTCTTAAAATGCTTGAGGGAATGAAAAAGCAAAGCTCTAATAATGCTTCAAAATTTAAGACTTGAATGGAGATAATTTCACGTGAGTGGCGAAACTCACATGGGCTGAAAATCAAAAAAACCTGGTGAGAGTCAGATTTTTTTGATTTTAGGGAGGTAAGATTTTCGAGAAGAATAATCAAGGATTAACTTCTCGGAGTTCCCTTCTTCTGCTTTTCGGCGTAGCCAAAAACCTTCTGAAGCAAAGGGGAAGTTCGGGCGGAAATGTTCTCTCTGATCTTCAATTCCTCTTTTGCGATCTCGATGAATAAGCCATCAATCGCTTTTTGAGTTACATATGCTGTCAGGTCGGTGTCCACTTTTTTCACAAAAGGCACCTTGTTGTATCGTGTCATTACGTCACTCCAATATTTGGTTGCATCCACCTTTTTCAAGCTGGCATCAATGATAGGAGAGAATTTCGCGCTCAGTGAAGTAGTGGTAGTTCCCTGGAAATATTGCGTGGCGGCATTTTTCTCACCAAGAAGAATCTTCTGCACATCCTGGAAACTCATCTGTTTGATCGCATCTACGAAAATCGGTTTGGCTTCCATCGCAGCATCTTCCGCAGCACGATTCAAACTCGTAATCACCTGATCGCACATCGAGCCCAGGCCCAGAGATCTAAGTGTACTTTCTACTTTTTTAGCTTCCTGCGGAAAAAGGATTTTTACATCCAAGTTTCCCAAATAGCCATTTTGGGCAGAAAGACGCTCAGCACTGATTCCTGTTCCTTTCTCCAAAGCTTCTTTGATTCCCGAGTTGATTTCGGTATTCGTCGGATTCATGAGTTGCTGACCAGCTGCATCAGCGATTTGAGAGAGAGTCGCACAACTTGTCAAAATCAGGTAAATGAAAAAGACGATGGGTGTGATTAGTTTTTTCAAAGCTTGTGTGGGTTAATACTCGTTGGTTTTTTTTAATAAGTGGCAAAAGCCATTCCATAGAAAGGAATTACGATTTATTTCGGGTTTTAGATGAAAATTATCTTCGAAGTGGAAAGCCGAGGTGATTATTGAATACTTTTTCTGTTTTAATTTGAAAATCTTTGAAAAATTTAAAATTGTTAAAATACTCATTTTTTAAATTTTAATTAATGGAATGGTTAAATGATTAAAAAAATGATAATTTAATAATTCAAACGTTGATATTATTTTAATCTATGAATCTCAGGCTCAATTCAGAATTCGGCACTTTGAAGGCGGTATTGATGCACCGACCCGGAAAAGAAATCGATCGCCTCACTCCCTACAATAAGGAGTATTTGCTTTTTGAAGATGTTCCCTACCTGGAAGCCTTGCAAAAGGAGCACGACTTTTTCTCAGATCTGATCAAGCAGTCCACAGGTGCACAGGTGTACCAATTGAGAGAGTTACTTGTCAAAGTGATTTCTGATCAGGATATTTTGCTTCAGCTCATGCGCGAATCCCTGAAAAAGTCGGGCCTGGTTCATTTGGCAGAGGATATTCTGGAGCGTTATTCCACAGCAGAATGTGCAACTGCACTCACAGCCGGGATAAAAATTCACGAGCTTAAGCGAAAAATTCCTAACCTGAAAAACGGGGAATTGATGGACTTTGCTTTTGCAATAGCTCCTTGCCCGAACTTGTATTTTCAGCGAGATCCGATGGCTTTGACTCCTTCCGGGATTATTTTTTCCAGTATGAAAATGGAGGGAAGACAGCGGGAGGCAGATTTGGTCAGGACGATTTTTGAAAATCATCCTGAATTCAAAGACTTTGTCAATCGACTTTATCCGGTGATGGGCCACGAAAATCCACCGAGTATTGAAGGTGGTGATGTCATTGTTCTTTCTCATAAAGCTGTGGCAATCGGCAATTCAGAAAGAACGGATGAGAAAGCGATTTACCATGCAGCAAAAGCGATGCTGGCTGAGGGTTCTGTCGAGCGGGTTTACGAGGTCCACCTGCCGAAAAAACGAAACTACATGCACTTGGACACTGTGTTTACTGTGATTGATGAGAATCTTGTTTTGACTTATCCTGATGCTTTGAATGCGGTTCTTCAGACATCTTTATATACACTCAAAGAAATCAAAGACGATAAAATCCACATTAAGAGAGAAGTGCTGA
Source organism: Algoriphagus sp. (assembly GCA_044373795.1). Lineage (GTDB taxonomy): Bacteria > Bacteroidota > Bacteroidia > Cytophagales > Cyclobacteriaceae > Algoriphagus. Next base: position 17,167 of record JBILPR010000006.1, on the reverse strand, counting down.
AGGAGTCTTTGTTGACAATTTTGGAGCGGGAGATTCCTCACCTGGAGATCCTCCACACGGCGGACGGAAACCCGGATTATTCCATGCGGGAGCAATGGTTTGACGGGGCGAATGTGTTTGCGATCGGAGCGAGGAGAGTAATTTCCTACAATCGAAACATACATACCAATCGTGCTTTGAGGCAAATGGGAGTGGAGGTGTTGGAGATACCATCATCCGAACTTTCCCGTGGTCTCGGCGGTCCGAGATGTATGACGATGCCGCTTAGTCGGTCGAAAGTCTGAAGGTTGAAGTTTGAAATCAGAAGGCTGAAGTATGAATTTTCAGACTTCAGCTTTCATATTTCAAAACTTTTTTACCTGTCAAAAAACGAACGTCTTCTTGAAACCTTCAAATCAGAAAGTAAACTGGACTTAACGCGGATATCGATGCTGTAGGAAGTGAATTTTCCGAAAGGAATCCAGTTTACATTCATCTGCCAGCAATGCAAATCACGGGCAATCCCGATCATGGATTGCGTGATTTCGTTTGCCTGTGCATCGTAACCTGTGTTCAGATTGATTTTCCACTTTTCAGAAATGGAAACATCACCGCTGATCGTGATAGCCTGCGTAATATTTTCGTTGCCGTTTGTCTGTTTATTGTAAGCGAGATTATAACCAAAGGTCAAATTCCAGGGAATACTCCAATCTATGTATTGGCTGGGATCGGTGACGATTCGGTTGATTTCGCTTTCGACAATTTCATTCATTACTCCGCCTTGCTGGAGAAAGTCATCGGTGATTTGATCCCGTACTTCTCCTTGATTTTTTGCGCTGCTTGGATTCAAAGATGCGTTCATGTTTAGGGTTGCATTTCTGATTGTTCCCAGGCCCTGACCATTGTTCCAGGCATATTCATTAATCCTTCTTACAGATTCCAATTCGTTGTTGGTGGTGTAAGCCGCCGTGGCATAAGGATCGAGAGTTGTGCTAAAGTTCACGGAAAGCTTTCTGTCAAAAAAGCTTGTTCTTGCGCGGATACTGAACGGTGCCAAATTGAAAGAGTCAGCCGCAAAATTGTAACTGGTGCCGAAATCAATGTTTTCAAGAAGTGGGATTTTCTTGGTAGTCGCTTCAGCCGTATCCGATTTGGTCAAGAGTTTGGCGTCAAGTACACTTCGAATGTTGAGACTCAAAGCTCTTGATTCGCCTAGTGGTGCACCCCCGTAGATGAATCCCTGATGCCTTGAAAATCGCTGCGTATCGCCTTCGTCATTTACCTTCACATCCTGGTAATATCCGAAAGAAGGATCGGAGAAATCAGGAGTATAGCTGAAGCCAAATGAAGGCTGAATATGCTGTCGGATTGTTTGAATTTTACCCTTTTTGAAGTTGAAAAAACCGTAAAGGTTGGTGTTCATGCTGAATGAACTGGTGTAATAGGAAACCCTGTTGAACCCATCCTCAATGATTTTATCTACACGCTCCTGGGCAGGATTGTAGTAATAATTGATTTTTTGCAAATACCAGATTTCATTAAAACTGGCGGAAGCCGTTCCGGTGAAATACTTGAAAAGGGTGAAATTGGAACTTACCGGGATTCGGTTTTGAGCTCCATTATTAGCGTTCTGAAGCAATAGGCCAAAGTTTTCCGGGGTAAATGGAATCAATTCAGGAGCGGAAGAAGACCCTCCGGTCAAATCACGGTCTACCCCAAACTGCTGGGGAACCCGGTTCGTAATCGAGTTTTGAAAGTCGAAGTTATAGGACAAGTTCAGCGTCTTCAACGGCTCGAATTTCACATTTTTGAAAGGGCTTTGCCGATTCATAGCAACCGACAGTGTAGGAAGGCCAAGCGATACTTCACCTGTTTGCACACTTTGAGAATGTCTCAGACTGGAAGAAAGCGAAAAAGGCGTTCCGGAGAAAGTCTTGGAAAAATTGACGTTGGATTGGAGATCAGATGTGATGTTGTTTGTAAAGTTATTTTGGTTGATTACATTGTTGAAATAACTGGTACTACCCGCGTTTACCGATGCGGAAAAGCGGCTATTCCCACGAGATTCCGGCGTATGATTCCAATTGATCCGGAACGTATTATAGTCTACCGGATTGAGTTCGGTTTCCGGGGATTTGAATTTTTGGAAGTCAATATTGAATCCTCCTCCATAGCGATAGCGCTTTTTGTAAACAGCCTGAGATTTTAGGCCCCATCCACCTTTTGAATAAATATCACCAGTAACTCTTGCGTGGATGTAGTCATTCAAAGCGAAATAATACCCAAAATCTCTCAGGAACATTCCCCGGGTCTTTTCTTCACCATAGGAAGGGAAAATGATTCCGGATGCTTTCTCCTCGGGTGTATTTGGGATGATTCCAAACGGCAAACCCAAAGGAGTCGGTATTCCATTGAAATACATATTGAAAGGGCCGGAGACGACTTGTTTCCCTTCTACATTTTTGATTCTCTTGGAGGAAATATGCCAATGTGGCTTGGTGAGCTTACAGGTGGTATAGTATCCATGACTCATGTAAATACTGCCATCCTCAGTTTTTTTGATGGTCTCTCCGCGTAGTACGCCGTCTTGTTGCTCAGTGACCACGTCTTTGATGATAGCTTTCTCAGTCTTGAAGTTGTACCGCATCTCTTTCCTGATCTCATAGACGGTTTGACCATCTTTGAAAAATGGATTTCCAGCCACGTTTCCCAAGCTATCAGTGACGCCGCTGGCAAAGATTTCAGAATTTTCCCAGTCGATAATGATCAAATCAGCATCTAGTCTGATCTTCCCATACTCAAACCAAGCCTTATTGTACAGGTAAACCCGGTTAGTTGCAAAATCTGTAACTATGCTATCCTCAGCGAAGTATGTGATTTCTGTTGTAATGCCATTCCTGGGCACAATTTTTGAAGAATCAAGACCGGACAAAGTATCCAGCAAAACTGGGAGTGAATCACTGGGAAATAGATTGCGAGGCGGGGAGACCAAAGTGTCCGGAACAACCAGCCTTTTTTCCTGGGGCTGTTTTGCAGGTTGCTGCGCAGTGACCCAAAAAGGAACAATCATTAGCCCAAAAAACCAAAATAAAAGGAGCCTGAATGCCTGCACTGCTGCTTACGCTTTGTTTAATTTGAATGAAATTTCTTGTAAAGTTAATCCTATTGCCCTCATGGAACGGTTCAATAACAAAAAAATTCTTATTTGTCTGACATTAGTCATTCCTTTTTTCTTTGGTGGATTTATTCCCAATGAAACGATGATGCCCGCCTTCCGGATGAAAAAAATTGTTTTAGATGCAGGTCATGGAGGTAAAGATCCCGGCAACATCGGTTCAAAAGCTCGAGAAAAGGATATCAACCTAGCTGTTACTCTGCTTGTTGGCAAATACATCAGGGAAAACATGCCTGATGTTGAAGTGATTTTTACCAGAAAAGACGATAGTTTTCCTTCTGTTCATGAACGTCCTAAAATTGCTAATAATAACAAAGCAGACCTTTTTGTCTCGATCCACTCCAACTCCGCACCTAATAAATCAGCATTTGGGACAGAGACATTTGTGATGGGTACGAAGCATTTTGATGCTAATTTTGACATTGTCAAGCGAGAAAACTCGGTAATCTTATTGGAAGATAATTACGAAGAAAATTACGAGGGATTTGATCCTTCCTCTCCTGAATCTTATATGATGTTCAATTTGATGTCTAAAGTACATTTCGGCAACAGTGTAACCCTTGCTGATCAGATCGAAAGTCAATTCAGAGATCGTGTGGGAAGAAAAAGCCGTGGAGTGAAGCAAGGACCTTTCTTAGTTCTCTGGACTCCGTCAATGCCAAGTGTTTTAGTAGAACTTGGATTCCTGTCAAATACTGAAGAAGAAAAATTCCTGATGAGTCAGGAGGGGAAAGAATACATGGCTTCAGCCATTTACCGCTCCATCAAAGACTATAAAGATCAGATCGAAGCAAATTAATTTCAAACTGATTTCGAATCATTTAGCCCTTTTTCACTCTGGAAAAGGGCTTTTGTTTATCTTCCAGTCAAAACTTCCTGAGAAGGAAATGAGTTTTTGTTTTAACCCAAATTTGACTTATGAACCCAAATGCAGAAAAACAAACCCAGACTTTTGAATCTTTACTCCAGGTTTTAACCGAAAAACACGAACTCGTCAAACTCGGAGGCGGACCCAAAAGAATCCAATCCGAGCATGAAAAAGGCAAGTTGACAGCCCGCGAGCGGATTACTTATTTGATCGATCAGGATTCTGATTTTTTGGAAGTGGGAGCTTTTGCCGCCGACGGGATGTACGAGGAAGAGGGGGGATGTCCGTCTGCAGGAGTAGTGACAGGACTGGGATATGTAAGGGGCAGGATGTGTGTGATCGTTGCAAATGACGCGACCGTGAAAGCAGGAGCCTGGTTTCCGATGACTGCAAAAAAGAATTTACGAGCTCAGGAGATCGCGATGGAAAATTACCTTCCGGTCATCTATCTGGTGGACAGTGCGGGTGTTTTCCTTCCGATGCAAAATGAGATTTTTCCTGACAAAGAACATTTCGGTCGTCAGTTTCGAAACAACGCCAAAATGTCTTCCATGGGAATCGTGCAAGTAGCCGCTATCATGGGAAGTTGTGTGGCAGGCGGAGCCTATCTCCCGATCATGTCTGATGAAGCGATGATCGTGGATAAAACCGGATCTATATTTTTGGCAGGATCTTTTTTGGTAAAAGCTGCAATTGGAGAAAGTATAGACAATGAAACTCTTGGCGGAGCCACCACCCATTGTGAAATCTCAGGTGTAACGGATAATAAATACGCCAATGATCCTGAATGTCTGGATGCGATCAAAAAGATTTTCTCAAAGTTGGGAGCCAATCCCAAAGCAGGATTTGACCGGATCGAGCCAAAGGACCCAGGAATTGCGGGTAAAAAATTACTCGAAATCTTTCCCATGGATCGGGTGAAGCCTTACGACATGAGGGATATCATTGCCGGATTGGCAGATGGAGGAGAATTGGACGAGTTCAAAAAAGACTATGGAAAAACCCTGATTTGCGGGACTGCCAGAATCAATGGCTGGGCGGTGGGAATTGTTGCCAATCAGCGAAAAATAGTAAAAACTGCCAAAGGGGAAATGCAGATGGGCGGAGTGATTTATTCCGATTCAGCCGATAAAGCGGCGCGGTTTATCATGAATTGCAATCAGCGAAAAATCCCGCTTGTTTTCCTTCAGGACGTGAGCGGATTTATGGTTGGCAGCAAAGCCGAACATGGCGGAATTATCAAAGACGGAGCAAAAATGGTCAATGCGATGGCCAATTCTGTGGTGCCAAAATTCACCATCATTGTCGGGAATTCATATGGTGCCGGCAACTATGCCATGTGCGGAAAAGCATATGATCCACGATTGATCTATTCCTGGCCGACAGCTCAGATGGCGGTAATGTCCGGTGCTTCTGCAGCCAAAACGCTCCTTCAAATAAAAGTTGCTTCCCTGAAGAAAAAAGGAAAGGAAATTTCACCTGAGGATGAAAACCAACTTTTAGAAGAAATCACTTCGAAATACAACGAGGAACTTAGCCCTTATTATGCGGCATCCAGACTTTGGGTGGATGGAGTGATTGATCCTCGGGAAACCAGAAAAGTGATCAGCATGGGAATTGAAGCGGCTAATCATGCTCCGATAACAGAAAGATTTAATGTGGGAGTGATCCAGACTTAAGAGGATATTCCTTAAATTAAAATACAAATTATATGCAACCGCTTTTTTGCCTATGAGCGCTTTGACCCCCGGTGAGCTTAATGCCTTGGTTTCTTTGTTGGATGATTCGGACAGGGAAGTGAAAAACCATGTCCGAAATAAGATCATTTCATTGGGCACCGAAATCATCCCTTTTTTGGAGCAGAAGTGGGAAACTACTTTCAATCCCGAGATTCAGAAAGAAATCGAAGAGCTTGTTCATGATCTTCAGTTTTCCCTGCTGAAACATCGGTTGGAAGATTGGAAAAACAGCGAGGACCATGATTTATTGACAGGTCTCTGGATTGTCAATACCTACCAATATCCGGATCTGGATTTTGCGAAGCTCAATGCCGAGATGCACCAGATTTATTTCGAGGTTTGGACGGCTTTCAAAAATGATCTTCAACCCTATGAACAGGTCAAAACCATCAATAATGTCTTGTTTAATACGCTTCGTTTTTCAGCAAATACCAAGAATTTCCACTCCCCGGGAAATAGTATGCTTTCGACAGTTTTGGACACCAAAAGAGGAAATCCAATCAGTTTATGCTCCATCTATCTGCTTGTTGCAAAGAAACTTGGCTTGCCGATCTATGGGGTGAATCTTCCGAATCTTTTTGTTATGACTTATAAGTCTCAAGACATTACTTTCTACATCAATGCCTTCAACAAAGGTTTGATTTTCAGCCGAAAGGATATTTTCAATTACCTCGATCATCTGAAAATCGAGCCTAGAGATGAGTTTTTTGAGCCTTGCGAAACCAAGCAAATAATCTTCAGAACACTCAGGAACCTGGGCCAATCCTTCGAAAAACTGGGAGAGTTGGAGAAATTGGAAGAGATCAAGCAGATGATCGCAATCCTGGAGTCCTAGTAGGTCCGCACGTTACAGCCCATTGCTCTCACCTGGGATGCGACTGGTTTTTGTCCTTTCAGAATCTGATCGATGGCTCTATCCAGGTAACGCTCCGATACACTGCTTTCTGCCTGCGGATTATTATCGATTGCTCCACGAAAAGAGATTTCAATTCCTGTTTCGCTTGGAGTCAAAAAAATCACTTCCGGGATTTTGGAGATTTTGAAGTATTTCACCCACGCAAGTTCAGTGTCCATCAGGTAAGGCATGTTCAGTCCCGACTGATCGATATAGCCTCGAAGTGCAGTTTTGTCTTCCTCATTACCTGCAACTTCCGGATTGACTAAAATAAAATTGAAGCCCTGACTCTGATATTTGCTTCGCAAAGCTTTAATCCTTCCCTCATACATTTTGGCAAAAGGACAATCCAGCGAATGGAAAACAATGATCAATCCCTTTCCGCTAAGTTGCGATCCAATGGATACGGCCTTTCCTGTCACTGCATCAATCAGGTTTAACTCCGCGATTCCCTGCGAATAAGATTGGAAATAGATTCCGATCATAATTAAGAGAAGAATGGATAGCTTTTTCATAGATGGATTTGTTTACCAAATGGTATAGGTGAGCACGACATTGGAGATGACCCGAACTTGCACCTGATAGTGATGGTCTGCAAAGTCCGTTCCCCTTACTTTTCCCTTAATGATGGTGGCATCTGATCCGAAGGGTTCGAGGAGAATATTCTCACGAAAAGACACTCCTCTTTTTCCCTGACATTTGAAGATTGACTCTTTTGCTGACCAGGCCATTGTATAATGCAAAGGATCCTTTTCCAGGAAATCAAGTTCTGATTTATCCAAAAACCGAGAACCGATTTTCAGAATTTTCTCCCTGATAAAATCCATGTCAATTCCTACCGGAGTGTCCCTGTGAAATATCGCTCCGGCCAATCCCTCAGTATGGGATAAGGAAACAAATCCGTTTCCGTTCATAACCTGGCTTTTGCCATGCTCATCCTTGTAAAATCCAGGATAAGGAACGCGCAAAACGTCGAGCGCATCTCTCATGGCCATCCGGGCAGTGGCCCATTCTCTTCTCTTTTCAGGGTGAGAAATGTTCGCAAAAGAAAGTTTTTCGCGAAAACTGAGGAAATCTAAGGCATCTTCTTCCTGTGACTCAATAATCTTGATAGCCAAGGCAGAGGAAGAGTCAATTTTTTCTATTTTTGTTTGCATAGGCCAAAAGGGCTCCGCTAAGTCTCAGTCCAATATATGTCAAAAATTCAAGTAAATAAATTACACACGCTGACCGGGCACAATGACTGCATTTATGCCTTAACTGAGGGGAGTGATCCCCGATTTTTTTATACAGGTGCAGGTGATGGTATGGTAGTGGAATGGGATTTGGATAATCCAAAAGATGGTAAGCTCATCGCCAAACTTCCTCACTCAGTCTATGCTCTGGAAGTTGATAAAGAGCGAAATCTCTTATTTATCGGCCATAATTTCGAAGGTATCCATGTAATAGATCTGCATGAGAACAAGGAAATATGGTCCCTCAAACTCACCGATCAGGCCATTTTTGATATCAAAGTTTTCGGCAACGAAGTTTATGTCGGGACAGGAGATGGGGTTTTGATAATCCTGAATATTGAGGAGCGATCTGTCCTTAAGCATATCAAACTAAGTTCAAAAAGTATCCGGGTAATGGCAATCGCCCGGGAAAAGCGTCAAATAGCAATTGGATTAAGTGATCACACGATTAAAATCCTGGATCTTGCGAATGATTTTCAGCCGGTCGCAAGTCTGACCGGGCATACCAATTCTGTCTTTGGGTTGTCCTATTCGCCGGATGAGCAGACTTTGGTCAGCGGATCAAGAGATGCTCAACTCAAGTTTTGGAATAGTGATGATTACCTGCTTTCAGAGAATATAGTGGCACATTTGTATGCCATTAATTACTTATATTTCAAAGATGACGGCAAATTCCTGGTTTCCTGCTCGATGGACAAATCCATTAAAATCTGGGATGCTGTTGGCAAAAAACTGCTCAAAGTAATCGATAAGGCCAGAAATGCCGGTCACGGCACTTCGATCAATAAAGTAATCTGGAGTACCTACCAAGGACAAGTCATTTCAGTATCAGACGACCGTACCATTTCCATTTGGCAAATTGAAGAAAGTTAATCTATGAAATCGAGCATGACGCAAGCGACACACGCTGGAATGATTATGGGCTATGCGAGATTCCTCCCGATAGGAATCGGGATGACCGCTAAAAAACAAATTACAAACAGATGAAAATAACCCCAGCCGCCATCAGGCAACGCTCCTTTGAAACCGGTTTCAGAGGGTATGAAAAAAAAGAAGTAGCAGCATTTTTGGACGAAGTCAGTGAAGTAGTTGAAAAACTTCATCAGGAAAATATGGAGCTGAGAACGAAACTTCAAAACACCGAAGCTGAAGCAAAAAGGCTCAAAGATGTGGAGGATTCACTTTTCAGAACACTAAAGACCGCTGAAGACACAGGCGCAAGCATCATCGAAGAAGCCAATGAAGCCGCTGACCTGATCATCGCAGAGGCAAATCATACTGCTGAGCATGCAAATGCCCATGCGAATCAAGTCCTTTCTCAGGCAAGAAAGCAGGCAGAAGAGCAATCAGCTGTTTTAATATCTGCGGCAGAGAAAAAAGCAAAAGACACCATTTTTGAGCTTCGTGAAAGCATGCAGGGATTGGTTCGCAGCTACGAAGGACTTGCGGAGCAAAGAGAACTATTGGTTAAAAGCCTGAAGCGTCTTTCTCAGGATGCTTTGAATCAGATAGATCTCTCCGAGTCTCATTTCACCCGAATAGATGCCAAAGCTCATCAGCGTGCAATCGAGGAATTGAGCCGTTCCAATTCATTCGTCCTGTCAAATATTGCAACTATCGCTTCTCAGGTTGCGCCGGTTCGGACAGTTTCTCCTGAGGCTATGGTGGTTACTCAAGATAAGATTTTGGCTGACGAACGACCTGTGGAGGAAATCCTGGAAGAAGAAGAGGAACTCGAAAACCACGATCAGGCTCCAGATGTCCAGGTAGAAGAAGAGGTCATGGAAGAAATTCCTGATGAAATCGAAGAAGAAGAAGAAACCGAAGAAATTCCGGTTATCGCCGAGATTCCTAGGGTAGTTGCAGAAGCACCAAAACCAATTGAGGAATTGCCAAAAGCAGCAGAGGACACTAAAAAGCAATCGGGGTCATTTTTTGACGATTTGTAAAAATGGGTAAAGTTTCGCTCGAGGGAATCGAGTTTCATGCATATCATGGGGTATATCCTGAAGAATCTGTTTTGGGAAACAGGTTCACGCTGGATCTTGAGCTGGAGACAAATTTCAGGGATGCCATGATTCGTGATGAATTGAAATACACGGTGGATTATGGGAAACTTTACCAACTTATCAAGGCTCGGATGGAAGTGAGGGTTAAGCTGCTTGAACATCTCGGGCATTTGATCATTTCCGATATTTTGGAAGCTTTTCCGAGAGTGACACGAATCACTCTTACCTTAAAAAAGCATCATCCAGCTTTGGGTGGTTTGGTTAAGTTTTCCTCTGTCACGGTTAGCTATCCGGAAGACTATCCCAGCGAATAACACCTATGTATAACAAGGCTGAATCTTCCCGAATTCGAACAGAATTTTGGATTACGTTTGGACAATACATGAAGCCTGTTCCCGATGCCCAAGGCTACAAAACAAAATGGGCTAATTACAAAACCGGGGTAAAAGATATTTATTTCCGGATGAAAGCTGAGCGGGAATTTGCGTCAATCGGGATAGAAATTACCCATTCTGATACCGAAATGCAGGAACTTTATTTTGATCAGTTTCGGGGATTCAAAAAATTACTTTTTGCATCGACAGGAGAGGAGTGGGATTGGAAGCTTCATTCCACCAATGAAATAGGACAGACCGTATCCAAAATCGAAAAGATTCTGCCAAATGTCAACGTGATGGAGGAAAGTGATTGGCCGGAAATCATCTCCTTTTTGAAGCCCAGAATCATCGCCTTGGATGAGTTTTGGGACAATGTGAAACCTGGGTTTGAGGATTTATGAATGAAAAAGGATGAATCTCTTGCTTGAAAATCATCCTTTTTAGGTGTTAGGCTTAAATTATGAGTTTCCCTATTTCAGTTCGGCAATGAGCTGATCCAATACAGATTTTATTTCTTTTGTATTCAAAACCTCGTTAGCTGTTAAGATTCCAGTTCCAGTTCCCATCCAAAGCACTTCGTTGGTTTTAGCATCTTGAATCAAGAAAATCACCTTGCCGTATTGACCGGATTTAATCTGAGGTGGGGAATAGGAATCTCTATCACTCAATCCAACGGAACCCACAAAACCTAATACCTCTTTTTCAAAATTCACCGAAGCAATTACACTCTGTACGAATAGTTGAGGGTTTTCATTTGCTGGAGAAAATCCATTATCAATCAACTTTCTCTCAAAAATTCGATTTAGCTGGAGGATGTCCTTGGAGGCATCGGTCTGTTCGATGACTTTAAATGTATTTTTCCCAGACAGATCAGCGGATTTGCTCACCTGGTCATAAACCAAGTGATCATTTGGATTTTTTCCGCTATTAGCAGTGACTGAATCTGAGACTTTGCAGGAAAAAAGCGCAAAAACAGCGAGAAGGGGTAAAAAAAGATTTTTCATGTTCTTTCGGTTTGATTTAAAAGTAATGGAATTCACGATTAAATGGAGATTTAGTTTAAAAAATATCTAGCTTTCAAAGGGTTAGGTCATATTTATCTTTCTGCCATTTTGAAATTGGCGTTTGCAGGATAAAAGTTAAAACGCCTTTTTGGTGTAAGTGAAAGTTTCGATTTTTGGTTCTTCGCCTTCAGAAATATTGATCTGGAAAATCAACTGGTTGCCTTTTCGCTCGATCGTCATGCCATTAAGCCATGCCTTTTTTTCTCCAAGTTCTATGAGTTCGAATGTTGTCCATTCTTCTTTTTCCTCCCATCCGGAGAGATCGGGGCCGAAATGCTTCAGCTTCATGGAGAAGGTTTCTCCTTCCTGGATAATGTTCATGAATTCGGAAAACACCAATTTCCCATCTTCCCAGAATCGAAATGTGCCAATCATGTGGCCATCCACAGCCGGCATCCAGACTTCCTCGCAATCTCCACCAAGGCCTGTTCCGACCCAAACGCCTTCCATCCAACTTAAGTCTTCAACTTTGCCTTTCCCGGGAGTTTGGTCTTTTTCTAAAGTCTTGTTGACCTGGGAAAATGAAACAGTGGCAAAAAGGAATAAAACTGGAATTATCAGGAGGGTCTTCATTGCGGCCTAGATTAAATTCAATTAAATTTAATCAAAAAGTCAAACGTCGTGTCTTTTAGGAATATCCGGATTGATAAAAGTAAATCCTCTGGCCTCATCGTCTTCGAAAAAATCTATCTGCATTCCTATCAGAAACATTAAGTGCCTCTTTTCAATCAGAACAGGGATTCCTGAAATTTCAAATTGCTGATCCTCTGATTTTGGTTTGTCAAATCCCAGTGCAAAGGACATTCCCCCACATCCGCCGCCTTTCACACCCACACGCAGATGGTAATCTGTGGGAATGTTTTTGGTTGCCATAATATTTTTGATCTCAGACTCTGCTTTTTCTGTAATTTTTACCGGGATGATCATGAGAGAAAAAGGTTATTGGCAGGGATTTGGTTCGTTTGATTTTCAAATTTATCATTCCCTCAGGTTTTAAGACAGGGATAATTTGTAGATATTTGACTCAATTAGATATAAAATGGAGTACATCGTAGACTTACTTAAGATTCTTTTGCCAGCAGGTATCGTACTTTACGGCATGTACCTCGTAGTGATTTCTTTCCTTTCCAAAGACAGAGAAAAAATGATCGTGGAACTGAAAACACAAAATTCTCAGACTATTCTTCCGATTCGCCTTCAGGCGGCGGAGAGACTTTGCCTTCTGTTGGAAAGAATCACTCCCAATAATCTGGTACGTCGTTCTAATCCTGCGGCTTATACTTCTGTTGAGCTATATTCACTATTGCTCGCTGAGGTGAGAGAGGAATTCAATCATAACTTTTCGCAGCAAGTATATTTCTCAGAGGAGACTTGGGAGGCGGTGAAGCGAGCGGTGGAAGAGGTCACTACTATCATCAACCTAAGCAGACAAATGATTGAGGGGGAAGCATCCGGTATTGATCTGGCTAAAGCAATTTTCGCACAATCTTTGGAGAGAAAGAACGATGCGATAGCATTTGCGCTCAAGCAAGTAAAATCTGAAATCAATATCTATTTCTGACATGACCACGATTAAGACCAAAGCAACCGACGTTCTTGAAAAGGCAAAATCCCTTTTTGGAAAGCAAGTTCAAGCCCTTGCCGGACAGGAGTTAAAAGTGAGGGAACTACTGTCTAATGTGGGAAAAAAAATTGCCAAGTTTGGAGAGCATCCGAAGGTAAAAATGCTGATAGATCCCGTTTCAATCTTCATCAGGATGATTACTGCACATTTTTCAGGAAAGCATAAACTTTCCGGGAGTACACTGGGGCTGCTTCTGCTCGCGTTGGTGTATTTCCTTTCCCCGGTAGATTTTATTCCTGATTTCCTGGGTTTTATGGGATTTGCTGATGATATCTCTGTTGTATTGGCGGTTTATGCCAAAGTCAAAAATGAAGTGGAGAAATTTTTAGATTGGGAAAAAATCCAGGTCAGATCCTGAAAGTTCAATCGCGGCATCATTTTGAATGAGTTATAGGCTTGTGTTGTCATGCACTTTCATTGAAACCATTTTTTTGGTTTCCGAAAGATAAACTAATCTCCGGCAAAGAGTTTTAATCACCGGAACCGGTAAAACTTACTTTTATGAAAATCGCTTTAATATCCGGTACATCCGGTTTGGTTGGGATGCAGCTTTTGCACCAACTCTTGAAAAATCCTGATTACTCTTACATTATTAGCCTCGGTCGCAGGAAGCTTTCTCTGAAGCATGAGAAGCTTGTTCAGCTTGTCGCTGAGATGTCTTATGTGGATTCTTTGGACTGGCAAACCAACCTTACTTCCCAGTCATTGGGGGGAGAATATAATTCACTTCGAGATAGTATTGTAGGAAATAAGGCCGAAATCCATGCATTTTGTACTTTGGGTACTACACTCAAGCAGGCAGGTTCTCAGAAAAAATTTTATACCGTCGATCATGATTTTGTGATTTCATTTGCCAAATGGGCGCATAGCATTGGGGCGAAAAAGTTCTTATACATTTCAGCTTTAGGAGCAGATCCTACCTCCTCGGTCTATTACAATAAGGTAAAAGGAGAAGTTGAAGCTGATTTGAAAGCAATACATTTTGACTATTTGGGTTTATTTCGCCCTTCTTTACTTTTGGGTAGTCGTCATGAATTCAGAGTCGGAGAAGAAATAGCCAAAATATTCACTAAGCCATTGGGGTGGTTGAAACTTTGGAAAAGCATGCGTCCGATCCATGACTATCAAGTAGCAAAAGTAATGGTAAAAAAAGCGATGAGTTTAAATAGCCAATCGGTGGAGATAATCACTTCGGGCCAAATGCAAGATTTAAGCGCATGATCGCAGTCATTCAAAGAGCTTCAGAAGCCTCGGTGAAAATCGAAGGGAAAATCAAAGCTGAGATAGGTACAGGCTTGATGATTCTTTTGGGAATCGAGGAAGCAGATAGGGAGGAAGATATTGCCTGGCTTTCGAAGAAAATCGTGAACCTGAGAATATTCCCCGATGAAAATGGAGTCATGAATAAAAGTCTGCTGGAAATAGGAGGAGAGATCTTGCTCATTTCTCAGTTTACCCTGCATGCAAGCACAAAAAAAGGAAATCGCCCCTCCTACATCAAAGCCGCTAAACCTGACATTTCAATTCCTTTATATGAGAAAATGGTCACTGCCCTCGAAACTGAATTGGGTAAATCAATCGGAACAGGGGAGTTTGGTGCAGATATGAAAGTTGCGCTAGTCAACGACGGCCCGGTAACAATCGTGATGGATAGCCAAAACAAGACCTAAGATTGCCGGTATAAGATTCGTTTTTTTCTTTTTTCAAACCATTATACAGCTTTTTTTAAACTTCATCAGGTCAGGGCAGGACGGAACCGATTTCAGCTTAAATAAACTTAGATTATTGTAAGGATTGAAAATAGGGGTTTTAACCCTCTGTAATTCAATGATTTCACTCGATAAATGATGTTTAAATGAAAAGAATATATCTGATTTTGGTGGTGCTTGGTTCTTTTTTGGTTTTGAGTCTTTCTTTTAAACTAAGGAATGAAACAGATAGGTACAAGGAGGTAATTACTGAAAAGCATCCAAATATTATCTTTGTTTTTGCAGATCAATGGCGTGCCCAGGAATTGGGATATGCAGGTAATAACCAGGTGATCACTCCTAATTTGGATAAACTTGCAGCTGAGAGTTTGGTTTTTGAAAATGCCATATCTATCATTCCTGTTTGTTCACCTTGGAGGGCAAGTTTTTTGACAGGACAATACCCTTTAACGCACGGCATATTTTACAATGACAAGCCTCTGCCCACTGAAGCAGAAACTTTAGGAAAGATCTACAAAAGGGAAGGTTACCAAACCGGATATATCGGGAAATGGCATTTGAATGGGCATCAACGTGGTGAAGACCCCTTCAGTGGAAGAGATAAGCCTATTCCGAAAGAGAGACGCCAGGGTTTTGATTATTGGAAAGTCAGAGAAGTAAGCCATAATTACAATGACAGTTTTTACTTCGATGAACTGGATCAAAAGCAGCAATGGGAAGGATATGACGTGTTTCCGCAAACCGATAGTGCCATAAGCTATATTCAAAAAAACAGAGACAACCCTTTTCTATTAGTTCTGTCCTATGGACCACCACATGACCCGTATTTTTCGGCTCCCCAACAATACAAGGATATGTATGATGCCAAAAACATTCAACTCAGAACCAATGTGCCTTTGGAATATCAGGATAGTGCAAGAAATGTGATTGCAGGATATTATGCTCATTGTACTGCTGTAGATAAGGCAATTGGAGACCTCTTGAACGCAGTGCAAAAAGCAGGTTTAGCTGATAATACCATTATTGTCTTTACTTCCGAGCATGGGGATATGCTGATGTCAAAAGGTGTCTTGAAAAAACAAAGACCTTGGGATGAGTCTATAAAAGTACCGATGCTCATCCGTTACCCTGAAAAACTAGGGAACAAAAAAAGAATTGTCCGCGATCCTATCGGGACCCCTGATCTGTTGCCAACACTTCTGGGATTGAGCGGGTTGGCAATTCCCTCAAGTGTAGAAGGAAAGGACTATTCTTCTCAGTTGCTGAGCGGAAAGGATTTAGATAATGAGGCGGTTTTGATCACGCTGCCCGTCCCATTTCATGAATGGCAATTTATGAACGGGGGCAGAGAATACAGGGGAGTCAGAACCCGAAAATATACTTATGTGAGAGATTTAAAGGGTCCTTGGCTCTTGTATGACAATGAGAAAGATCCTTTTCAGCTTTTAAACCTGGTAAATCAACCGGGCTTTTCCACACTTCAGGGCAAACTTGAGGTTGTTTTGGAAAGAAAACTCAGGGAGGTAAAGGATGAATTTCTTCCGGCAGATGAGTATATGAAAAAGTGGAACTACCTCTATGACAGAAGTGACAGCTTGCGACCAATCGATTATTTGGACTTAAACAGATAAGGAAAAAGTAAGATTTTATATTTAATAGGTTAGATTCTTTCTAAAATTTTAAAATCATCATTCTGAATGAATTTTCTATAGGATAGATTCTTCAGACAAAGAGGTTTGACAGAAATTGAGTATCTATGAGGGACCACATTTGAAACCCGTTCTGCTCATCTCTTACTTCAAATTTCTTGTCATTTGAAACCCCCAATACTACTTTCAGTCAAACAAGCTCGTGTTCAGTTCAAAGGCCAGCAAGCTTTTGAGTCGTTGGATTTTCAATGGGAAAAAGGGCAGCAATGGGCGATTATCGGGGATTCAGGTCGCGAGTTAACGGCATTTTTGGAGACTTTGCGGGGAAATACGGTTGTTTCCAAAGGAGAAATCCATCGTCCGTTTGCATCTGTCTACATTTCTAAAAAAAATCAAAAAGGGGAGGTTCATAGTTTTCGGGATCTGATGTCCTACGTATCCCAGAGCTACGAATTCAAGAATCGCTCCCATCAGCAAAACTTCTATTTTCAGCAGCGATTCAACTCTTCTGAATCTGAAGACACAGCAACTCTGCGGGAATATCTCCTCCAGGATAAATCAAAAATTTCCGGTCCATGGACTCTTGAAAAAGTGATCAAACTCCTAGACTTGGAGCATTTGGTGGACAAATCTCTTCTGAAGCTTTCCAACGGGGAAACCCGCCGATTGGCTTTGGCACTTGGTCTGATGAGACAGCCCGAGGTTTTCCTCATGGACCAGCCCATGACAGGACTCGATATTAAAAGCCGGCAGGAATTTGGAGACTTTCTGAAAGTATTGATTGGGGAAGGAGTTCATGTGATTTTGACCACTTCCGCCGGTGAAATCCCGGAGGGAATCACAC
>JBILPR010000094.1:0-13088 GCA_044373795.1 Algoriphagus sp. | reverse complement strand
TTGCGCATGAAGAAGAAAGGGAACTTCTTTTGGAGTTTGGTGCTTTGCTAAGTAAGAAAAAATGGAACCTCTGCGCGCACAACGGAAAGGAATTTGACTTTCCCTACCTCTGTAGAAGAATGCTCGTGCAGGGAATTTCACTTCCTGAACCACTCCAAATTTCCGGTAAAAAGCCCTGGGAAATCCGTCACTTGGACACCATGGAGCTTTGGAAATTTGGCGACTACAAGCACTACACCCGGCTGGAACTTTTAGCTTCAGTTTTTGGCGTCCCTTCCTCAAAAGACGATCTGGATGGCAGTCAGGTCAATGCAACTTTCCACATTGAAAAAGACATCGAAAAAATCAAAAAATACTGTCTTAGAGATGTGGAAGTCACTGCCAGAGTTTATCTAGCTATGAATCCTCAGCTCGATGAACTGGAAATAGAGGTGGAAAACCAGGAAGATTCACGAAAAGATCACAAAGATTAATGTCCATCAGAGATCATTTCTTTTTACATTGGACATAAGCAACAACCCTCACAAATGGGAAGAAAATCAGAAAAAAAAAACAAGAGTAAAAACAAGGGAGGAAACTCCAATGACTCAGCCAATTTGGCAAGACGCATCCTTCAATTTTTAGATGCTCACTATGGAGAAGAATTCAATTCCTCCCAAATTATCAAGCGACTCGAAATCCGAGATTCCTTCAACAAAGGAACCGTAGAACCGGTCCTTTTCGAACTGGTGGCAGCCGGATCAATTTCAAGAACACCGAGAAATTACTTTTCCTCAAACCAGGATCCCGGATATACCGAAGGAATTGTTGACTATGTCAACCCAAGATTCGCATTTATCAAGCCTTTGGATCCTGCCAAACTAGTAGAGGATGTCCTGATCAAAGAAGCAGATCTCAAGCAGGCACTCGATGGAGACAAAGTCCGGATCATAGTCTATCCTGTCAAAGGAAAAACCGGCAGACTTGAAGGAAAAGTCCTGGAAATCCTCGAAAGGAACCGGGATGAATTCGTGGGCCGTGTGGAGATTTCTCCAAGGTTTGCTTTCGTAGTTCCCGATTTCAAAAAGATGCACAAGGATATCTTCGTGCACAAGGGCGACTTGATGGGAGCTGAGCATAATGAAAAAGTAATCATCAAACTCACTGAGTGGAGAGACGGCGATAAAAATCCAAGTGGAAAAGTAATTCGCGTTCTTGGAAAAGCCGGTCTTCATGAAGTCGAGATTCACTCGATCATGGCTGAGTTTGGACTTCCTTTCGAGTATCCAAAAGAGCCCGATGCAGAAGCCAACGAGATTTCCGAGAAGATCACTGCGAAAGAAATCAAAAGCAGAAAAGACTTCAGAGACGTCACAACGTTTACAATTGACCCTGTCGATGCGAAAGATTTTGATGATGCGGTCTCTTACAGGGAACTTGAAAACGGAAACCTGGAAATAGGTGTCCACATCGCGGACGTGACACATTATGTGCAGCCGCAAACTGCGCTGGAAAAAGAGGCGCTCAACCGAGCGACTTCAGTTTATCTTGTGGATCGTACAATTCCAATGCTTCCGGAGCGACTCAGCAATGGACTTTGTTCCCTTCGTCCAAACGAGGACAAACTTACTTTCGCTTGCGTATTTGAAGTTGATCGGGAAGCAAATGTGCTCAGGCATTGGATTGGCCGAACGGTTATTCATTCCGACAGACGCTTTTCTTACGAGGAAGCGCAGGAAAATATCGACAATCAAGCCGGGGACTTTTACCAGGAATTGACTTTGCTCAATACGTTGGCCAAGAAAGTTAGGAAAAGAAGATTTGATCACGGAGCTGTCAATTTTGAAACAGTCGAGGTCAAATTCGAGCTGGATGAAAATGGCAAGCCTCTTGGTTTGAAAGTGAAAGAAAGAAAAGACATTCACAAGCTCATCGAGGAATTCATGCTGCTTGCAAACAAATATGTGGCAGAATTCATTTTCAATAAAGGAAAGGGTAAAGAAACCTTCGTCTATCGAATTCACGATTCTCCGGATCTGGAAAAACTGGAAACTTTCTCCGGTTTCGCCAGACGATTTGGCCATGAAATGTCAATCACCAGCGAGAAAAAAATCTCTTTGGCGCTCAACAAATTAATGGAGGAAATCCAGGGCAAGCCCGAGCAAAACGTACTCGAGCAACTCGCGATTCGAAGCATGGCAAAAGCCAAATATACAACCGAACCAAAAGGTCACTTTGGACTTGCTTTTGCGCACTATACCCACTTCACATCTCCTATTCGAAGGTATCCGGATATGATGGTTCACAGACTGCTGGATCATTATCTAGAGGGAGGGAAATCACCCGATGCAAAAGACTGGGAAGAAAAATGTCTTCATTCATCAGAGCGGGAAAAGCGAGCTGCTGATGCAGAACGAGCCTCGATCAAGTACAAGCAGGTCGAATTCATGGCTTTGGCAGAGCAGAAAGACTACGATGGCATCGTTGCAGGCGTGACAGAGTGGGGAGTTTTTGTAGAAATCACCGAAACGAAGTGCGAGGGTATGATTCGCTTGCAGGACATGGATGACGATTACTACGATTTCGACCAGAAAAACATGCGTTTAATTGGTTCGAGAACAAAAAAAATGATCACTTTGGGAGACAAAGTGAAGGTTCGAGTGGTTAAGACCGATATCGACCGAAGAACCATAGATTTGCAATTTGCTGACAATGACGGAAAAAAGTCTCGCCCACGCGCTTTTAGGTAACCTGGAAAAATTCATCCAGGACCAAAAATTTGGAGAATCGCCCCTAGAACTATACGAACCCATCACCTATATCATGAGCCTGGGAGGAAAAAGAATCCGCCCCTTGCTCAGCGTGATGGCTTATGGACTTTATCAGAAGGATACGGAAAAAATCCTCAGCCAGGCTTCGGCCGTTGAGGTCTTTCACAACTTCACTCTGATGCATGATGACATCATGGACCAAGCTCCTTTGAGAAGAGGAAAAGCGACAGTCCATGAAAAGTGGAATCACAACATCGCCATTCTTTCGGGTGACGTCATGTTAGTGAAAGCCTATGATTTGCTGCTTCTGACAGAACCGGTATTGCTTCCAGAAGTGATTCGTTTGTTCAATAAAACTGCTGCTGAAGTTTGTGAAGGTCAGCAGTTTGATATGAATTTTGAAAGCGAAGCCCTGGTAAGCGAGGAGTCGTACCTGAATATGATCCGTCTGAAAACTGCCGTTTTGCTTGGCTTCGCCCTGCAATTGGGAGGAATCTTAGCGGGTGCAGACCGGGAAAATATTCAGAAATTATATGATTTCGGAGTAAATATTGGAGTTGGATTTCAGCTCAAAGATGACCTTTTAGATGTATTTGCAGATCAGGCCAAATTCGGCAAGCAGGTCGGCGGAGACATTATCGCAAATAAAAAAACCTTCCTTTTAATCAAAGCACAGGAATTGGCAAAAGGAAAAGATGCTGAGGAACTCCAGTTTTGGCTTTCGCAGAAAGAATTTGACAAAGAAGAAAAAGTAAAAGCCGTCAGGGCTATCTATGAAAAGTTGGGGATCAAAACCCTAACCGAAACTAAAATGAGTGGCTATTTTGAAGCAGGATTCAGACAATTTGAATCCATCTCTTTCAACAATGAGAACTACTTCAATGAGCTTCGGCAAATCACCGAAGACTTGATCCACCGAGAAAAATAAACAATGAATTTATCGATTACAGTCATTATGATCATCCTTACAGCGATCATAAGCATTTACGGATTTAATAATTCAGCATTTCTGGAGAGAAGTTTATTTATCCCGTATCGAATCAAAAAGTACGGACAATGGGATCGCTTCATCACTTCGGGATTCATCCATAAGGATTACATGCATTTGCTCTTCAACATGTTCACCTTCTATTTCTTTGGCGGGGTAGTTGAGCAATTGCTTGCGTACAAGTTTGGATTGATGACGGGAGGAATTCTATATGTAGCATTTTATCTGTTGGCGATTATCATTGCAGACATCCCGACTTATCTGAAGAATCAGGATAAAAGCTATTACAGAGCTTTAGGCGCATCAGGAGGTACATCCGCTACTGTATTTGCCAGTATCATCATTTTGCCTTTATCTGATATTTGTCTTTTTGGAATCATCTGCCTTCCCGGATTCATCCTGGGTGGTCTTTTCCTGATTTATTCTTATTTCAAAGGGAAAAATCAAGAGGACTCCATCAATCACGATGCTCACCTTTATGGAGCTATTTTCGGGATCATTTTTATCCTGATCATTTCGCCCGGAAGTGCATTGACTTTCATCGAAGAAATCAAAAGCTACAGACCCTTTTAAAAAAAAATGTCTCCCAAGGAATCGGGAGACATTTTTTTTACTTTTTCTCATTCAGTTTCGTTCGCATCTCCTCGATGTTTAAAATCTTCGAAATGTGAGTTTGTTCCAGTTTCTTAAATCGAACAAGCTGCTCATCGATCTTGGTCACCAATTCAACTTTCACTTCTTCGGCTTGGTCAGTCGGTTTGTAATCACCGTTGCCAACTACCGAGCTTAGATGGGCTAGCTTATTATTCAGTCTGATCGGGAAGTTCAAAGGATCTTGACCACTCTTATTTTGTGTCTGATAAAGAGTCTTTTCTATCTCATCCATTTCTGCCAGAATTGATACCAGATTTTCTGGCTTTGTCTCCAAGCTATCCATTTCTGCTCTATACTGACGAATCAACTTGATCGTCTGATGAGTCTCGGTGAGTTTGTCTCTTACTCCCAGGAGGAATTTGAACTGAGAAGCAAGATCTTCCTGAGTTGATTCATATCTCGGATCAGCGAGAACTTTGAAGCTTTGCTCCTGAGCAACTCCGTCCAAAGTCATTCGAACTTTATAAGTCCCCGGAATCACTTTCGGTCCGCGAAGGTTTGCTGACCACATGATCAATCCGTCGAAACCCTCAGAATTCTCCAACCTCAGGTTCCAGTTGAATTCATTGCTTCCTGCCTTCACTTTCAGCGTATCACCATTGACTCCTTTTGTAGAGAACGTTTTCAAAGCCTGGTTTTTATCGTCCAGAAATTCGATTTTCAATTCATCCTTAGGCTTTTCCTTCATGAAGGAATAGACCAAAACTCCACCAGGTCGGTTGGTTCCTGCTGTTGCGCTTTCTTTCTTTACTCCATCGATTCGATAAGAATCCTGTGGCTTAAATAGGTGAAGTGCTTTATTTTCGATTTCGGGCTCAGCCTGATGCAATACTGTCAAATCATCAATAATCCAGAGAGATCTGCCCTGAGTTGCTGCAATCAGGTTGTTTTCTTTAATCGCTAAATCCGTAATTGGCACGATTGGCAAATTCAATTGCAAAGAATGCCAGGAATTACCGTCGTCTTTAGAGTAATAAATCGCAGTTTCAGTTCCTGCGTAAAGCATTCCCCTTTTCTCAGGATCTGCTCTGACTACACGGGTGAAATGCTCTGCATCAATTCCTGAAGTAATTTTTGTCCAAGTCTTACCGTAATCTTTTGTCTTATATAAGTATGGTTCAAAATTTCCTGACTTGTAACCTGTCGCCGCAAAATATGCTTCTGCCGGATCAAATGGACTTGCTTCAATGCTGTTGATTTGCAACCATTCAGGCATATCCTTTGGCGTTACATTTTGCCAGCTTGTACCGTTATTTTGAGTCACGTGAACCAATCCATCATCAGACCCGGCCCAGATTACTCCTTGTTTCACAGGAGATTCTGCTCCGGTAAAAATCGTTGCATAATATTCTACAGAGGTATTATCCTTTGTGATCGGTCCTCCTGAGGGGCCAAGCTTTGTCTTATCATTTCTGGTCAAGTCTGGTGAAAATACTTCCCAGCTTTGTCCACCATTGTTAGTTCGGTGAAATTGATTACTTGCTGTGTAAAGCATTTTCGGATCATGAGGCGAAAAGAAAATGGGAAAATTCCATTGGAAACGATATTTCATATCTTCTGCGCCATGTCCCATTGGATTGTTTGGGTACACGTTTACAGATCTTGAAGTACCGTTTCTGTGATTTTCTCTGGTCAAATAGCCACCATAAGATCCTCCATAGACAATGTCATTATCGAGTGGATCAGGTGCAATCCAACCACTTTCTCCACCGGCTGTAGTCTCCCAGTCATTTTCTGTAATTGCGTTTCCGTCGTTTCTGTGTCGAATTCTTATTGTTGAATTATCCTGCTGAGCTACATAGATTCTGTAAGGGAAGCTATTGTCCGTAGTAACTCTGTAGAATTGAGAAGTTGGCTGATTCATCATCGATGACCAGGTAGTGCCGCCATCTTCCGAAACCTGAGCTCCTCCATCGTCCGCGATGATCATGCGCTGATTGTTCTTGGGATCTATCCAAAGATCATGATGGTCACCGTGCGGGGCTTCGTAATTCTTGAAAGTCTTACCACCGTCAGTTGATTTATGGTAATCCACATTCAGAACATAGACAGTTTCTTCGTTTTGAGGATCAGCATAGATTCTTGAATAATACCAGGCACGCTGACGCAAATTTCTATTATCATTTGATCTGTTCCAGGTTTCTCCGGCATCCAATGAGGTGTAAACTCCACCTTCTTCATTTTCGATGATTGCATAAAGGCGATTGGAATTCAATGGAGAAACGGCAATTCCCATGATTCCCAATAAACCTTTAGGGAAACCTTCTTTCGAAGTAAGGTCCTCCCAGGTTTTGCCTCCATTGGATGTTTTGTACATTTTTGAGCCCGGTCCACCACTTTCCAGGCTATAAGGAGTTCGCTTGAGATCCCAAGTGGTTGCATAGAGAACCTCTGGATTTTTAGGGTCAATGACCAAATCTACCGCCCCAGCTACATCGCTTGCGAAAAGTACTTTCTCCCAATTCTTACCTCCATCTATAGTTTTGAATACACCTCTGTTTGAGTCTGGCTTAAAAATATCTCCCAAAACTGCTGCATAAAGAGTGTTCGGATCGGTTGGATGGATGCGAAGCCTTGACACAAAACGACTCTTATCCAGACCTGCCCTACCCCATGTTTTGCCGGCATCAGCACTTTTCCATACGCCGTAGCCAAAGGACACATTCCCTCTGACGGTTTTTTCTCCACCACCGGCATAGACTACAGATGTATCACTTTCTGATACAGAGATAGCCCCTATCGATCCGCCAAAGAAAGCGTCTGAAACAGACTTCCAGGTTTTTCCCGCATCGAGGGTTTTCCAAACTCCACCGCCGGTAGATGCAAAATAATAAGACTTATCACTTCCTGGAACACCGGTGACTCCGTCTGCGCGACCTCCCCGATGAGGTCCGATTAGCCTCCATTGAAGCGCATTATAGACTGCAGTATCAGGTACCTGCTGAGCGTGTGAATTTTCTGAGAGTAAGTTTAAACTCAGAAAAATCCCCGTTATCCAAAACAGCAATTGCTTTTTCATAAATAGTAGATTGATGGTAATTCAAGATAGAAATTAGAGGAACATATCGGAAGTTGAACCGAAAAAATGATTAGTGGTGATTTACTCACTTAGTAAGCAAAAAAAAAGCTCCTTCGGTTGAAGGAGCTTTCTATTGGTGGTGATTTTAATTAAGCTTCTACTACAACCGGAAGAACACTTACATAAGATCTGCCATCAAATTTTTTCTTGAAGGTAACTACACCTGTTCCCAACGCAAAAAGAGTATGATCTTTTCCGATGCCAACATTTTCACCCGGGTGATGTTTGGTACCTCTTTGTCTCACGATGATATTACCAGCAATTACCTGCTCTCCACCAAACTTCTTCACGCCCAATCTCTTGGATTGTGAATCTCTACCGTTTCTGGAACTACCTACGCCTTTCTTATGTGCCATAGCTTTATTCGTTTATCGTTTTCAAGGAAAACTTAGAGTGTTATATTTTCGATCAAAACTTTGGTGAAATCTTGTCTGTGACCATTCTTCTTCTTGTAGCCTTTTCTACGCTTCTTTTTGAAGACGATCACTTTATCACCTTTTACATGATCCAGGATTTTCCCGGATACCTTGGCTCCTGCTAATAGAGGAGCTCCTACAGACACAGAGCCGTCAGCTTCCGCCAACAAAACTTGGTCAAATTCCACGGAAGCGCCAGCTTCACCGTCAAGCTTGGGAGCATAGACGTGCTGATCTTTTGTTACTTTGAACTGCTTTCCAGCGATGTTTACAATTGCGTACATGAGTATTTTGAATTCTTAGTCGAAATCGGAGTGCAAATATAGGCAAGAAGAATTAAACAAAAAAGCTGGCTTTAGAAATAATCCATTCGAATTTGAAGTTGTAGACAATAGCGCTGAGAATCAGTCATAAAAGTATGCAATTCAAAAGATCCATGGTAGTTTATACCGGCCGGAAATGAGTGAACGATTTTTACAAAATATTTGCTTTCAATTGATAATCAATCATTTAAACAATCTTTTTTATCCTAGATTTTACTGACCTTTGGTCAATTTTGCATTGAATTTTGGTAAAAAAACTTTTTTCAAACTTTCTTAAAAATTATTCAGGGCCTCAAAAATGCCTATTTAGCTAATCTTAAGCTTAATAAAAATTAGGTTAATTTATTGGTTACAAGCATTTTATTATATAGTTGAATTCTAGTCAAAAACATTCCGAAAAGCACCAGTTCGGGTTTTTTTTGTCAGTTTTGGTTTACATATTTGTTACTAGGCTGTCCTGAAAAGGCAGCTTTTGTCATCCCCAGACCAGAACGCCTGAATAAACAAAGTGCCTTCAATACCATTATATAGTAAATTAAACGAGAGAGAAAGATGCAGCAAGAACCAATTTTAGTAGAGAACAATAATCGATTTGTATTATTTCCGATTCAGCACAACGACATTTGGCAATACTACAAGAAGGCAGAGGCAAGTTTTTGGACGGCTGAGGAAATTGATTTAAGCCAGGATTTAAGAGACTGGAAAGCACTCAGTGACGGGGAGCGTCATTTTATTTCACACGTCCTTGCATTTTTCGCAGCAAGCGATGGGATAGTTAACGAAAATCTTGCGGAGCACTTTGTTTCAGAAGTTCAGTATACCGAGGCTAAGTTTTTCTATGGATTTCAGATCGCAATGGAAAATATTCACTCTGAGACATATAGTTTATTGATTGATACTTACATCAAAGATGCAGTTGAAAGAGATCGATTATTAAATGCGATGGAACATATAGAGTGCGTGAAGAAAAAAGCGGACTGGGCATTGAGATGGATCGATAATGGAAACTTTCAGGAGAGATTGGTAGCGTTTGCGGCAGTAGAAGGTATTTTCTTTTCAGGTTCTTTTTGTTCCATTTTCTGGATGAAAAAAAGAGGTCTGATGCCAGGCCTGACTTTTTCGAATGAGCTGATTTCCAGAGACGAAGGATTACACTGTGACTTTGCTTGTCATCTTTACACCAAGCATGTGGTAAATCCATTACCAAAGGAAACAGTCCGAAAGATCATTATGGATGCTGTAGAGATTGAAAAAGAGTTTGTTACTGATGCTCTTCCTGTTCGTTTGATAGGTATGAACGCTGACCTGATGTGTCAATATATTGAGTTTGTGGCTGACAGACTTTTAGATGAACTTGATTGCGAGAAAGTTTGGAACAGTACCAATCCCTTTGATTTCATGGATATGATTTCCCTTCAGGGCAAAACCAACTTCTTTGAAAAACGAGTTGGAGACTACCAAAAGGCAGGAGTAATGAAAACAGGAGATGCTTCTGAATCCTCAGCAAGATTCTCAATTGGCGAAGATTTTTAATAACCCATTTTTACCACCATCAAAAACGGCACCCGAATATGTTAGTCCTAAAAAGAGACGGAAGACGAGAATCTGTAAGATTTGACAAAATCACGGCAAGGATCGAAAACCTTTGCTATGAGTTGGATCCAAAATTTATCCAGCCGATAGAAGTGGCAAAAAAGGTTATCGATGGCCTTTATGATGGAGTAAGTACTACAGAATTAGATAACTTGGCGGCAGAAGTTTGTGCATCACTAACTGTGAAGCATCCTGACTATGCAACCCTGGCCGCCAGAATCGCCATTTCGAATCTTCATAAAACTACGAGTCAGTCTTTTTCTAATACAATGAAAAGACTTTATACCTATGTCAACCCAAAGACAGGTGGAAATGCGTCTTTGATCGATCCTGAGGTTTATGGAATCGTAAAGAAGAATGCAGCAAGACTTGACGAAACAATTGATTACAAGAGAGATTTTGGATACGATTATTTCGGATACAAAACTCTTGAAAAGAGTTATTTGATTCGTCTTGACGGTAAAGTTGTAGAGAGACCTCAGCACATGCTTATGCGAGTAGCGGTAGGCATTCATAAGGAAGACATCGAGTCCGCAATTGAGACTTACAACCTCCTTTCGGAAAAGTGGTTTACACATGCCACTCCAACTCTTTTCAACGCAGGTACACCAAAGCCTCAACTTTCGTCCTGCTTCCTTCTAACCATGAAGGATGACAGCATTGATGGAATTTATGATACGTTAAAGAACTGCGCAAAAATCTCTCAGTCAGCGGGAGGAATTGGTCTTTCTATTCACCATGTAAGGGCTAAAGGATCCTATATAAAAGGAACCAATGGAGTTTCCAATGGAATTGTCCCAATGCTAAGAAACTTTGATATGACAGCTCGTTATGTTGATCAAGGTGGTGGGAAAAGAAAAGGAAGCTTCGCTATCTATTTGGAGCCTTGGCATGCTGATGTGAAGGATTTCCTCGAATTGAAAAGAAACCACGGTAAAGAAGAAATGCGTGCAAGAGATCTATTCTACGCGATGTGGATTCCGGATCTTTTCATGAAGCGAGTAGAGCAAAATGAAGATTGGTCACTTTTCTGTCCAAACGAGGCTCCTGGGCTTTCTGATTGCCACAGCGAGGAATTCGAAAGATTATATGAGAAATACGAGAAAGAAGGAAGAGCTCGTGAGACAATCAAAGCTCAAGAACTTTGGTTCGAAATCTTGGAATCACAGATTGAGACGGGAACTCCGTACATGCTTTACAAGGATGCGGCAAATGGAAAGTCTAACCAGAAAAACCTCGGAACTATCAAGTCGTCCAACCTGTGTACAGAGATCATCGAATACACGGCACCAGATGAAGTTGCAGTATGTAATCTGGCATCACTTGCGTTGCCAAAATTCATAACAACAGGTCCAGATGGAAAAGCATTTTTTGATCACAAAAAGCTATACGATATAACCAAAGTTGCCACCAAAAATCTAAACAAGGTTATTGATGTAAATTATTATCCGGTAGAAGAAGCACGGAAATCAAACTTCCGGCACCGCCCAATAGGTTTGGGAGTACAAGGTTTGGCTGATGCTTTCATCTTGCTACGAATGCCTTTTGATTCTCCAGAGGCAAAAGGTTTGAATGAGGATATCTTTGAGACAATATACTACGCCGCTATGGAGACATCCATGGAACTAGCCAAGACTCAGGGGACCTACGAAACTTATGAGGGATGCCCGGCTTCACAGGGAATCTTCCAATTTGACATGTGGAACGTAACTCCTAAGTCAAACAGATACGATTGGACTTCGCTGAAAGAGAAAGTTAGAAAGTTCGGATTGAGGAATTCTTTGCTTGTGGCTCCAATGCCTACAGCATCAACATCTCAAATCCTTGGAAACAACGAATGCTTTGAGCCTTACACTTCCAATATTTATACCCGAAGAACGCTTTCTGGCGAGTTCATCATTGTCAATAAGCATTTGATGAAGGATCTGATTGAACTGGGACTGTGGAATGACTCCATGAGAAACCGACTTATTTCAACCAATGGCTCTGTTCAAAGTATACCAGGAATACCTCAGCACATCAAAGATCTCTATAAAACTGTCTGGGAGATTTCACAAAAGGTAATCATTGACATGGCTGCTGATCGCGGATCTTACATCTGCCAATCTCAGAGTATGAATATCTTCATGCAAGATCCCAACTTCGGAAAGCTTACCTCAATGCATTTCTATGCTTGGAAAAAAGGATTGAAAACAGGTATGTACTACCTCAGATCTCAAGCAGCTACCAGTGCTATCAAATTCACTTTAGACAAATCATCTTTCGAACCAAAAGTCGAAAAGGTGAGTCCTGAAGAATTGGCCAAAGCTGAAAAACAAGATGCAATAGCTTGCTCACTCGATAATCCCGAAGGATGCGATATGTGTGGGAGCTAAAATTTTAGAGTTCGTTAAATGGCAAAGGCGTTTGAAAGTTTCAAACGCTTTTTTTATAACTAAAAATAAATAAAAATATGGATAGTGAAAAAGTCAAAAACCGAATAAAGGGACTTACTGAAGAATCTCAAGCCCTTTTTGGAATAATGAAACCACAGCACATGGTTGAACACTTAACTATCACAATGAAATTATCTTCGGGAAGAATTAAGCTTCCGGATTTTGAACCGAATGAAAAACAACTTGATCAAAAAGACTTATTGCTAAATACTACGTTAGATTTTCCAAGAGGAATCAAAGCTCCTGGATCCAAAGGCGAATTACCAGAGCTAAAAATGATGGATTTGGAAATGGCTAAAGAAAAGCTGGTTGCCAGCGTTATAGAGTTTAACTCATATTTTGAGAATAACCCTGAAGCAAAAACTGTACATCCCCGATTCGGAAACCTGATTCACAAGGAATGGCAAAGATTTCATGAAAAACACTTTGCTCATCATTTAGGACAATTTGGGATTATCTATTGACGAAATTAAATTGCTATAAACGCAAAAAACCCAGCTAGATATTAGCTGGGTCTGAATAATGTGGCGCCGACCTACTCTCCCGGGTGTAACCCCAGTACCATCGGTGCTGCAAGGCTTAACTTCTCTGTTCGGGATGGGAAGAGGTGGGTCCCCTGCGCTAGGCCGCCTAAATCTTTGTGATAATTAGAATAGAGAAAAACACAGATCCGAATTACACTTTGGTCCTGATTTTAATTTCTGAGATCCTCGATTTTGTTTTTGTCCATAAAAAAAACCCAGCTAGATAATAGCTGGGTTTGAATAATGTGGCGGCGACCTACTCTCCCGGGTGTAACCCCAGTACCATCGGTGCTGCAGGGCTTAACTTCTCTGTTCGGGATGGGAAG
>JBILPR010000395.1:0-3882 GCA_044373795.1 Algoriphagus sp. | reverse complement strand
TTGAAAAAGTAGCGGATGCTCTGACATTTATTCCCAAAGGGTTTAAACCAATCAAACAGATTGAAGCCCAGATGAAGCAACGGAAGGATATGTTCTTCCAAACCAAAGAACTCAACTGGGCTTGTGCAGAATTACTGGCTTACGGATCATTGGTGCTCGACGGAAAGACTGTCAGACTTACCGGTCAGGATGTGCAAAGAGGTACATTCTCCCACCGTCATGCAGTCATCCATGATGCAAACACAAATCAGCCTTACAACTCTTTGAAAGAAATGAAGGGTGGCAAGGGTCACTTTGAAATCTATAATTCGCTTCTTTCTGAATATGCCGTTCTTGGTTTTGAGTACGGCTATGGAATGGCAAATCCCAACTCCCTCACGATTTGGGAAGCTCAATTTGGAGATTTTGCCAATGGAGCCCAGACGATGATTGACCAGTTTATTTCTTCAGGTGAATCCAAGTGGCAGAGAATGAACGGTCTTGTGATGTTACTTCCTCATGGATATGAAGGTCAGGGACCAGAGCACTCAAATGCTCGTCCTGAGCGTTTCCTCCAGCTCGCTGCTGAATACAACATGATTATTGCCAATATCACCGAGCCTTCCAACTTCTTCCATTTGCTGAGAAGACAGCAAACATGGGAGTTTAGAAAGCCGTGTGTGGTCATGTCTCCTAAATCGCTTCTGAGACATCCAAAAGTCGTTTCCCCATTGAGGGAATTCACCAGCGGAAGATTCAGAGAAGTACTTCCTGACACCACTGTTGATCCTAAAAACGTGGAAAGAGTAGTTCTTTGCTCGGGTAAAATCTATTATGATCTTGACGAGGCTCGCGAGAAAGAGAAGGTGAAAAATGTAGCAATCGTTCGTCTGGAACAGCTTCATCCGCTTCCGAAAAAGCAAATGCTGGAGGTTTTAGCAAATTATCCAAAAGCGGAACTGGTTTGGGTACAGGAAGAGCCTGAAAACATGGGTTATTGGAATTACCTGCTGAGACTTCTTTACAAAGAAATCCCGATGGATCTGATCGCTCGAAAGCCAAGTGCATCTCCTGCTACAGGTTACAACAAAGTTCACGTAGAAGAGCAAAAAGGAATAGTTTCCAAAGCTTTAAAACTGTAACATCTAATTATTCTTGTTCTTAAGAAATTGGGAACGTTTAAAATATTATTTCATTTTGTTTCTGCTTTTCCGAAGGGAAAAGAAAAATAACAACCTATGAGCAAAGAAATTAAAGTGCCTGCAGTGGGTGAGTCGATCACCGAAGTGACCGTTGGACAATGGTTCAAAAAGGATGGAGATCAGGTTCAAATGGATGAAGTTCTATGTGAACTTGAGTCTGATAAAGCCACTTTTGAACTTCCTGCGGAATCCGCCGGAACGCTTAGAATCAAAGCTCAGGAAGGCGATACACTTGAAATAGGCGCAGTAATCTGCGTGATCGAGGAGTCTTCAATTTCAGTTTCTGAATCATCTTCATCAACTCCAGTTCCTATGTCAATAACAACCCCAACTTCTGCTCCTGCAGTCTCCGCAGCCTCTGGAAAAACCGGTGAGGTAAAAACGATGATTGTACCGACTGTCGGTGAATCGATCACCGAAGTCACTTTAGCCAATTGGTTGAAGAAGGACGGTGATTTTGTGAAGCTTGATGAGATCATAGCGGAAGTAGATTCTGATAAAGCAACTTTTGAATTGCCTGCTGAAGCTACTGGTATTTTGCGCCATGTTGCTAAAGAAGGTGACACACTCGAAATAGGAGGTTTGATTTGTAAAATTGAAGTTTCTGACGCTGCTCAGGCAGCTTCCTCTTCAGCTCCTTCCCCGCAAGCCGAGGCTCCTGCAGCTGCCACAACTTCTGGGAATGAAACTTACGCTTCCGGTCACGCTTCGCCAGCCGCTTCAAAAATTTTGGCAGAAAAAGGGATGTCTCCGACTGCAGTTTCCGGCACCGGAAAAGATGGGAGAATCACCAAGGAAGATGCAATGAGTGCTCAAAAGCCTATTGCAGCACCAATTCCTGCGCCTGTGACAAAAGCTGCCGAACCAGCAAAAGCACTAGTGGCCGGGGCAAGAAACGAGCGGAGAGAGAAAATGTCTTCCTTGAGAAAGACCGTTTCCCGTAGATTAGTTGCGGTGAAAAATGAAACAGCAATGTTGACCACCTTCAATGAGGTAAACATGAAGCCTATCATGGACATGAGATCCAAGTTCAAAGATCAGTTTAAAGAAAAGCATGGAGTAGGATTGGGCTTTATGTCTTTCTTCACCAAGGCAGTTTGCGTAGCTCTTCAGGAATGGCCTTCTGTAAATGCAAAAATTGACGGAAACGAGATCATATTTAATGATTACTGCGATATCTCAATTGCGGTATCTGCGCCGAAAGGATTGGTTGTTCCTGTTGTGAGAAATGCCGAAGCGATGTCATTTGATCAGATTGAAAAAGAGATTGTAAGACTTGCCGTCAAAGCAAGAGACAATAAATTGTCGATCGAAGAAATGACTGGCGGAACTTTTACCCTTACAAATGGCGGGATATTTGGATCCATGATGTCAACTCCGATCATCAATGCTCCGCAATCCGCGATTCTGGGAATGCATAACATTGTCGAAAGACCGATGGCCGTCAATGGCGAAGTGAAAATCCTTCCTATGATGTACCTGGCACTTTCTTACGATCACCGAATCATCGATGGACGTGAGTCAGTTAGCTTCCTTGTGAGAGTGAAGCAATTGCTGGAAGATCCGACAAGATTGTTGTTTGGAGTTTAATTCAAATACGAGTTACGAAGTACGAAATACGAGGGGCTGAGTCATTTCATCCCTATTTATCTTAATTTGAGACAAGTCTTGATACTTGTGTCTTAAATCTAAAATCTTTAAAGCGATGTACGACGTCATAGTTATTGGTTCGGGTCCGGGTGGATATGTAGCAGCGATCAGATCTGCGCAACTCGGAATGAAAACTGCCATTATCGAGAAATACCCAACTTTGGGAGGGACTTGCCTGAACGTGGGCTGTATTCCTTCCAAAGCACTTTTAGATTCATCAGAGCATTTTCACAATGCTGCTCATACATTCGAAACCCACGGCATCAAGCTGGATAACCTGAAAGTGGACCTTCCTCAGATGATCGCCCGCAAAAATGATGTTGTGAAGCAAAACGTGGAAGGGATTCAGTATTTGATGAAGAAAAACAAAATTGATGTTCATCAGGGTTTGGGCTCATTTGTAGATGCTCACACTGTGAAAGTGACCAAAGACGATGGCTCTTCTTCTGTCATTCAAGGTAAAAACATCATCATTGCTACAGGTTCCAAGCCGGCTTCTCTTCCTTTTATCAAGCTTGATAAAGACAGAATCATCACCTCTACTGAGGCTTTGAATATGAAGGAAATCCCAAAACACCTGATCGTAATTGGTGGTGGTGTGATCGGAATGGAACTCGGTTCTGTCTATGGCAGGATGGGAGCTAAGGTCTCCGTGGTTGAGTTCATGGATTCTTTGATACCAACGATGGACCGGACGATGGGAAAAGAATTACAAAAATCTCTCAAGAAAATTGGCTTTGAATTCTACTTGAAACACAAAGTCGTGGCTGTTGAAAATCTAGGCAGCGAAGTACTTGTAAAAGCTGAAAATGGAAATGGTGAAATCGTTGAATTAAAAGGCGATTATGTCTTAGTTTCAATAGGTAGAAAGGCATATACTGCCGGATTAAATGCCGAAGCGGCCGGAGTTAAAATTACAGAAAGAGGAATGGTAGAAGTAGATGAGCATCTCCAAACTTCCGTTCCGCATATCTACGCGATCGGGGATGTGGTGAAAGGCGCAATGCTAGCTCACAAAGCTGAAGAAGAAGGCGTTTTTGTTGCGGAAACG
>JBILPR010000394.1:0-3885 GCA_044373795.1 Algoriphagus sp. | reverse complement strand
GAAGACGGTCCGCGTATGGAATTGCCGGTGTCGGTTCCCAAACCAATTGTGCCAAGATTTGCCGCAATCGCGGCGCCTGTTCCGCCACTTGAACCCGCCGGAACGAAGTCAAGATTATACGGATTGCGGGTGGTGCCAGCGGTCGAACTCTCGGAATGCATGGGGCTGAAAGCCCACTCCGCCATGTTGGATTTGGCGATAATAATCGCCCCGGCTCCGATTAATTTTTGGATGATAAAGGCATCCTCCTCGGGGATAAAATCCGCCAAAGCTAAAGCTCCGGCAGTCGTGGGAAGGCCTTTCGTGTTGATGTTATCTTTTACAATAATGGGGATACCATGAAGTGGACGGAGTTTTCCGGTTTTTGCAAATTCTTCATCAAGTTGTTTTGCGGTTGCCAATGCCTCCCGATTGATTGCGGTCAGCGCATTGATGGTGTCGTTCAGTAAGTCAATCCTGTCCAGATAAGCCTGGACCAATTGCTCGCTGTTGTATTCGCCATTTGTGTAAGCATCGTGGATCTGAGCGACAGTTAATTCTTCCAATTCAATCGAAACGGCAGCCTCCTGAGAATTGCAGGAAAAAAGGCTAATTCCAATCAAAAGGCCGGAAATAAGGGGTTTGAAGATTCTCATTTCGGAATATATCAAGGAATAGAGCAGAATGTCAAATAGGCCTTGAAGGAAGTTGAACGAAACCGTCTATTTGTTTTTGAAATTAGGCTAGTTTGAATTGATAATAGCAAATAGAAAAATCATCAATAAATATTTTCAAAAACTGATTTTCATCAGGATTTTTTATCTAAAAAAATGAATACTTTATAACTTGTAAGACAAGTTTAATTGTTTTTCTTAATTCAACACTAACTATGAATTCTACTTAAAAATAGATGCCCTACTAAACTCGGTACAAAATCCTTAAAATAAGAAGATCAGGATTAATAAATTCTTTTGATTCAAAGTAATTTTGTTATTCTTATTTAGGATTCTTTTTTTCAATTCAGTTATAAATATTTTAAATAAAAAGACAAATGAATCGAATCAATTTATTTAGATCAGTTGGCAAAATTGCATTACTGATTATGCTGTTAGCTTTGTCTGAGAGGGTATTGGGTCAGCAAGTTCCCACTGTTCCTGACACTACTAAAATGACTTATAACCAAATGTCTACCGGGTTGAAGCTATATGCATATCCGTCAAAAGGGCAGTCACATGGTCAGCAAAAAGCTGATGAATATGAATGCTACATGTGGGCAATGGAGCAATCCGGAATTGATCCACTTAACTTACCAAAAGTTGAAGCAGCACCTCAACAGACAGGTCCGACCGGAGGAGCAGTAGTAGGAGCTGCTAAGGGAGCAGCAGCAGGAGCGGCGATTGGAGCAATAGCAGGGGATACCGGAAAAGGAGCTGCAATAGGTGCCGTGGCCGGTGGCCTTGCAGGAAGACGTGCCGGTAAGCAAATGCAAGCACAAGGCAACCAACAGTCTCAAGCAGCAGTAAAGCAGGCCGAAGCAGATATGAAAAATAGCTTCACAAAAGCTTTTTCAGCTTGCTTGGAAGGAAAAGGCTATACCATCAAATAACTGATTTCCATTATTCACCCTGATTTAAGCAGACTTGACTCAGAAATGAAATTTTTAAGACAATCAATCCTAAAACTCTGAACTTATGAAATACTTCTTAATACTATTATTAGCAGGAGGCACCTTATTTTCTTGCACCCCTGCCGACGAAGCCAGAAAAACAGAAAACCTTGCCTTGGTCAAAAAATATCTGGAGGCAGTGGAAACCAACAATCCTACCACGATGGATTCAGTCCTTGCGGAAGATTACAAGGGTTACGGCCCATCAGTCGGTGACTCTACCAATAAAAGAGACGCGATCAACAACTGGAAATACAACGCTGAGAACTTGTATGAGTCCATCAAATACACCCGTTTTCAAAATATTGCTGTGACCATTGGAGAAGGCGAAGAGGCAGAGGCAGGCGACTGGGTTTCAAGTTGGGCCTTGGTTACCCTCAAATACAAAGACGGAAGAGGTCCTGTAAATGCTTGGGTGAATGCGACCTATAAAATTAAAGATGGAAAAATTATTCATAGCCACACGTTTTACAATGAGGCTGATGTACTGAGGCAACTTGGCTACGAGTTTTTGCCACCGATTGAATAATACTTAAATCTGGACCGCCAAGGTGAGTGTCTCCACTCACGTGGTTTACCGATGGTCAATAGCTAGAAGTGAAGATCTGCTGCGGCAGACAGGTTACTTCCAGCTGCATGCAAAATTTCTGAAAAAGTAAATAATTCAAATAGCTCAATGAAAACATGGAATTAGCAGAATCTGCGATTGTTCTCCAGCACGAAGAAGAACTGAAGCAGTTGAAAAAAAAGGAGAAGAAGGAAGTCAAAAATCATATTCAGTTTGAGCGAACAAGAACGGCTTTCGAACGGCTTCAAATTGCATGGATACGTGCCAGCCTGACCTTGATTACAATTGGTGTTGGTGCTTACGAATATTTCCACAATAGAATAGAATCAGGTAAAGCTCCCTTGTTGAAACTTGTCTCAGGTCCTGAATTGGGATTATTTTTGATTTTAACAGCGTTCGTGATATTGCTTCTTGCTACCATTCAGCATGAAAAGAGTATGTCATTTCTCAAAAAACAATATGAGGGATATAGATTTTCAGTTGCTTCCTTATTGTCGTTTTTGATTTTGTTTCTAGCGACCTTTTTAGTGGTTATGGTATTAAGAATCTATGAATGATTCCCCTCCATTTTTGCGATGAGATGGTTGTCTCTTGGAATAGTATCGGATAATCTTCTGTAATTATTTGATAACAACCACAGTGGAAAATTTGATTTTCAGATTAATATAAGTTTAACTGGTTTTAATAGAAATTTTAATCCTTGTTTACTAAATATAAGACCTAGAGTTAGGAGACCTTCAAAACAAAACAGGGCAAAGAAATTTGCCCTGTTTTGTTTTGAATTCTGATTGGTCACCCAATCTTGAAATACTGCTTGTAGATAAGATTTAAGCAGATTAATTCAGCTCTTTTTTACCTTTTCCGATTGGAATACCTACTGTAAAAAATAGTGAGCGGTTTCTTGCATCTGCGGCATTATCATCGATTTCAACATCAACAAGTCCTTCATAATATCTGATTCCGAGATTCATTCCATTTCCACCCATCAATCGATAGCCCACGCCAAACATAAGGCCGGCGTCCAAAGGGTGATAGAGGTCTCTGATTTTTCTTTCATAACTCAAATCTTCTTTATCGCTGATTTCTTTTGAAAAAACATCTTTTGATTTAGCCATTAAACCTAGCATCGGCCCGGCTTCTCCAAAAAATTTCTCACTGAATTTGTACTTCATCAGGATTGGGACATTGAAATAACCGAGTCTTCTTTCTACTGAACCTCCGACGAAGGAACTATCCAAATTCTCATCATTCAGGGAATAAACTGCAATTCCATCCGCACCCATTGTTGATTTGACAATCACACCGGTGTGTATCATCCAGGATGGGTTTTTCAATTTGAAGTCGAAGTAAAAGCCAAGATTAAAGTTATTGGCAAAACTTGATTGATCAATTCCGCTGAGGTTTGCCATGTTTAATCCTCCATCTAAACCAAATTCGATTTTGTCTGAATTCAACTTATCTCCGAAAACAAGAGAAATCAATACCTGCGATTTTACTGATGTAGATGCAACTGTGAATAGGAAAAGGAAGAGTAATATTTTCATTAAACAAGAGTTGATAATTCCTATAGTGATGTGTCAATATATCGGATCTTTGACTGAGTTTGCCTCGCCAATGTGAGGAGCTATATTATCAGTCAGAGCTAAATTTCGGAAGACTACTGTTTTCCGTA
>JBILPR010000093.1:0-13185 GCA_044373795.1 Algoriphagus sp. | reverse complement strand
ATCTGGAAAGAAAACCCGGGAAATAATAAAGAGTGGGCGACACACCTGATCGCCGAAACCGGAAATGTGGAAACAGCAAGAGGCTGGGATCTTGATGGAGACGGGATTTTGGAAATAATTCCCAATACTCCCCGAAAGCCCTTGGCATTTTACAAATGGACAGCGGACGGAACTTTTGAAAAATATCCTGTCTGGGAAACTCAGGGTCACGGCCTGGGATTTGGCGATATCAATCAGGACGGAAGAGGTGATATCATCATGTCCGATGGCTGGCTTGAAGCTCCTGCAGATCTGAAAACCGGGAAATGGATCCTCCACCCGGACTTCAAACTTGGTGACGCGAGCATTCCGATTTTGATAGTCGACGTGGATAAAGACGGGTTAAATGATCTGATTGTAGGTCAGGGACATGACTTCGGTCTATACTGGATGAAGCAAGTCAAGAGTGGAAATCAAATCAGTTTTACCAAGCATCCAATCGATCTTTACCAATCCCAGTTCCACACGATGGAGTGGGTTGACATTGATAATGATGGAGAAAATGAATTGGTAACAGGTAAGAGATATCGTGCACACAACGGAAAAGATCCGGGAGGAAAAGATTACGCCGGACTCTATTACTTCAAGTGGAATGGCTCTTCTTTCACCAAAAATGTAATTAGTTACGGCCCATTGGGTGAAGGAAAAGGAACAGGAATCTATTTCTCCGTTGCGGACCTCGACGGCTCAGGCTGGAAAGATATCGTCGTTGCCGGAAAAGATGGATTGGTGGTGTTTTATAATCTGGGAAACAAAGATGGTAATTGATAATTTAAGCCGACAATTCATAAGCCATTTCTCAAATCCCTGGTTTTGACTCAATTCTGGTTAATCAATCGTCTTTTGTGAATTTATGATTGCAAATAATTATCAAATTCTGCTGAAGTACCAAGATATTTCTTAATCCTCACCCCATAGTTTTTTGCTAATAAAGCCTATTCAACTTATCCTTAAAAGGACACAACTCCGGCTGAAAGTTCAGATCTTCAATTACCCACTGAGTCCAATCCAATGTTTCGAAAACTGACCTGCCTTTCCTTTTTCATTTTACCCTTCAGCATTTTTGCCCAGCAGCCCGTCCCAGTCAAACCCAGAGTCCTTATCAGCACTGACATCGGAGGGACCGATCCGGACGACAACCAAAGCATGGCTCATTTGCTGATGTACAGTGAGCAATTTGACATCGAAGGGCTGGTCTCCTCTCCTTCCTATGGTACCGGAAGCACGTCGGAGATTTTTCGGATGATTGATTTGTATGAAAAAGACCTTCCCAAACTAGAAAAACATAGTTCCGAGTTTCCTAAACCTGATTTTCTCCGATCCATCACCAAACAAGGCCGCCGGGGAAATGCACCCTACAGCGGAGTCACCAGCTCAACTGAAGGATCGGACTGGATTATTCGCTGCGCAAAAAAAGAGGATTCCCGACCACTTTGGGTATTAGTCTGGGGTGGATTGGAGGATGTGGCACAAGCACTTCACGATGTCCCGGAAATCCAGGTAAACATCCGCGTCTACTGGATCGGCGGTCCCAACAAAAAATGGAGCGCCAACAGCTATGCCTATATCGCAGCCCATTTCCCAAATCTTTGGATGATCGAAGTTAACTCGAGCTATTACGGCTTTTTCTCCAACAATCAACAGCCCGATGTGATCAAGACGACGGACTACTATGAAAAACACATTCAGGGAGCCGGGCATTTGGGGAAG
Source organism: Algoriphagus sp. (assembly GCA_044373795.1). GTDB lineage: Bacteria > Bacteroidota > Bacteroidia > Cytophagales > Cyclobacteriaceae > Algoriphagus. The sequence continues at coordinate 11,436 of JBILPR010000093.1, read as the reverse complement.
GATTTCAAAAGCTACTATGCGGGTGAAATCAAAATGGGCGATACGCCTTCCCTGCTTTACCTGATGGATGGAGATCCAAATAATCCCCATCGGGAAAGTTGGGGCGGGAGTTTTGAGAAAATCTCCCGCAGTGCCCGGGTGGTGTATGATCGAATGACTACCACCGCCGACACCGTAGCTTTTTGCGCGGTGATTGAGTTCCAACTGGAAGGTCCAAAAATCAATGTTCCCTCCGACTCCGTGGTCTTTTGGATGGAAGTTCCTTACGGAAAATCGAAACAAATTTGGCCAGGATACTACCTCGGTAATGGTAATTACTCCATCAGGTATTCTCCCAAGCAAGCGGAAATTTTGAGCTACAATTTTACTTCCGAGATTCCGGAATTTCCAAAAGGAAATGGGAAACTGGTTGTCAGTAATCTTTGGCCAGGAACACCCAACGAAACCGATTACCTCTTGGGTCCGAACTGGTACAGTGACTCCTCCGATAAAAATCTCTACGACGGCAAACTTCAAGGCGGAAAAACCATCCTGAAATGGCGAAATGACATCCTGATGGATTGGTCGGAGCGTTGGGAGTGGCTGAGGGTTGATTGATTTGATTTATTGGAATAGCGGAATTTGAAACGAACCAATCGACTCAAATAGGCTTACTTAGGTATTCAAAAGCAGAAACCAATTCGATCACTTTCCCTTTTTCTTCAAATCGATCTCGCTGATTTTCAGTCACAATTACTCCATAATCAAGATTGAAAAAATCCATAGCATGGATCAGACCTTCATATTCCCTGGCAAAATTTTCATCCGAAATATGGTAACACACCTGAATGGCATGGGTCACTTTACCCTTTTGTGATACCACAAAATCACATTCTCCCTTGGTATTAAAATAATGGATGGAAGTGTAGTGGCGTCGCAGATGAAGGTAAATCAGGTTTTCTAGCTTTCTGCCAAGATTTTCAGAAAAGGAAGGCGAAATGGCTGTGACAATTCCCAGGTCCATGGCATAAACTTTTTTAGGATTACGATTTTGAGCTTTGAGCGAATAGCTAAACTGAGGCACAAAATCCATCAAATAGGCATCCTGAAAAAAGGAGAAAAAATCCAAAATCGTGGCTGCTGATTTGATTCCAAACATGCCGATGAGCCGATTGGCAGAAGTTGGCACTCCCAAATTGCTCAGTAAATAAAGCGAAAGCTGTTTTAAGGAAGCCACATCTCTAATCCCATGACGAACGGCGATGTCTTTCACCAAAATATCATCGAGGAGACTGGTGATGATTAACTCATTTCTGCTTTTTACAAACTCCGGTATACCTCCAAATTTCAAATACTGTCCAAGAGATTCGGCTGACAAGTCAGTAGATGTAAAGGAGACAAATTCCTGATAGGAAAAAGGAAACAACTCCATGGACAACTGTCTTCCCGTCAGGTGAGTCCCAAATTCTTTGCTGAGCAAGGTAGCATTCGATCCGGTCACGAAAACAAAAAAGCCTTCCCTTAAAAGTTGATTGACAAATATTTCCCACTTTTCAACCAACTGGATTTCGCCAAAAAAGACTACTTGGAGAGCTCTATGCTTTAACTCCGCATAAAGTCGTGAAAAATCACCGGGCTCAAATCCAATGAGTCGAATATCTTCAAAATTTAGGTAAACCGCTTTTTGAAATCGCTGCTTCATCAACTGAAGTAATAGCGTGCTCTTTCCACATCGTCTCAACCCTGTGATGATGGTGGCATAATTCGCCAAAACCGGGACTTCTGATAACTTTTCCCGAACAAGCCCAGGATCTTTTGCCAAGAAGTACTCCTGTTGAGAATCTATAACTTCTGAGATTTCTTCCTGTCTGAGCATTAGGGGCTACTATTTTTCAATACAAATGTAAGACATTATTCATTACTAATAAACGACTTTATTCATTTGTAATATAAGACATGGTATTTCCCACATAATCTTTAGCCGGATTCCTAAGATTAAAAAATGCAAAAAATATTTTTCAACAAATATTTATTGTTTTTCAATAAATATTTACCGAGGTTTGAGACATCAAATTCAAATACCAAAGGCTATGTCTCCTAAAACCGATCTCGTCATCAAATTCCTCCATGTGATCTCATGGATCATCTTCATCGGCCTCTGCATCAAGACAGGCACGTTGATCTTCAATTTTGCATTCGTCCAATTCGATGTCTTTCCTATCGAAAACCTGTACTTGATTTTGGACCTATCGGACCTTTTCGCTCAGAATGAAATTTATTTTGGGTTTCTGTTCAGCTTGACGATTGCGTTGTGTGGATTGAAGGCCTACACCTTCTATAAGATCACCCAACTTTTTCCACATCTAAACTTACACAAGCCCTTCAGCAAGGAGATTTCCGATTTGATTTCAAAAATTACCTACTACATATTTTCTGTAGGTATGCTAGGAGCGATAGCTCACCGATTCAATCAGGAACTGGCAAAAGATGGCTATCCGGTCGAAAACGCCTATGAATATTGGAATGACTATTCCGCTTTTTTGATGATGGCTGCGGTGGTGTTTGTGATTGCTCAGATTTTCAAAAAGGGACTTGAAATTCAGGCTGAAAATGACCTGACCGTATAAAACAATTCAATTAAAAACTAACAGAATGAATTACTATGAAATCGAGTATAACCAAAACGTCACACACTTGGACGATTATTACAAAATGCGAGATTCCATATAGCCTTTAAAAAACAAATTATAATCACATGAAAGTAACTAAAATCTTGCTGTGGATCACATACATCAGTTTTGGAATAACAATCATCGCCTTTGGGATAATAGGATCTATTTTTTTACCGGAGGGATTTAATACTCAAGAAAGGGAAAAAGGCAGTCTTGAAGGTGTAGTTTCTAAAAGTACTACCTCAAAATTTGAACTACCTATGAACCTAAATGTAGAATACTATTTTCGAATCAAAGAAGGTGAATTATTGGTAGACAGCTATTTTTTAAAAATTCAAAAGAAATTTCTTAGAAATCCTGAACAAGCTCAGGCAGTGGAGAAGGATGTAGATTATCCCGAACCACTACATGAAAATCTTTACTCAATGCCTGGCACAGAAAGTTACTTGTACATTCCAATTTCCTATTCAAATATCAAAGCGGCAATCATGATTTGGAAATTTTACTTCTCTTTGGCTGCAATTGCTTTACTATCAGTGTTTTTGATAACGATCAGATTTCTTCAAAACTGCGATAAAGGATTATTTTTTGTTAAAGCTAACGTCTCATATATCAGAATTATAGCTTATCTCGCAATCGGATTCAGTTTAATCGACTATGCATCTCAATGGCTAGTATTCAAAAGATTAAACAATAGCTTTAGCGAATTCCCAATCAATATAAATTCCGCATTGGACTTCAACTGGGCTTACGTCATCGCTTCACTTTTTTTGCTTTTAATCATACAGGCCTTTTCTGAAGGTATAAAACTAAAAGAGGAACAATCCCTAACCATCTAAATCATGCCGATCATTGTAAATCTCGACGTCATGATGGCCAAGCGGAAAATGTCATTAAATGAACTTTCCGAAAAAGTAGATATTACCCTTTCCAATCTATCCATTCTGAAAACCGGAAAAGCAAAAGCCATGCGATTCAGCACCTTGGAATCCATCTGCAAAGCTTTGGATTGCCAGCCGGGGGATATACTTGAGTTTAAAGAGTAGCGGTTATTGAGTTATTAGTTTTTTCGATATTTAATGGTTTAAGCAATAACAAACCTAAACCATTTGAGTATCCTGGAAGGCCCATAATTATCAAAATGGAAATTACTTTTTATGTGATTGAAACTGAGTTTGCCGGTAGTTGAGGGAATGAGAAAGATAAAAGGGAAATCAAAAGGGAAACTCTATTCATAGAAAAAAGTGAAAACATCAGTCATTTTATAAACTAATTTTTACTTAAATAATTGACTAGATGTATATTCCAAAACTTTTAAATGGGGGGCGGGCCAATCTCATTTTTCCGAAAAAGATAAAAAGAACTAAAAGTGCTCCTATATGTCCGAATTTAGCAAAAAAGGGAGTGTGTGTGATTTTGAAAAAAAAAACTATAAAATTAAAATTTAAATACTTACATGAAAAATCTCTTGATAATTTTACCATTTCTGATTATTATAAATTCTAATGCTCAAACTAACATTAAGGTTGGGGAAAAAGCACCTGAAATAACTATTACTCATTGGATTAAAAACGTGCCTGAAAACAAAAATATAAATAACAAGAATATTGTACTAGAATTTTGGGCTACTTGGTGTGGACCTTGTATAGCCGCTGTTCCACATATGAATGAAATTCAAAATAAATTTAAACGCGATGACTTAATTTATCTATCTCTTACTGATGAAGCAGTAGACAAGGTGGAAAGGACTTTAAAAAGAGTTGACTTCCAATCAATTGTTGCCAGCGACATCAAAAAAAAGACCCAAATAGCATTTGGTGATGGCAAGAATGGTTTGGTCGCCTATCCACTAACTGTTTTGATTGACAAAAATGGTATCATTAAGTGGACAGGACAACCAAATGAATTAACTGAAGAATTAATGAATTCATTTTTAGTCGATAGTGACTCAAAGATTTCACAAACCGACACATCTAGTAAAGAAGGAATTCTTAAATTAGATGTTTTGCTGACAGATAACTCAATTAAATATCATTTCCAATTTTCAGAAACGGAATCAAGTGAAAGTTCGGTAACATCATTTGGAAACACAATTTTTGAAATAAAAGGCAAAACACTTGGGGAAATATATACCCAAATATTTAATAATATTCATATTTTCATTCCAGAAAGAATCGCAAATTCAAAATATGACCTTACATATAAAAATGTTGACAAATCAATATCCCTACAAAAACTAGAAGACGAGATGCTAAATTATCTTAATCTTATCAAGCGAAATACTAAAAATAAAATTGAAGTACTTGAAATTGAAATTTTCGATTCATCCCTTCTTGAACCAGCTATAGATAAAAGTTTTTCTTCTAAATCAAGTGCTGGAGAGAAAATCATATTTACTAATACTGACTTAAATGGTTTGGTTTTAGAATTATCCAAGATTCACAAAATAGTTTTCCAATACGATAAAAATGACAAAAGCACATACGATTTTATAGTTGAAGTAACTTCGGTTGCCAGTACTATAGAAAGTTTAAAATCATACGGTATTAAAACAAATAAAATATATAGCGAAATAGAAGCTGAAATATTGGAATATAGAAAATGAAAACTACGCACAACAACTAGGTTTTCGTTGCGTGCGTAGCACGAACAATGAAACCGATTTCGCACTGCCTGCCCCAATTTCTTCGGAGGAACCGGAGAGGTTCTTATAGAGATTGAGTCGTGATTTTAGGGGTTTTTAACAGGGCTATTCCCTCCAAAAAGTAGGAGCTTAACTTCGCGTTACTTTCAAAAGGTTTGATTTTCCTCAGTTTCTCAGCCCTTCCAGACTCTTTTTGGAAGGGCTATTTTGTGGTCGGGACATAGATTTGAAATCCCGGTCAAAATCAGGAATTAGAATTGGTTGTGAACAGGTAAAAAAGTGGCCTTTGGCGGTCCCAGTTTTGGGAAGGCGCTGAATACTTACCGTACTTTCCGTATTGTATTTCATCAAACATAGACTTTCAAGTACGAAGCTATGGATTGGGAAAAAGCTTGGTCTGATCCGGACCGTGATGATCAGGGTTTTGGAAACGGGAAGGAATAAATTAGCATTAGAGTGCATTAAATGAAACCGCGATTTTTGGAAATTGTTATCTTTTGAGATAACTTTGAAATTATGGTTAGAACAATAATTTTTTATGAAAACCACTTTATTGAATTTTATCAAAACCAAAATGAAAAGGTTAAAAGTAAGATCCAATATGTTTTTGAACTGATAAAGCAAGTGGAAAAGGTGCCTGAGAAGTTCCTAAAGCATCTCGAAGGAACAGATGGTTTGTTTGAAGTAAGAGTGGAATATCAATCGAATATCTACAGAATTTTCTGCTGCTTTGACGAAGGAAGGTTGGTGGTTCTTTTCAACGGTTTTCAAAAGAAAACCCAAAAGACACCAAGAAATGAAATAGAGAAAGCAGAAAGATTAATGAAGGAGTATTTTCAATTAAAAAAATAAAGGAATGAAATCGAGCATGTCGCAGGCGACACACGGAGGAACGATTATTCGTAGTGCGAGATTCCACCCCGTTTCCTTCGTCACGGGACAAGTTATGGCCTTAAAAAATCAAATTATAAACACATGAAAGATTACAGCAAAATCAAAACGTTCGATGAACTGATTGAATTGGAACATGGGGAAATAGGGAGTGAAAGCAGAAATAAATATGAAGGAAGCGCCCAAATGTTCATTGTAAGTGAAATGCTCAAAGCTGCTAGAAAAGGAGCAAATCTTACCCAAGAGCAATTGGCAGAAAAATCCGGGACTAAAAAAAGCTATATATCCAAACTTGAAAATGGTAAAGGGAACATTCAACTATCGACCTTGATTAGAATTTTCGAGCAAGGCCTCAATAAAAAAATCGGAATAACTTTCCTTTAAATAACGCACTTTAGTAGCACCTTAGAAATAGCCTAACTCCCAAAAATCCCCACGATTCTAAAATCTAGTGAGCAGAAATCCGTATTCCCAAGATTCTTATTTCTCCTAAAAACAGGACATTTTTTTGACCTTGGCTTGGTTACCGATCAGGTGGTAGGTAAATGGAAATAACTCAAAGTCCAAAGTGAAGAAGAAAGTACTTTCCGTTTTGTATTCCATCAAACACCGACTATCAAGGACGAAGCTATGGCTGGGGAAAAAGCTTGGTCTGATCGGTACGGTGATGATCATGCCTTATCAGGGCTTTGGAAACGGGAAAGAATTGTTTTTCCTGGGAAGGGTGCTGATGGACCGAGGGATCGGTACTTCGCAGTTGGAGGACAGCAAGTGGCGAAACTTCCAGAAGATGTACAAGCGCTTCATGTCCTGGAAAATCTCGGAGGCGAGGGTGGAAGCATCGTTTGAGGGCATTACAAAATCGGCTGTCACTGACTCAGAAGGGTATTTTGAAATCAGAATGGAGCTGCCACAGCCCATGAAAGGTGAAAATCGTTGGCAAAAAATCCGGGTGGAACTGGTAGATCAAATTGTCAAAAACCAACAACCTTCGGTGGCTTACAGTCATGTGTTTGTTCCCTCAAAGCATGTGGAATTCGGAGTCATATCTGATATTGATGATACGATTGTAGCCACGGGCGCTACCAATATGTGGGCAATGGTGAAAACCACTTTCCTGGGAAATGCAATGACACGGGTTCCTTTTCCGGGAGTTGCTGAGTTTTATCAGGCTTTGTCCAAAGGACTTGTGGGCAAAGAAAACAATCCCTTCTTCTACGTTTCGAGTTCGCCGTGGAATCTGTATGATTTCCTGCAGGAGTTAATGAGCATTCATCATTTTCCGCAGGGACCGTTGATGTTGAGAGATGTAGGATTTTCCCGGGAGCATTTTTTTGCCGGCAGCCACACAGTTCATAAGCTTGTGCAGATTAAAAGAATATTCGATATCATAACCGACATTCCTTTTATCCTGATCGGGGATTCGGGTCAGCACGATGCGGAAATTTACTTGCAGGTGATTCGGGATTTTCCCGGAAGGGTCAAAATGGTTTATATCCGTGACGTCGATCCGGCCAGTCATCAGAATGTGCTGAAAATCGCGGAGGAAATTAGAAAGTTGGGAGTGGAAATGATGTTGATCACCGATACGATCGAAGCCACCCACCATGCGGTTTCCAAAGGGTGGATTTTGGAAGAGGACATCGCCCATATTGTGGAAGAGAAAAAGGAAGATGAAAAAGTGGCCAAGCCCTGACTCCAATTGCATCCATTTAACCCAATTTCAACCGTGGGCTGTGTCCCCACAGCCCATTTGCAGTTTATTTGGGAGCTACATAACAAATTTTAAATTCCAGTCTGTGAGGACACAGACCGGGGAGAGAGTATCTTTCAACTTTATAACTTTCCAACCTTCCAACTTAACTCCCAATTTCCACCACAAACCTTACATACCGCGTCATCGGATGAACTCCGTTGTCTTTGACTTGAGCAATCACATGAAGCTGCCCAGAAGATGAAGCATCGAGCGTAACCTGAACTTTATTGTCTTCAGCAGAAAGTTGGACTTCACCATTATAGGTTCCCACTTCTTTGTAAATCCAAAATTTGGTCTCCAACAGATCTCCGTCCGGATCACTGGTTTGCACTTCCAAAGCCAGGGTTTCACCCGGCTTGGCTGAAAGGCGGGTTGAACCTAATGCCGTCACCACCGGCGGATGATTGGCGTCTTTAAAATCCATCACACACCAGTCGGCACGAGCAGCAAAATCTCCCTGAATGGCTTCAATCCAGCGGATTTGGGGATAAGTAGCATCAAGCGTGTCAGTGAAAGGATTGTAATCCAATACTTCTTTCCCGTCTTCCCATCGGTTTGGTTGATCGGCAGATTGCACCAATCGTCCTCCCCAACCTCCCCACTGGGGTTGGTTGAGATTGTCCAAGCCCACATCCATCAGGTGAAGGTAAGCCGGAGAGTCTCCCTCTGAGATAAAGTCATAAACTCCAAAACTCCCCCATTGGAAATTCTTGATTTTGGTAGAATCTCCATGGATATGCTCATCGTCTCCAACCTGAAATTGACCGTCTCCATAACTGTAATATTGCTTTAGCAGCGGTCCATGGTTGTTGATGATTTCATCCCCCATAAACTTGCCCTCAAAGAGGTAATGCTGTGTTTCCGGCACCGCTCTTTTCCAAGGGTAAGCGAAGCACCAAAACTGACTCGCATTGTAGTAAATCTTCAGGTCTGGCCAGTTGGGTGCGATGTATTTTCGATACGTCGCATCCTGATCGAGTATAGCATAGATGATCGCCTTGTCAATCACTTTTTTGTAAATCTTATCCCATTCTGGCGTGCTTTTGTATTGATCCTCGATGGACTTTAGCGCACGTGCGATGGTATTGGTTCCGCCCCAAACCTGCAGATAGATCGGTTCCAACTCATCATCAAGCAACTTGGCTTTGATAAAATCCGAGCCCTCGGTATCCACTTCCATCTCTCCCTCAAAGTCGATATTCCCGACTCTGACAACCGACCTCAGGTAATCCGCAGTAGGAAAACCCTCCGCATGCTGACTCAGCTTGGGAAAAACTTCCTCGTACGCATCCAAAAGGGGATTCATCCATTCCACACCAGGCCAGCGCAAATCCGTCTTTGCCCCGTACATCGTCTTTGTCATCTCCATCTCAGAGGTGAACTTCGTCCCCTTTCCGTCTCCCTTGTAGTGCCACATCGAACTGCTATAAATCAATCCCTCGATCCGGAATTCATTGGCATATAGAAGCATCCGGATATAGGAATCCACATCGTCGATCTCCCCATCCGTGGTGACAATGGTGCGGGGCTTTTTGACTTCATGAGAGGCTTCATCCACCGATTCGGTTTTGGGTTGGCAGGAGAAAAATGCCCCAATCATAAAAAGGGCAAGCAGAAATTTGGATAGGTTCATAGGTACATAGGATTGAGATCGTAAAATAGGGAAAGGGAGAGTAAAAACTCTGATATGTGTTGAGGATTTCAAACTTTGCGCCCCGGGAGCGTTGACCAATTCCCTTGTTCATTCGATGGCGTACCTAACTTTGGGTAGATAGAATAACCCTTACAAAAAAAAGAGACCGACGGGGTTTTACCTTTTGATTGAATTTCAAATTTTTGATTCTCATTTCACCGGATAGCAAATTCAAAATAAAAATTTTCTCTCTCCTGTTGGAACGAAGCTTATACAACCTTTCTTTGTTCCGAAAGTATGTTTTCAGCTATCTATGAGTCAAATCTACCTAATCCAGCAAGTTTCCCTCGTTAATGAAGGAAAAATACAGGTCTCAGATGTACTGATTGAAGATCAGTTTATCCGCAAAATCGGAAATATCCCGCCCCAAATTGAATATATGCTCATAGATGGAAGAGGTAAATACCTCCTTCCCGGGGTGATAGACGGGCAGGTTCATTTCCGGGATCCCGGACTTACCCATAAGGCGGATCTAAATAGCGAGAGCAGGGCAGCCGTGGCGGGCGGTGTCACCTCTTTTATTGAGATGCCCAACACCCGTCCAAATACTTTAACCCTCGAATTACTCGAAGACAAGTACCAGCTCGCTGCTCAGAAATCCCTTGCCAATTATGGGTTTTTACTCGGTATCAATGCCGAAAACCTGGATGAAGTCATCCATTGGGATACTGAAAAGCTACTTGCCATCACGGACGATGGGCTCTACTTCACCGGCAAGGGGAATATCCTGGCTGACCGCCCGGATATGCTTGAAAAACTCTTTGCAAACCACAAAGGACTAATAGCCATCCACTCGGAAAAGGAAGAAATCATTGAAAAAAATGAGGAAATCTACAGGGAGAAATATGGAGAAGATGTACCAATAGCCTGTCATCCGCTGATTCGCAGTGAGCAAGCCTGCTATGAAGCCACCGAGCGGGCCATCGGGATCGCAGAAAAACATGGCGCCCGACTTCATATTCTACATCTGAGTACCGCGAAGGAAACTGGACTTTTCCGAAACGACATTCCCCTAAAAGATAAAAAAATCACTACCGAAGTATCGGTTCATCATCTTTGGTTTACCGATCAGGACTACGAGCGACTTGGCGTACTGATCAAGTGGAACCCAGCCATCAAAACTCAGATAGACAAGGACGGACTACTCGCTGCATTGCTCGATGACCGGATCGATCTGATTACCACTGACCATGCCCCACATACCCTGGAAGAAAAACAAAAGCCCTATTTCCAATCCATGTCCGGCGCGCCATTAGTTCAGCATTCCTTGGCTTGCCTGCTGGAATTTTTCAGGCAGGGCAAAATCACCTTGGAGAAAATTGTGGAGAAAATGTGTCACAATCCGGCCATTCTATACCGAATCAAACAGCGGGGATTTATCCGGGAAGGCTACTTTGCTGATTTGGCTTTGGTGGACCTTGACTGCGAATGGACGGTGAGCAAGGAAAACATTTTGTACAAATGTGGCTGGTCACCTTTGGAGGGAACGACCTTTCACAGCCAGGTGCTTAAAACTTGGGTAAATGGACATTTGGTCTATGATGAAGGGGTGTTTCATGAGGAAGTCAAAGGAAAAGCGCTCGAGGTCAAATGAATTTGAATATTGCCGGAAATGTTTGAAGGTCGAAAGTTGGTCATTGCTACCAAGCACCAAAAAGAACAGGTTCTTAGTCCATTATTATCCCATTCTTTGGGAGTACATGTTATTGTCCCCACTAATCTGGATACTGACTTGTTGGGCACTTTTTCGGGCGAAGTAGATCGGAAGTATGACCCCCTTACTACGGCAAGATTAAAATGT
>JBILPR010000393.1:0-3903 GCA_044373795.1 Algoriphagus sp. | reverse complement strand
AAAAGTAGTTAAGCTGGACCCAAATGATCCGATTCAGGTGAGTTATGACCAAAATTTTGAGGGAGAGCCAACTGCGATTTCAAATCCTGAACTGCTGAGGATGAAATGGCATCATGGTCATAACAACAGCATTGTAAATGGAATCCCGAGAATCGGATTTATGAAAGGTGGCCAAAGTGCCAAGTGGAGTGATGTGGACATGGCCGATCATTTTTTGGGAAAAGCACAAGCTTATATTCAGGGAAAAGCAAATTCTGAGGAGCCCTTTTTCCTTTTCTTTCCGATGCAGCAACCTCACGTGCCTCGTACGCCACATCCAAGATTTGAAGGCAAATCGGGAATGGGTCCAAGAGGAGATGTGATGCTGGAGGCAGATTGGGTAATCGGTGAATTGTACAAGACTTTGGAAGAGCAAGGCTTGCTGGAAAACACCCTGATCGTGTTTTCCAGTGATAATGGACCTGTTTTGAATGACGGATATTATGACGAGGCGGTAGAAAAACTCGGTGATCATACTCCGGCAGGGCCTCTTCGCGGAGGAAAATATTCCCTTTACGAAGCTGGGACTCGAGTTCCGTTTGTTACCTATTGGAAAGGAAAAATCCAGCCGGGAGTTTCTGATGCGCTGGTGACTCAGATTGATTTGTTGGCTTCTTTGGCGGCATTTACAGGAAGTTTAGAAAGTGCTCCGGACAGCCAAAATTTGTTGGACACCTTCCTGGGTAAAAGCAAAAAGGGCAGGGATGCTTTTGTCTTGGAAGCATACACCAAAACAGCCCTGAGAGCCGGAGATTGGGTGATGATCCCTCCGTATCCGGGCCCTGCGGTAGAAAAGAATGTAAATATTGAATTAGGGAATTTATTGGGATACCAATTGTTTAACCTGAAAGACGATCCGGGACAGCAAAAAAATCTAGCAAGTTCTAATCCCGAGAAGTTAGAGGAAATGAAGAAAATCTATCAGGAGATCAGAGGGAGTGGAAGTAGAATTGAGCAGCTGGAGTTGAAGTAAGAACTTTCTCTTTAAAGCTCACAGATAGCACAGATGAGCACAGATGAATAAAAATCTTTGATCTTCTGAGTCATTTGTGAGTTTTTTTTGAGTCAATCCTTCGAGGTCTTGAAAAACTCAAAGGATTAACTCCATCACCACATCGTCCATTACATATCCATTTCCGATGTCGATGACTTCTTTATAAATCTCGTTGAAGCCAATTCTGGTATAAAAATGGATGGCTTTTTGATTGAACTTATTCACATTGAGTAGAAGGCTTTTTTGATCGGCCTTTCTTGCCCGTTCGGCGACTTCGAGAATCAAGCCTTTTCCAGCTCCTTTTCCCTGGGCTTCTGGTAAAAGGTAGATTTTATGCAGCTTGGCTTTTGGGCATTCGGAATAATTCAACTCGTAAGCGGCAAATCCCAGAAATTCCCCTTCTTCCTCTGCCAGCAAAAAGACCTGACCCTTTTCTAAAAGTTGAGACTCCAACGTCTTCAGATCGTACATCAGTTTGAGCATGTACTCAATCTGTGGAGGAGACAGGATATCCGCAAAAGTATCCGGCCAGGTTTGGTAGGCTATTTCACGAACAATCGGAAGTTCTTTCAATAATGCTTTTCTGATCTGAATCATAGCGGCAAAAGAAAGGGAAAATGGAGAATTTCCAAAACACGAAATCTGCAGGAAAGCAGGAATTCATTTTAATCACCGAAGAATCGGTTAGGATTTGTCTCAGGCAGACAGCTGGTTTTTAAAATTGGGATTTTAATGGATTCAAGCGTTCCATTGGAACGTTGGGTGTACTTTTATTTTTTAAACTTTACCAGCCGTCCCTACGAAGCGAAAGGCATTATATTCTGCGAGAATTTCAAAAAAAAACCCCGAGCTTTCAGCCCGGGATCCATTTTTCAAACTTCAAACTTCAGACTTCATACTTTACTTGGCTCCGGGTGAACGTATGGCGCCCGATAAGGTCTTCTGAGCTTTGCAGTGGCCTCAGGATCTCCGATTACGGTCATGGTTTTTGGATCGTAGCGAAGTGCTCGACCTCCCAATTCCATTGACATATTTGCCAAAATACAAGAAGCTGTTGAGATATGACCTTGTTCGATATCAGCGATTGGCAAGGTGTCTTTTTCTATAGAAGCGAGCCAGTCTTGCATGTGAATACGGGTGGCAGGGGCAGCGTTGAGCTCTATTCGCTCTTCAGTTAGATCCTCCGGATATTTTTCACGCTCAAAGAAGCAATCAAAATGCACTGGTTTTTCGCCTTCTCCATAAGGAGTGAAATCAGCCTGCATCGTACTTCCTGCCAGCATTCCTTTGTCTCCAAAGAGTTTGAAAGACCATGGATATTCCGGGTCTACAGGATTGCCCCAGGTGCGATGCTGCCAAACTACATTGAGTTCATCGAATTCAAATATTGCGCTTTGGGTGTCTGCTATATTTGATTTGCCCTCCTTCTGCACGTAGATTCCACCGGTTGAAGTGACTTGCTTTGGCCAGCCAAGATCCAGCATCCATCTCACTGTGTCGAGCATGTGCACACACATATCACCTGTGACGCCATTTCCATATTCCATGAAAGTTCTCCACCAACGGATGTGCGGAAGACCATCGTAAGGTCGGAGCGGAGCAGGTCCGGTCCAAAGTTCATAATTCAGGAAGTCCGGCACAGACTCGACCGGCGGATTGCCGTTGGCACGCATGTGAAAGTAGCAGCAGACTTCCGCATGGCTGATTTTCCCAAGTAATCCGGTGTCAATGATTTGCTTTTTGGCATCGATCAAGTGTGGCGTGCTTTTGCGCTGAGTTCCCACCTGCACTTTCTTATTGTATTTGCGGGCAGCGGCCAGGACAGCCTCTCCTTCGATCACGTCAACTGAGATTGGCTTTTGCAAGTAAACATGCGCTCCCGATTTCAGTGCTTCGATTGCTTGCAAGGCATGCCAATGATCCGGAGTTCCAATCAGAACAAGGTCGCACTTATGTTTTTTGAGGAGCTCGCGATAGTCTTCGAAAAGCTCCGGGGTTTTCTTTGATTTCTGACGCGTCGCAACCAACCCGCCGGCTGCAGTCAGGAGATTTTTATCCACATCGCAAAGAGCGACTACTTCTACTTCAGCTACCTGAATCAGGCGGAAAAGGTCGGATTTTCCGTACCAACCTGTGCCGATGAGGGCAACTTTCAGCGGGCCTTCCCGGTCTCTGAAGTCCATACCAAGCAAGCCAAAACTTGCAAGGGTCATCATGGCACTGGAGCCTTTCAAAAAGTCGCGTCGATTAAATTGGGTCATAGGTGTTGGGTTTTAAGAGTGTTGCGCAATCAATTTACAAAAAGAGAGACCAGATGCAAATCGTGATGGGATGGTAGGTTGAAGTTAAAAGTGTTAAGGTTAAAAAAGCTGGAAAATTGTGGTCTTGATTAAGTTAAACTTCCCGAAAAATGTTACCCCTTATTTTCTGGATTTAATTTGAAAGAAAGTCTTATCCATCCTCGGAGGATTATTCATGTCGTGTTCATAAATGATACTCATCCGCTCCTGCCGAGTTAGCTTTTGGTGTTCTTTGCCGTAGTTGACTTGCTCAGAAGCATTTTTGGCTTGAAAAGCAGTTCTGTCAAGTCTGTATCTCTTTGGATTTTCGCTCAAACTGGATCAATTTAAAAATTACAAGACGGGAAAAGTAAATCCGAAATTTCATATCCGAAATCCGAGATTAGAATTTTACCCCAAATCTCTCTCCAAGTTCAGTCAGATCTTTCACTACAGGATCCAACAAAGGAATTCCTTCTGCTCTTCGAATAGCCTCCAATTCACGTTCCGGATCACCGGGGATCAAAACTTTTTCATTTCCGGGAGTTGGCTTTGCCGAGCGAAATCGGGTGATCCAGTTGTCCATATGTG
>JBILPR010000392.1:0-3923 GCA_044373795.1 Algoriphagus sp. | reverse complement strand
AAAGATTATCCGATAATTCGCAAGAAGGTTTAAAATCAGGGTTAGAGAAGCGGATAATTGACCACAGTCAACAGTCCGATAGCTATCGGACGACTGTCCACGGCCCCAACGCCCGAACTTCAACCCTTGTTTTATTTAATTAGTGCAAGATTGCAGTTAATATTAAAACGCAACTAAACCGACAACAGACACGTGATCCTCTGATTTTAGTTCCGCTATTTCCTCCGGAAAGCACAGAAGCTGTAATTCTGCTCCACTCCTCCCGGAGTAATATGATCGGTATTCAGGCATTTGATCGGATTGAAGAAATCGCTGAAAAACTCCGAAAGAGATTCGATCGAATACTGAGTCACCGGCAACCCACTGCAAGTCGTCGGGCCGTTTTCAGAAAACGTACCCATGATCAAATATCCTCCCTGCATCACCGATTTTTGGACCAAATCAAGGTAGTGATCCAGCTCTTCCTTTTTATACAGGAAGTGAAAAGCAGCCCGATCATGCCAAAGATCAAATTTCTCTTCGAGTTGGCTATTGCCCAAGTCATCCACGATCCAGTGAACATCATCTGCAAGGCTTCCCAATCTGATTTGTGCATTCTGAATCGCTGCCGCTGAAATATCCAGGATTGATATATCCCGATAGCCCGAGTCCAGCAAGTAATCAACCAGCAAACTATCTCCTCCACCGGCATCCAGAATTTTAGCAGCTTTCGGGATTTCCAAATACTCAATGAAATTGAGTGAAACGATCGGTTTTTGCTGAAACCATCCCACTCGCGTGGTGTCCTTGGTTTCATAGACATTTTCCCAGTGATTCTGAAGATCTGATGCGGACATGGTGTTTAAATTATTTATCAAAACCTGTCTTGAGGCTTTTCAATCTTTTTCAAATATCCCAAAATCACAACCGCTTAACAGTAACATTTCATACACAAGACGAATCCCGGCGAAAGGCTTTTGCTCAGCTTTCTAATGAATGAACAACTAAAATTCATATCTATCTGACTCAATTTCCCTGCGGTAAAACAGGTCACGATCTGACTTTTGTCATGCTTTTCGCTCGAAAAAAGAGGAAAATTGCATCGCCTGAATGATGGAAATATTCATCTGACAAACTTAACTCCCAGCCCTCTTAAGGGCACTACGAAACCTATGCAAACCAACACCTCTGCTCATACCTTTCACATCCCTGTGATGGGATTGGGATACACCGTCGACACTCCAGTGAAAGTTGCCCAATACGGAATCTCAAGCGTCGTTTCGATTATGGACGACCAACTTCTGGAAGTTATGAGGAAAATTTATTCTCATAAATGGAACATTCCATTCAAAGAGATTCCGATTCATCTGGAAGATTCGCGTGCAAAACGCATCACGAGCTACCTGAATCTCTTGCAGGATATTATTAATCTTCAGATGAAAGAAATGCGCGAAAGCGGATTGGACTCCGAAAGCCCATTGGCTAAATACCTTGAACTTCTTCCGGCAGGAAGTCCTTTAAGTCTTCTTGCAGAGGAATTGAAAGATGCTTCAGTGGAGAAAAAAGCGGCGCTAATCCAAAAAATCAAAAATCAATTGGTCGCTGGAAATGTGGACGTGAATATCATGACCAAAGTGGATAAGCTGAATTACGATGAAAATGGAAATGAACTTCCGAGGGAGTTTTCGGATGCTTTATCTGCCCTTCGGGGATTTGCCCAAAGTAGGCTGCACGCCTCTGTGATCTTTTCCGCAGGAATGAATCCGGCACTTTACGGGTACATCGAAAAATTTCCGGATTTCTTCCCTGATCAAACAGGAGCGATTGCAAAAGGAGTCATTCTGAAAGTAAGTGATTACCGATCTGCGCTGATTCAGGGTAAGTTTTTGGCAAAAAAGGGAATTTGGGTTTCTGAATTCAGAATCGAATCCGGGTTGAACTGTGGAGGTCATGCCTTCGCAACAGATGGTTTTCTGATCGGTCCTATTTTGGAAGAATTCAAACAAAACAGGAACATCCTGACGGAAAGTATTTTCCAAACTTGCCAACAGGCTTTAACAGAAAAAGGTCTTCCCTTGCTTCCTGAGCAATCTCCAATCAAGATTACGTATCAGGGCGGAATCGGTACGGCAACCGAAGATTCCTTTTTGAGAAATTATTATGAACTCGATGGCACAGGTTGGGGTAGCCCATTTTTGCTCGTCCCGGAAGCAACATCTGTCGATGAAGACACGATTCAAAGGATCATCAAAGCAAAAAATTCGGATTTCTACCTGAGTTATGCCTCGCCTTTGGGTATCCCGTTCAATAATCTGCGAACGAGCAGCGCAGAGGAACAACGACATTTGAGAATAGAAAAGAACCGTCCGGGAAGTCCATGCTACAAGAAATTTCTAAGTTTCAGCACTGAGTTCACAAAAATCCCGATTTGCGTGGCATCCAGACAATACCAAGTTCTGAAGACCAAGCAATTCGAGAAAGGGGAAATCTCTCAGCATGACATGAATCTGATTCTGGAGAAAGACTGTCTTTGCGAAGGACTCAGCGCTCCGGCGATTCTTGCAAACGGAGAAACACCCAAGCGAAACCTGACCGCTGTGACTATTTGTCCGGGTCCAAACCTTGCGTATTTCAAAGGAATCTACAGCCTCAAAGAAATGGTGGATCATATCTATGGCAAAATCAATCTTAAATTGGAACTGGACCGGCCTCATGCATTTGTGAAGGAATTGCAGCTATATGTGACCTATCTGAAGAAGGAGTTTGAAGAATTCCTGCCGGAAAAATCACCGAAGAAAGAGGCCTATTTGGATAAATTCAGAAAGAATCTGATTCAGGGTGTGGAGTATTATCAAAACCTGGTCAACTCATTCCAAGTGGATTCGGAAGAAATAATGGAGAAAATGAAGCAGCATCTTTTGGCTCTTCAGCGAGAAATTGAAAGCCTGGAGGTACAGCTGACGGATGTGGGATGACCGATGCTTGCACGTCACTCCGAGGAACGAGGAGTCTCTTTCGGGAGTAGTCTCATTCGGAAACTTGCTAATAATTCCCCCTTCAGGGGGTTAGGGGGTAAAATAAACAGGAGCCCAAAAAGCTCCTTTTCTTCAATTTAATTAAAGGATATTATTATCCTTTTATATTATGAAATACCTCAAGCCTATTCACATCCTACCGCTGGTCCTGATCGGACTTTTAGCCGGAATATCCGGAGGTTGGATTCGATTAGGAAGTGTGATCATTCCCCTCACAGAAGGTGCTGCTCAGCATGGGTTATTGATGGTCGGAGGATTTCTGGGCACTTTGATTTCTCTGGAGCGAGGGATGGTAATGAAGCAAAAAATCTGGTTTCTGGTACCAATTGTAAGCGGGCTTTCCTCCTTGTTTTTCATAGTAGGAAAGTCTGAAATCGGAATTATTCTTCTGATGGCAGCCTCTTTGGGATTATCAGCGATCATGCATTTGCAGTCAGTTCGGCATCCACATTTTCACAGCTACCTTATTTACCTGGGAGCAGTTTGCTGGTTTCTTGGTAATTACCTGGTTTGGTATCACCGTCTTATTGCTGCCGGAACCACCTGGTGGATTGGGTTTTTGCTTTTCACCATTTTAGGAGAGAGACTGGAGTTGAGTCAATTCCTGCCCGTACCTGCCTGGTCCAAGAAACTCCTGGCAGCGCTTGCCGGATTGTTTTTAATTGGATTGCTTGTCCCCTTTCATGGTTGGGGAAATGAAATCCTCGGGGTGGCCAGCGTACTTCTTTCGGCTTGGCTCCTGTATTTCGATATGGCAAAAGTCGCGTCGAAGAAAGGCCATCAGTTTCGCTACATCGGAATTGGACTCCACATGGGATATGTCTGGCTGATGATCCATGGCTTGATTTTACTATCGATGGAAGGTCAAGCGCTCTATTATGATTTGCTGCTTCACACGTTCTTTTTGGG
>JBILPR010000092.1:0-13307 GCA_044373795.1 Algoriphagus sp. | reverse complement strand
CTCGAATGATCGTGGCTGTGATTATGTCCCATTTTAGCTTGGTTCCAACTGTTGCACCATCAAATTTTTATTTGCTTTCTTATTTTTCCGAGCCCCAAGGCGTAGCGGGTGTCTCAACTGGTTTGGTGAGGTCAAACCTGACTGAGAAATGCGTGTCTGCTCCGAGTCTTCGCAGATTGTACGTGAAGGAAGTCTCATCCAGGGTAATCCACCAGACATTTCCGACAGCCGCCGGAAGCATATCTGCGGTAAACTGATCGGCCGGGAAAAACTGAGTAGTTTCCGAGCCCGAATTGGTAGCCAAGCCTCCGTATTGGGTGACTTTGTCTTCAGATCCATCGGCATGTCGATGATCATGCTTGAGTTGGATCAGGTCATTTTCCATCGTCAAAACCCAGGTTCTGGATCGGTCATCTCCAACAAAAAAAGGAATTCTCAATGTCCCGCCTTCGCAACTTCTGACATGCATCACCAGCTTTCCGGCAAATCTGGGATCAGATTCCGGAGTAACCAATTTGCCTTCAAAGGCTTTGCCACAATGCGCAGAAAGCGTCTCCCAAAACTTTGCTGAGGCGGATTTTTCTTGTGCAGAAGCCGTGAAACCAAAACCAAGAAAGGCTAAAATCAAAAGGTATTTCATCTGTGTATAATTTGTTTTTTAAGGCCATCCCGATAGCTATCGGGAGGAATCTCGCATAGCGGATAATCATCCTCTGACTAACGCTTGAGTCATGCTCGATTTCATAAGTGAATCAGATTGTCGAATCGATCAAGATAAAGAAGGATTTTATATATCTACTTGGGGGTTACTCTTTCCTTTGGAAAATAAATAACCATCCCGTCTAGCTTGCTTTGGAATTTATCCAAATGCCCGGTGAAATCCTTCTTCGCATTCAAAAAGTGAACATGCATAAAGCTGTCATGATGGGTATAGATCCGTTGCCCAATTTTAGAGTACACACCAATCAGTTCGCCTGATTCGCTCAAATGATCATAATTTTTCTGATTTTGCCCGGCGACATAGCCTTCTATTTCGGGAGCTCTTGGTGTGACGATATGAGTTACCATCTGATCAAAACTGCCCTCGATCCGGAAGAAAAAAGGCTCTGCGAGATTGATTCCGCTGGCAAGAGCAGCTTCCTTTATCTTCTCATCTAATTCGGCAAGAGATTCGGCCTTTCCCGTCAGTTTGCTTTTTTCCCATTCAGCAACATCGGCATAAACCAAAAAGGGAGCTTGCACTTTCCAATCGTTCACAACAACTGTTTCACCGGAAATCAGGCTTTTTCCTCCATACATTTTTCCTTCCAAAATCGATATTTCACCTTCCATTTTCCCAAGCGGACCCATGGCGATCAGATATTGGTATTTCTGAAGGCTATCCAAAGAAATGGTCGGAGCAAATCCGTTTTTACCCATTTCACTCATGGCACCCGAGTGAATAACCTGACCAAAGACTGTAAGAGTCATCATGAAAAAGCATAAAATCAGAAGTATATTTTTCATGATTAGGAGATTAAATTAGGTCTATCAGACAATTTGCCAAGATAACAAAGACTTGCATTACCCAAAAACATATGAGAAAAGGATCGAGTTTGAGGACAATTCCAATCAAGTCTGGCTTTAGGGTCAATCGCTTGGACCAATTACCCAAAAACAAAAAAGGCTCCCAAGCGGGAGCCTCTTTAATGATTTTATAAATACCTTAGAAAGAATAAGCAAAGCTAAATTTAACCTTCACACCAGGCGCGATGCTGGAGAAAATCTGATCCTGAGCCTCATATGATTGGAAGACAAACTCTCTTTTTTGGTTCAGCAAGTTCTCAACACCGAATCCTGCCTGAACTCGCTCATCAGCTCCAAAAGTCTTATTAAGATTCAGGTTCAAGGAATTGAAAGGCACTGAGTACGTATCCGTTCTGTTTCCAAAACCAACATAGTTAAGTGTTGGGCCCTGAACGTTATAGAAGATACCTGCTTCCCAACCTGTAGAATAATCCTGGAATGCCAAACCTGTATTGATGATGTAAGGTGCCTGACCTGCCATATCACGGGTATCTTTCACAATTTCTCCTTCTTTAGCAGTAAGAGATCTTGATTTAAATTCAGATGGCGACATTTTGATTTGAGACTCAGTCACGGTCACGTTCGTGTTCCAGCTGAAGTTCTTCAAGGCAGGAGCAATCGTTGACAGAGATTTTCTGAACTCAAACTCCAAACCTGCTACCGTTCCATCTCCTACGTTTCTTGGCTGGAAAGATCCCGGGTCAGAAACAAATTGTACGATCTCGATGGGTCTGTCAAATGTTTTGTAGAATGCACTTACAGATAGCATCTGTCCTTTGTCCTGAAATGCTTCCCATCTCAAATCATAGTTATTAATGCGGGTAGAAGTAAGATTTCCATCCCAAAGTAGTTCAGTTCCTCCTTCACTTCTCTCCTCAAAAAGACCACCAATGAAAGTTCTGCTAGTGAGGGGATCAAGAATTTCTGCATAGGAAAGTTCTTTGAAAGAAGGTCTTGCAATTGTCCTTGAGGCTGAAAGTCTTAAATTCTGATTCTCCTTGAGATTAAATACCAAATTAACAGTTGGGAAGAAATCAATATCGTCAAGCACCTTTTCATTTTCCAAAACTATCGTAGCATTTTGGTTGGTACCCGTGTAGTATTGCACATATTTCTCCATTCTTAATCCTACAATTGCCTTCAACTTAGGAAGAGGATAAGCCTCAATCGACCCGTATCCTGCAATATTTGACAGGTCTGATTGATACTGATTTGGGTTAATCGGAATAAAATCAGGATTGTAGCGGACACCATTTCTATTGGTTAGAGAAAACAAATTTTCTTGATTCAGGATCGCATTTGGATCACCAGTAAATTCTGTGTTTCCCGTGTTAAACTGAAAACTTTGAATATTAAAATCACGATTCTTGTAAGCATAAGCTCCACCAAATCGGAATTTAGCATCATTGCTAAAAATTGATAATTTCCTTGTAAGATCAAGTTTACCAACCAAATTCTCCTCTTCTAAAGATCTCCAAATTCTGGTAGGCAATCCTACCTCAGTAGATATAGTATTATTTGGAAGTCGGAATCTTGTGAATCTAATATCCGGATCATCCATAGTGGATCGAGTCGGAGCCAATCTCCAGTTTACTTCCCAATTTCTTCCACCCAGATAATGAGTTCCCGCAAGAAGAATACTTGTCATACTTCTTTCGCTGTATTCAAGGTTGTATTGCTTCGCGGCAAAGTTTGCTCCCAGATTGGTGTTCACAAAGTCAAATTCACCTGCTTTTGATTCTCCATTCTGAAGATGAATAAAATTGATCTTGTACTTAGAATTTGCAGTCTTCATAGCAATACCTGCTAATCCGCCAAGCATCACGTTATTCACACCATAGTCACCCACTTGAGTTTCCAATGGTTCCAACTCAGTTTCAGTAGTCTCCCTAGGCTTAGCATAGAGGCTGTACTGTGCATCCTGATAAAATTCGGTTTCGTTTTTATACGTCACAGCCACATTATAACCCCATGTCACTTTTGATCTTGCGATTTGATTTCCAAGGGAAAATCCCAATCCAAAATCCATCAGGCTGTTATTTCTGTATCCACCCAGCGTCTTATTGAAATCACTAAGAATTTGCTGATACTCCACACCCGCAGGACTAGTTGGTTTCCCTACTACTTCTCCAAATTGGGGTATATCTATTCTGCCGCCTGTCGGAATTGCTCTCGTTCCATCGTCAAAACCCAGCCAATCCGTTTGGCCACCATCATATGTCAGGAAGTTGCTATTGAAGTGCATGGAAGGATTGATCCCACCTGAAAGGCTGAGTTTAACAGATTTTTCCTCAGGAAAATCTTTCGTCTCTATGTCTACCACACCGCCTGTGAAATCAGCAGGAAGCTCGGCAGTAAAAGATTTAGAGACAATAATATTGTCAATTACGTTAGTTGGAAAAATGTCCATTTGGATCGAATTCCGATCAGGATCAAGGCCCGGAATGTCCATTCCGTTCAATACTGTCTTAGTATAACGATCTCCGAGACCCCGAACGTAAACATACTTTCCACCTTCGATGGATACACCTGTTACGCGTTTTACAGCAGATGCTGCATCACCGTCTCCGATTTGTCTGAATGTGCTTGCAGAAATACCGTCCATTAAGTTGGCCGCATTTCTCTTTACAGACATCAATGCATTTTCAGTAGTTCTGATTGCTCCTGCGGAAACCGTAACTGTCTCAAGTTCGGAGGCTTCCTCCAACATCATAATGTCATTGGCTACAAAAACAGCTCCTTCTTTTACCTCCACATTAGTCAATTCCACAGTGGAATAAGACATGTAGGAAATCTGAAGGGTGTAAGTACCGGGAGCTATCTGGATTTCAAACTTTCCGTCGAAATCAGTGATGGCACCTGTAGATAATTCTTTTACCAAAATCGAAACTCCGAATAGAGGTTCGCCGGTAGATTGCTCATAGACAGCACCTCTGATGGTACCTGTCTGTGCGAAAGCAAAGCCAGCAATAAACTGGGCAATTACGATCAGAAGTAGAATTAATGTTCGCTTAAGGAACATGTTGGATGATTTATTTTTCATACAGCAAATTGATTATCACTTAATCTAAAAAGGAAGGGAAGTAACCTTGCAAGTCATTCCCTTCCATATTAAATCATATAAATTATTATTTGAAATCGGCTAAGGCTCCTGATTTTTCAGCTGCAGTCCAGCCAACAAATACCGCCTTGTCCGCACCTACAGTATTGGCTTTCAAAGCTACAGTTGAAGCAGAAGCGTTTGTTCCATTTCTAAATGCAATTGCCAGAGTAACTCCTTCTTTTAATGTTGCTTCCATTTTTGTGAACTTAAGTGTTCCTTCAGCAAACGTCGCCAAAGTCTTATCTCCACTTATAGAAAGGTCACCTCTTCCGGCGTTTGCATCATCAGACGGTGCAGGGAAGTTGAAGAAATACAAATTTTCAAATGTACCTCTTGCTCCATCTCTGAAGTCACCGAATTCAGTTTTTGGATGACCTTTTACAGATCCGTTTTTCACAATATGTGCGGCAAGGAAAGTTCCCTCGGGACCATCAACCTCAAGAGCATGATCCGTGTTAGTACCACAAATAATCATAAAGTTGTCAAGAGTACCAGACCAAGCCTGATCCGTGTCAATGGCATCATCACCAGAATTCCAAACCAGCACATTTTTAACGCTTACAGCTCCTCCGAAAAATTCGATACCGTCGTCCTGATTTGCGATAACTTCTACGTTTTCGATTACTGTACCTGAACCAACACCACCAAGTGTAAGACCGTTGATTTCGTTTCCTTCACCGATGTTTGCACCACCATGACGGATAGATACATATTTAATTACACCTGAGTTATCTGTGTCAACACTTCCTCCATATCTACCATTTGGATCAGAAGCAGGAATACCTTCGATTTGCACCTCAGTTACTCCACCAGCGAATGAACCTCTTGCATTGCCTAATACAATCAACCCACCCCAAAGGCCTTCTAGTGTAGGCTCAAGATTTGGTGATGTAATTTGACCTGGAACGATTTCGTCTGCAGTGGTTGTGAAAATGATTGGGCTTGTAGCAGTTCCGGCAGCATTTATTTTAGAGCCTCTTGCAATGATCAATGCTGTAGCATTAGAACCTGATCCTACTTCACCTTTCACAACCACACCTGGCTGGATTGTCAAAGTAGCACCTGAAGTCACTGCAATACGACCAGCAAGGATATAAGTTTTACCTGTAACCCATGTTGTATTTGCCGTGATGTTAGCAAGAACACGAACTGTAGTTGGTTCTGCACCTACTGTCAAAACGTGAGTTGCTTTAGCAAAATCACCATCAACGTCTGTAACAGTGAATTCAAATACAACATTTTTTCCTGCATCCGCAGCAACTGCTGTATATTCAAATGGCGCTGTAGCTGTTGTTCCGGTCAAAGGAACAGTAGCCAATGGAGCTCCGTCTTTAGTAATTACCAGAGAAACCAAGCCATCAAGTGCATTGGCAGTAGCAGTTACCGGACCCAATTTACCTCCTGCTTCGATCGTTGCAGTTGGAGGAATTCCTGTGAGGGTCACTCCATTATCTGGCTCCGGATCTTCTTCGCAGCTGGAGAATGTGATCATCACAGCTGAAAATAACATTAATAAATAATTGAACTTTTTCATTTGTATTATTGAAAATTGGTTTTGCCTATTTGACG
Organism: Algoriphagus sp.; assembly: GCA_044373795.1. Classification (GTDB taxonomy): domain Bacteria; phylum Bacteroidota; class Bacteroidia; order Cytophagales; family Cyclobacteriaceae; genus Algoriphagus. The sequence goes on along the minus strand of JBILPR010000092.1, from coordinate 7,069 downwards.
ATACAAAATTGGGTCAATAATACCGGGCAAGAGAATTTTTTGAATTATGCTTTTTTTAAATAATGATTACTGTATTTAATATTGAATTAACAGAAAGGGCATAAAAAAAGGCCTTCTTGTCGGAAGGCCTTGAAAATGGGGTTTCAATGTTATTTTAATGTTACAGACTTATTTATCGGCACCTTTTCCAACAGGATTTTTACCAGGTTTCGAGTGTTGATTCCGTCCGCTTCGGCCTCATAGTTGAGAATTATTCGGTGATTGAGTACATCTTCTGCGATTTCCTTGATGTCTTCGGGCAATACAAAATCCCGACCGTCTAGATATGCAACTGCCTTGGCAGCAAGGTTCAAATTGATACTTGCTCTCGGCGACACACCAAACTGAATGTATTTCGCTTCACTCTTCAATCCATATTCGGAAGGGAATCGGGTAGCAAATACCAACTCAATAATATAGTGTTCTAAAGGCTCAGCGATTTTCACTGAATTGATTTCATTTTTGATGTCAAAAATATCCTGTTTGGTCAGAATCGCTCTCACATCTGAAGTAAACTGCATATTGGCCATGCGGCGCATTACCTCCATCTCGTCTGTTTTACTCGGATAGTCGATGTGCACTTTCATCATGAATCGATCGACCTGAGCTTCCGGCAGAGGATACGTTCCTTCCTGATCCACCGGATTTTGAGTTGCAAGCACCAAAAATGGCTTATCCAGCTTGTAGGTGGTATCTCCAATCGTCACTTGCTTTTCCTGCATGGCTTCGAGCAAGGCTGACTGCACTTTGGCAGGAGAGCGGTTTACTTCATCCGCAAGAATAATATTTGAAAAAATAGGTCCTTTCTTCACTTCGAAATTTCCATTCATCTGATTGTAAATCATCGTTCCGATCAGATCGGACGGCAACAAGTCCGGAGTAAATTGAATCCGGTTGAAATCCAGGTGAAGGACTTTCGCCAGTGTATTTACCGTAAGTGTCTTCGCAAGGCCCGGCACACCTTCCAGCAAAATGTGGCCATTGGTAAAAAGTCCGATCAGAAGTCTTTTGACCATTCGGTCCTGACCTACTACTGCTTTTTTTACTTCCTGAATTACTTCTGCTATTTTTTCCTGATGCATGGAATCTGTAATGTTTAAGGCTGAACGAGGAGACTAAATTACTCGAATTTGTCCCAAAGGACAATCTTAAATCTTTGAAGTGGCAAAGCCTCGTGGCGAATGGGATTTTAGCAATTTTTAAGACCTGCCAGGCTTATTTCTCCCGGATGACGGCGCTCCTGTTTTTGCGAAGCCGGTCAGTCCAAGTTGGTGGTAAATTGACTTTTGATCCATCTCCCTCACTTCCCCCGACTCAAATCCGGCGATGGTGATTTTTTCCATCGACCATCTCACCAGTCGAAGTGTAGGAAAGCCAACTGCAGCTGTCATTTTACGAACCTGTCGATTTTTCCCTTCGATCAGCGTGAGCTCAATCCAGGAATCGGGAATTGAAGCACGGTAGCGAATCGGTGGATTTCGCTCCGGCAATACCGGTGGTTCGGGCAATAGTTTGGCAAGGGCCTGCTTGGTGAGGTAGTCTTTTCCGTCAATCGTAATCGTGACGCCTTTCCTCAGTTTTACCAAATCCTCTTCGGTGGGGATTCCCTCCACCTGCGCCAGATAGGTGCGCTGATGACCAAACCGGGGATTGAGCATATGGTGATTGAGTATTTTGTCGTCGGTAATCAGCAGCATGCCTTCGCTGTCTTTGTCGAGTCGGCCGACCGGATATACATCCTTCGGAAAAGCAGCAAGAGAGGCCAAAGTAGGCCCCTCTCCTGAGAATTGCGTCAAAACCCCGAAGGGCTTATAAGTAATGAAATAACTTGGCACGGGCTGTGAAGATTAACTTCCACAACCGATGCAGTCGAAGTATGAATCCATTGGTTTCACACCCTTCAGTTGCATTTCCAAATTATGAATCTGATCCCGGGTTTCCATATCTGAAAACATGTCTCCGGTAAGGGTTGACTTCAAAGAGTTAATTGCCTCCTGAATGGCGTTCATTTGTTGTTCTGTCATAAAAGTGGTTTTAGGGTTGAAGTGTAGGGTTAAAATAGTCAAGAATCGAGAAAAGTTCTGAATCAGAACCTGATTTATTCTAACAAAAATGATTCCTGTTGATCGCGAGTAACTTACCTTCCAAAAAATATTTTCAAAATGTCTGCTGACCATCTTATCCAACTCCGAAGAGCGCTTCACCAAAATCCAGAGATCGCAGAAGAAGAAATCGCGACTGCAAAAAGGATTATAAATTTTTTCGATCCGCTCAAGCCTGATCAAACGATCCTGAATCTGGGAGGCCACGGATTGGCTTTTGTTTTCAAAGGGGAAAATCCCGGCATCCGAACACTTTACCGCTGCGAACTCGATGCCTTGCCGATTGCCGAACTGGGAGAAAAAGAGCGTAAAAGCCAAGTTCCTGGAAAAGCACATCTATGCGGACACGATGGACACATGGCTATTCTCTGCGGATTGGGTGAGCGGCTCGCGGACCAAAGACCCGAAAATGGTGAGGTCGTTTTACTTTTCCAGCCTGCCGAGGAGACCGGTCAGGGCGCAAAAGCTGTTTTGGAAGATCCGAGATTTGGCCAAATCCGTCCCAATCAGGCTTTTGCCCTGCATAATCTTCCCGGGTTTCCCCTGCATCAGGTCGTAATGAAATCCGGAGCATTTGCCGCAGGAAGTACAGGAATGACAATTTCCCTCCTGGGAAAAACTTCTCATGCCGCACATCCCGAAGCCGGTGTCAATCCTGCACAGGCAATGGCCAAACTCATTCAGATCCTGCCTACAATCCCGACTCAACTTGAAGGATTTGGTTTGGTGACGCTGATTCATGCCGAGCTTGGAAGCAAAGCCTTCGGCACAAGTGCGGGAGCGGGAAGCCTGAGTGCGACCATTCGTGCTTTCGATCAACAGGAATTGGAAAAATTGATCAGCATGGCCAAAGAAGCTGCCGAAAGCATCGCGAGGGAATACGAATTGAAGGTGGAATTCTCCTTTCAGGAAAGCTTTGCCGTCTCCAAAAATGACCCCGAAGTAACCCGACTTGGTAAGAAAGCCATTCAGGAACTGGGGCTGGGAATCGTTGAAAAAGCAGAGCCATTCAGATGGTCGGAGGATTTTGGGGTTTTCACGCAGGTTTGTCCGGCATTTCTGTTTGGATTAGGTGCTGGTAAAAACTGCCCGCAACTCCACGAACCTACTTATGATTTCCCCGATGAATTAATTGAAACCGGGGTGAAGATTTTTGAAGGGATCGTCCGATTGATTCATGGAGAAAAAATCTCTGCGTAAGTCTTTAAATAATTATTTCACTGAGATACACGGAGTAGGCACGGAGATGCACAGAGAAAGAATACTCTGGGAGACTACAGTTGTTATAATTGTAGAAAAGCCGGAGTGGTGACACTTCCGGCGGCAATAAAATGACTGGTCATGATTATGGTTTTTTGCCCGTTTCCATTTCAACCGGAAATACCAGGTATCGCCAAAAACAAATAAGGTTGATTGTGTGTGTTTTTACTGCTAAGAACACGAAGGTTAGCAAAGAGGTACACGGAGAAAAAAATCCTGATTGTTATCTCCTTTAATTCTTGGTTGAAAAGCCGAAGTGGAGACACTTCCGGCGGCAATAAAATGACTGGTCATGATTATGGTTTTTTGGCCATTTCCATTTCAATCGGAAATACCAGGTATCGCCAAAAACAAATAAGATTGATTGTGTGTTTTTTTACCACTAAGAACACGAAGGTTAGCAAAGAGGTACACGGAGAAAAAAATCCTGATTGTTATCTCCTTTAATTCTTGGTTGAAAAGCCGGAGTGGAGACACTTCCGGCGGCTAATAAAAGAACCCCAACGGGGTGATAGTATTGTAGCCAGGGGTGAATCCCCTGGATTGAAATGTCGGATTATGAATATGGTTTTTTGGCCGTTTCCATTTCAATCTGGAATGCCTGGCGTCGCCAAAACAAATAAGGTTGATCGTGTTTTTTACCGCTAAGAACAAAAAGGTTACCAAAGACGTCCAGATAATTTCAACTAACAAGAGTGAGCCTTTTATGTGTTCTAATTGTAATAAGACTCCGATATTTCCAACGGTGCTCAAGCCCGGATGCCAAAGACAAATGAAGTTGCAAATTCATCTGGCTTCCAACTGACTCTTCAACCTATAAGGTAATTTTCAACTTCAAGTTGGAGTTGGCTTTTTCTTTTTGTAAAAATGGCAGTGTTGTCACAGGATTTGGGGAAGGTTTTTTCTTAAAAGCAATTAAAGTAAAACTTGAGATTTGCCGATTTATAATGACTCTCCCATCATCTTAAGGAGATGAAGGAATATCTTCTTTAAGATTATCATCCAGTTAAGTTTTAGGGGCGGGGTATTTGTTCTAAATAACTTAACTGACCTTGCAAAAAAAACCATGAGCTATGGTCCTTTTACTTATCTGGCAGAAGAGGGAATTGAGGTAACCGGAAAACTGTTGGAAACTATCCAACTAGAAAAAGGTCATTTGATCTATCAGCCTCCTCAGCTGATCACCCCAATATTTGAAATCGTCTCCGGCGCAGTAAAAATAGGTTCCTATTCTCCTGAAGGTATCGAAGTCTGCTATGACATACTCAGACCAGGGGATTTTTTTGGAAACCTCCGATACTTACAAGGTCAATTTTCAGAATTTTCCAAAACCCTTACTTCTACTGAACTTAGGGTTTATGATGCGGATTTTTTTAAGCAATTGGTCACAAATCAGCCCAAACTTGCAGAATGGTTTTTCAAAGAATTAGTCATCCGCTGGTGTCGAGCTGAAAATCGATTGTACGCGGTTAGAAGTCTGGACCCCTCTGAGAAGGTGAGCAGGATTTTGCCCTATTTCCAGGATCAGATTACGGATGCTGATGGTAAAACTTTTAATCTTCGAAAAATGGTCACCCTCCAGGACATAGCAGATCTCACAGGACTCACGCGACAAACTGTTTCTAAAGTATTGCAGAAAGATGTGATGCGGCCGAATAAAGCCAGGAAAAAAGCACTTGGGTAGAAAACCCACTTAAAAGGAAAAATTCACAAATACAAGAAATGGGGTAGAATTTGATACTTAATATACCTGTGTTTACCCGTTATTTTTTCTGTTTTAACCTGACGGCTGAAAACAGGTCTGTGAAAAATATTTGAAAAGCTCTCAGAAAAAAACAGCCTAATGAATTTCTGATCCAAACCCATTAGGCTGCAAATCATTATTTTTTGATTCCGGGATACAAATTGCTTTCCGGCAGGTCCATCTTCAGGTTGAGCAGGTAGTTGACAACCGCAGCCACATCCACCAGACTCATTTCCTGTATTTCCACATTTTCACGGATACCCGCTCCCCATGCAATAAAGCCAGTTTCAATTTCATCGAAATCCGGATAGAACCCGTGAGTTCCGCCTTTGGCCGGCTTCATTACGGTGCCCTGACTGGATGGTGAGAATGAAATTCCCTGGATCGGGGCCAATCCCAACGCAGCATTTGGATCTGCACCTACTTTGTCCAACGCTTCGCGGTCTAATACTCGGAAGAGTTTCTTTTGGCTTTCTGGAAGATTTTCCAAAATGGATTTCACTTTCTCCAAAGAGGCATTGTCTTTTGGATCTTTTAGATGCAAAAATGCAGACGCTCCACTGGTATGAAATGTTGCTTTCCAATCACCTCGATCGGATTTATCTTCCATCAATCCTGCTTCCACCAACCAGACATTTGGACTGATCGAACTGTGGATATTTACAAACCCGTGATCTCCTGTGACGATGAAGGTGGTCTGATCCAGAATGCCTGCCCTATCTGCAGCCTCTATGATTTTGCCGATTGCTCGATCCGTAGCAGCGAGGGATTTCCTGACCATCGGGCCATCTCTCCCCTCTTCATGCTGGAAATGATCTGTAGCAATCAGGTGCAGGGTGATCAGATTTGGCTTGTAAGTTTCGAGTACATATCCTGCCATTTCTCCGATTCGGTCTTCTCTGTTAAGGTAATCCCCATTAAATGTTTTCTCATTCAACTTTCCCAAGACGTTTAATTCCATCTCGGCCAGGAATCCCTTGGGGGATTCCTTTTCACGCATCGGCTCTATCCTTCCAAAACCCTCCTCCAAACTCCAGTATTCCGGAAGATTATAGTCGATAGGAGCATTGACCGAAACAGGCCAAATAAAACTGGCACTTTTCAGTCCGGCTTCCCGTACTGCATCCCAAAGAGTGGGCACTTGTATCAATTCACTTTCCCAAAACCATCGTCCGGTCTGTCCGGTTGGTTCAAAAGGAGCGTTGTAATAAATCCCGTGATGAAGGGGAGTTCGTCCTGTAATAATGGTCGTATGAGAAGGATAAGTCACCGATGGAAATACTCCTGTAACGCCCAGAGATCTGGCACCTGATTTTGCCATTTCCTGAAGATTTGGTACTGGCCATTTTTCCTCCAGGTAAAAGTCAGGCCGAAAGCCGTCGATTGAAATCAACACGACATGCTGAGTCGGTCGGGATTCCTGAGCTTTCAAAAGACTTGGACTTGTCATTCCAACTATAATTCCAAAAACCAGAACTCCTAGTTTTGTCTTTGATCGTTTGTTCATTTTTTGTGATAGTTATTGCTTGAAAAAAAAGAAGTCCGGCAAAACTCAAAAGTTGCCGGACTCTCTTTTAAATAAGGATTAAAAGAAAACTCTACCTGAGATCTGAATTTGGTAAGGTGTACCACCTGGGTTTGCTACACCTACGTTTGGATTTACCTCATAAACGTATTGTCTTTTTGCCGGATCAAAATTTCGTATGGTCATCAAGTTCTGGTTACCAAGATTTTTGGTTATACCCCACTCCTTGTTAAACATGTTTGCCAAATTGAAGATATCCGCGCCTAACTCAATGCCTGATTTTTTGTCTTTGGTAAAGAAGAATCTCTTAGCTACCCGCACATCCCAAAATCCAAAATATCCATTCTCGCCACCATTCCTTACCGCAACTTGGCCAAGGCTATTTTGGATGTAATCTTT
>JBILPR010000005.1:0-41635 GCA_044373795.1 Algoriphagus sp. | reverse complement strand
GATCGCATATCCGGTTGTTCCTCCAAGTGAAAGTCCGATTACCCAAACCAAAAATGCCACAGGTAAAGCACCCACTGACCCCAACCCAACCGGAGTTGAGTTTGTATCTTCCAGTTTTCCACCGGAGATATACAGGATTACAAATATGAGGACAAAGGTGCTGATGATTTCCGAAGTGATACTTGTAGAGAAATTGCGAATCGCAGGATCGGTGCAGAATGGAGCTCTTTTCAGTTCCGGACTTTCTTCCAAATCAAAATGATCCCTGTACATTAGCCAAGCTAAAAATGATCCGATCATAGCTCCACATAGCTGGGCAAGGAAATAGCCCGGTGCCAGTGCCCATTCAAACTTTCCAGCTAAAGCTAATCCGATTGTAACTACCGGATTCAAATGTGCTCCGCTGTAAGGCCCCGCTACCACTACTCCCACAAAAACGGCTAATGCCCAGGCTGTCGTGATAGCGATTAGACCTCCCGCATGTCCTTTGGTTTTGGGGAGCAATACATTGGCAACTACTCCGGAACCTAACAAGATTAGAATGGAGGTACCTATTAATTCTGCTACGAATGGATTCATATTATTCTTCGGTGGTTTGGGTTGTTTTTAGCGTTTTTGAGGAAACGGCTTTCAGTTTTTAAAGTAATTAAGGAAGACATTTCTACTTGTCGGATTCCACCCAGTTTTTGGATCGGTCCACAGCCTTATGCCAAAAATGAATCAATTTCTCCCGATGTCCGGGATCCATCTCGGGAGTAAAACTCCTGTCTGCTGTCCAAAGAGATTGGATTTCTTCCCGGCTTTCCCAGAATCCAACTGCCAATCCGGCCAGAAATGCCGCGCCGATTGCAGTGGTTTCGATGATCTGAGGGCGCTTGATTTCGCAGCCCAGCAAGTCCGCCTGAAATTGCATCAGGAAGTTGTTGGCAGTAGCACCGCCATCAACGCGTAATTCCTGTGTGGGTTTTCCGCTGTCTTTTTCCATTGCTTTCAGCACGTCATAAACTTGGTAGGCGATTGCTTCCAGAGCTGCTCTTGTCATGTGCGCAATTGTCGTCCCGCGGGTAATACCGAAGAAAGCACCGCGCGCATCCTGATCCCAATGCGGTGCGCCAAGTCCTGCCAAAGCAGGTACGAAGTAAACACCGTCGTTATCCTTCAAACTCATTGCTAGTTTTTCACTTTCATTTGCATTGCCCAAAAGTCCGATTCCGTCCCGAAGCCATTGAATAGCAGCCCCTCCGATGAAGACTGAACCTTCGAGTGCGTAATTGATCTCATCGCCGATCTTCCATGCCACGGTTGTGAGCAGTTGATTTTTGGATCGAACAGCTTCTTTTCCGGTATTCATCACTAGGAAGCACCCTGTTCCATAAGTGGTTTTTGCCATTCCGGGCTCGGTACAGAGTTGGCCAAAAAGTGCCGCTTGTTGATCACCCGCAATTCCTGCGATCGGGATTTTTACGCGCAGTACATCACCGGCCGTATCGCAATATACTTCGCTGCAACTTTTCACCTCCGGTAAAAGTGAGGAAGGGATTTCAAATAAGTCCATCAGTTCCTGATCCCATTCCTGTGAATGGATATTATAAAGCATTGTTCTGCTGGCGTTGGTGATATCGGTTATGTGATTTTTTCCGGCAGTCAAATTCCAAACGAGCCAGGAATCTACTGTCCCAAAAGCCAATTCTCCAGCTTCAGCCCTTTCTCTTGCACCTTCCACATTGTTCAGAATCCATCTGATTTTAGTAGCGGAAAAATACGCATCTATGATCAGTCCGGTTTTGGATGCGATGAGTTCGGCATGGCCTTTTTCTTTCAGTTCATTGCAAAAAGAAGCAGTTCGGCGATCCTGCCAGACAATGGCTTTGTGAATTGCTTTTCCTGTTTTCCGATCCCAGACAATTGTGGTTTCCCGCTGATTGGTAATTCCTATTCCAGCGATTTGGTCAGCTCGGATTCCTTTGTTGACCAATGATTCTATCATGACAGACGATTGGCTGGTCCAGATTTCCTGAGGATCGTGCTCCACCCAACCTGATTGCGGGAAGTATTGCTTGAAATCCTTTTGGGCGACCGATACGATCTGCCCTTTCTTGTCAAAAATAATAGCTCTGGAACTGGTCGTGCCTTGGTCCAGGGCCATCAGGTAAGGTTTGGTTTGGGTCATTTTGGGTAAATGGGTTAATCGTTAAGGGTTAATCGTTCCTTTTGACTTTATTCAAAAACTAGGACTTAATCAGATATTTCGTTGCCACAATTCTAAAATCAGCCAGTTCCTTTTCAACCCAGAATTCATCCTTCTTAAGTTCAGAGGCCATAATCCTGGCTACTTTTTCCGCTGAATCAATCGCAGCCTTTGCATCGAGGATCAAAATACGAATTCTTCTGGATAGCACGTCTTCAACTTTAACGGCCATTTCGTGGCGAACTGCCCAGATCACTTCAGCTACAATATTTGGAAAATTAGGATGGAGAGTGGATGACCATTCTGGATTTTCCGCAGCCAGCTTTTTGATCTTAGCAGCATCTGCTCCATAAATTCCCCAGTGTCCTTTTTCAATATGCTTGGTGAAACCGTGGATTTTCATGTCCATCGATTTGCTTTTTGCCAGCTTCTCTCCGCTGATTTGAGTGAAATAAGAAACGGTATCTTCGCCCATTTTTCGGAAGGTAGTCCATTTGCCTCCTGTAAGTGTAACAAGACCACTTCCAGAAACTATCACTTTGTGGGATCTGGAGATTTCCTTGGTTTTTGTGCTTCCTTCTTTGGGTCTTGCCAAAGGTCTCAATCCGGCATAAACAGACTTTACATCTTCCCTTGTCGGTTTTCTGGTGAGATATCCACCGGCAGTTTCCAGGACAAAATCAATTTCCTTTTGCAGGGCCTCAGGCTCTAGTTTGGGTTTTTCCCGCAAAGTATCGGTAGTCCCAAGAACCAATTTCCCATGCCATGGAACTGCAAAAAGTACTCGTCCGTCACGGGTTTTGGGAATCATCAGCGCATCTTTTCCCCCAAGAAAATCCATGTCCACCACGAGGTGAATGCCCTGACTGGGTTGGATCATCTTTGGCGCATCTGGATTATCCATCTGAAGAATTTTATCCGCAAAAACCCCGGTTGCATTCACTACCATTTTGGCGTGGATGGGATATTTTTTACCGGAGAGTTCGTCAATTGCAACGAGTCCTGTGATTTTCCCCGAGTCGTTTTTCGAAAGCGCGGAGACCTTCATGTAATTGAGAACACAGGCTCCCGCCTCATCGGCGGTTTGGGCGATATTCACTGCCAGTCTTGAATCATCAAATTGGCCATCGTAATAGATGATCCCGCCGATTAATCCTTTTTGCAGGATTGCAGGAAGTCGGCTAACTGTTTCTTCTTTGGAAATGAATTTGGATTTGCCGAGTCGTAGACTTCCCGCCATCCAATCATAGATTTTCAAGCCGGCGCTGTATTGAAAGCGATCTTTCCAGGTATAAACAGGAATGATGAAAGGCTGGATATGGGCGAGATGGGGTGCGTTTTGGAGAAGTCTTCCTCGCTCTCTGAGTGCCTCAAAGACAAGCATTACATCTCCTTGAGCAAGATATCGTACTCCGCCATGAAGGAGTTTGGTGCTCCTGCTGGATGTGCCTTTTGCAAAATCAGCTTTCTCCAGCAATAGCACTGTCAGTCCTCTGGAGATAGCATCGAGCGCTACTCCCAAGCCTGATGAGCCTCCGCCGATTACTGCAATGTCCCAGATTTTAGTTTTGTTGGCTAGTTGGCCGAGATTTTCGTCCCTTTTCATCAATTCCTTTTCTTTCTTTTTCAAGATAAAAGAATTGAGGCTTGGAAGACAAATAAGATTTTAAAAATCCTTGTAAAGCCTTCTCGTAACAGTGGAAGATTTGCCTTCAAGAGTCACTTCAAAAATATAATCATACTCCAGATCAGTGAGATCACCGTATTTTTCCCCTTCTCCCACAAAATAGTTGGCTAACTGATTGACTGTATTGCTATGACCGACCACCAGCACATTTCCTTCCAGATTCCTGATTTTATCCACAAGTGCATCGTGGTTTTTGGGATCATAGATCTCAATTGTCAATCCGGCTGCATCGGCTGTTGGGGCAGCAGTGGATCGGGTGCGGATATAATCGGTGCTGTAGATATGTTTGATGTTCTTGTCTGCAAGGATTTGCGCAAGTTTCTTGGCTCTTATCTGTCCGGATAACGCAAGCTCTGGATTCGGATTATCTTCTACCAATTGCTTTTCAGCATGGCGGACAATGTAAATCGTTTTTGGGCTTTGCTTGGTGGAGCAAGAGGCAAAAAAGAGGAGAACTGCGAAAAGGAGGAAGAGGTTTTTCATATAATTCAGAAAGATAGGGCAAGCGAGATATTAGAAAAGATAGGCTACGCGAGATAAGTTATTTCTGCCAAAGGCTATCTTAATTTATCTTTTGCGAAGCTATGTATCTTGATAATTATCCCGAAAACGTATTATTCAAATCCTGATCCTTGGACCTTACTTCTTCAAATTCAAGGAACTGCTCCCAGAATTTCTCTTCGGGCAAAGCTGCTCGTAAGAAAACTTTTTCTTTTTTGATCGGGTGAACAAAAATCAAATGGAATGCATGCAGGTTGATGCTTCCGTCCTGATTGGGTTTTGCAAAACCATACTTCACATCTCCTCGGATCGGACAGCCCATTGACGCTAATTGTACCCGGATCTGATGCGGCCGGCCTGACACCGGACGGACTTCCAGCAACCAGTGATCATTCATGTAGCCGAGTGTCTTGTAATTAAGCTCGGCTTTTTGCGAACCCGGAACCTCTTCATCATGGGCAGTGACGACATTTTTTTGTTCGTCCTTGGTCAGCCAATGTGTGAGTTTCCCTGCCTCGTCTTTTGGTCTTCGCTTAACCAAAGCCCAGTATACCTTGTGGATATCGCGTTTACGAAAGAGTTCCATCATTCGCTCCAGACCTTTTGAGGTGCGGGCAAAAGCGACCAATCCGCTCACAGGTCGATCTAGGCGGTGAATAGGGTGCAGGAAAACTGCTCCTGGCTTGTCGTATTTCTTGGCTATGTATTCTTTGAGGTAGTCGATCAGCGTTTTGTCGCCGGTTTTGTCGCCTTGGACTAAAATCCCTGCGGCTTTGTTGACTACAATGAGGTGGTTGTCTTCATAGACAACGGTGAATGGTTTCTTCTTCATAATGAATCATAAAGGTAAGAGATTTAGCCATGCAAAAGGCTGAAGTCGAAAAGGGGAAGTGAGATCAGGCATTTTCATCTTTTTACTTCTGTCACTCATTCGATTCGAAGAATCAAATTTCGCGTTTGCCCAGCTTTCCGATAATGTCATTCATGATCGCTTCTGCATGTACGATGCTGTTTTCGATAAAGAACTCTCTGGTATTCAGTCCTCCGCATACGACTCCTGCCAGATAAACCCCGGGCGCGTTGGATTCCTGATTGGTGTGGTCGTAGCAAGGCTGACGTTTTTCGTCCAGACTCATTTCCACTCCCAATTGATCCAGAAGCGAAAAGTTGGGTTTGTAACCCGTCATCGCAAGGACAAAGTCATTCGCTATCGTGACCTCTCCTTCAGGAGTTGCGATCACAACTTCTTGAGCTCTTATTTCTTTGACTTTTGAGTTGGTGAAAGCCTTGATTGAACCTTCTTTGATCCGGTTGACGATATCGGGTCTTACCCAGTATTTTACATTTTCATCCACCTCATCTCCCATTAAAATCATCGTGACTTCGGCTCCTTTTCGCCAGGTTTCCAGTGCAGCATCCACCGCGGAATTAGCACCGCCAACAACCACTACTTTCTGAGCGATAAACGGCCATGGCTCCTTGTAATAATGGTGAACTTTCGGCAAGTCCTCACCGGGCACATTCATCAGATTGGGAAGGTCGTAGAATCCGGTTGCCAGCACTATTTTTCTTGTCTGATAGTCTCCTTTGGAAGTTTTGATGTGAAAAAGTCCGCCCCTTTTCTCCAAATTTTCGACGGATTCGTATAGGTTTACTTTCAGGTGGAAGTGGAAATAGATCCTTCGATAATATTCCAAAGCTTCGGTTCGGGTAGGTTTTACTCCCACCGACATGAAAGGAATATTCGCCATTTCCAATCGATCCGAAGTCGAGAAGAAAGTCATGTTGACCGGATAGTTGAAGATGGAATTGGTCAAGGCGCCTTTTTCCAAAATCAGATATTCCAAGCCGGCTTTTTGCGCTTCCACACCGCAAGCCAAACCGATCGGCCCGCCTCCGATGATCAATACGTCGTATATTTTTTCCATGGATTTAAATAGGTTTGTTGAGGTCAAAAGTGAACTCCCTGTCTTCAAAAAGGGAAAAGTCCCATTGGAAAGTTCGCTCTTTTATGCGAGTTAATCCGGATTTATGTTGAAGGACGGAAGTGGAAGAGACCGTTCCATAGTTTTCGCCTAATCGGATCATTTGAGCTGAGAGCCCGATTTCCATTTCCAAAGGAACGCCAGTTTTGGGAAGCGATTCTATAGGACACTTTTCAGTTGATTTCAGGATTTCAATAAGTTTTCCTTCTGAAATTTCAGACTGGAGAATTTGGATTAATTGAGTTTTGGCAAGTTCGATTTTCGGCCAGGGATCATTGATCAACCCATTACTGAGACCATGGATTCCGGGAGCGATTTCTTCGATCTTTTCTCCAAAATTACTGAGGTAAAAAAGCCGGTCGCCATCCGAAACGAGCAGATTGAAGCCATCGTATCGATCCATTTCGGATTGAATCTTCCGAAGGTATTCTTCCGGATCTGATTGTCCTTCGATAAAATTTCTAACCAGTTCCCCCCGGCTGATTTCGGATTTTCTTGTTTGGGTGAAATCTCTGTAATTCGTTAAAAGAGACCATCTTCCATTTGGGTGAAAACCTAGCCATGTTCCTCCGCTTCGGAGGTCTTTTCCTCCATAGAAGCCGGACTCCCACCGATGCATCGCTGCTGTTGGCCGCTCGAAAAATTCATCCCGATTGGCACTGATTATAAGCGGGTATTCCGGATGATTCTGCCAGGAGATTACTACCAAACACATGAGCCATTAATAAAAAAAGGCCGGAAAATCCGGCCTTTGGGTAAATTAATCAACTTTTGCTTCTTCAAATGCAGGGTAATCTGTGAACCCTTTTTCACCCGGAGTGTAGAATGTTTCTGTATCCCAAGCTGCGAGTTTGACGTTTTCAGCGAATCGCTCGACTAGATCCGGATTGGAAATAAATGGCTTTCCGAAGGCAACTGCATCTGCAAGTCCGTCTTCAATTACTTTGTTTCCTTTTTCCTGATCAAAACCACTGTTGATCACAAGGGTGCCTTTGTACATCGGGCGATATCTTTTTGCGATGTGGGATTCCAGATATGGAATCGAAGAAACATCCGTAAATGGCTCAGAAAGGTGTAAATAAGCCAATTTGTAATCATTTAATTTTGAGATGATGTAGTCAAAAGTCGGGATAGTTTCCTCATCTGCTTCCATTCCAAACACTCCATTCAAGGATGGATTCAGTCTTAGGCCAATCCGATTTTCGGGCATCACTTCTTTGATTGCATCGATAATCTCGAAAAGGATTTTGGATCTGTTTTCGATGCTTCCTCCGTACTCGTCTGTTCTTGTGTTGGATGTTGCGTTGAAAAACTGGTGCAATAAATAGCCATTGGAAGAGTGAATTTCAATCCCGTCAAAACCAGCCTCCATTGCGTTTTTTGCACCATTTTTGAAATCTTCAATAGTTTGCTTGATATCTTCAAGAGTCATTTCCTTTGGAGTAACGGTATCCTTGAAGCCCTCTGAGGTATAGGATTTCTCTCCCGGATTGATTGCGGATGGTGCCACAGGGAGGTCTCCATTATGAAAATCCGGATGTGAGATTCTTCCCACGTGCCAAAGCTGAATGAAAATATGACCTCCATCTTCGTGAACAGCTTTAGTCACTTCTTTCCAACCTTCAACTTGCTCCTGAGAATAAATTCCGGGAGTGTTGATGTAGCCAACTGCGATTTTTGAAATTTGTGATCCTTCAGTAATGATCAGTCCTGAAGATGCACGCTGTCTGTAATAGTCCGCATGAATCTCAAAAGGTTTGTTTTCAGCGTTTGCGGCTCGGCTTCTGGTCATCGGAGCCATCCAAACTCTGTTTTTTAGTTTTAGATCACCCACAATAATGGGTTGCAAAAGTGCTTGCTTAGTATTCATAAGTTCATGTTGGTTAAGTCCTCAAAAATATATGTATATACAACTAATATCATCATAAGGAAAGTTCCAAAGTTTGAGAAAATACTTATCTTTCCTTCGTCTCCCCTTACTAATGAACCCTATTTTGATCCTGATTGCCGGTGCCGGAAGTGGTATTGGTCTTCATTTATCTAAAACGCTCCTTCAGAAAGGGCATGAATTGCTTCTTCTGGATTTGAATAAAAATTCTTTGGAACAGAATTTTCAGGAAAGTCAAACCCTTCGAATTCTTGAAGGAGATGTTTCCAAACCTGATACTTGGTTTGCAGCTGTCGAAATAGCCAAAGATTTGGGAAGGCCCATTTCGCATTTGTTTAACTGTGCGGGAGTGATCCGTCCTGGGTTTGTTACTGATTTCGAGCTGAGCGACATCGACTTTCATCTCGATATCAATACAAAAGGAAGTATTCTCGGCACCAAGATCATCGGAGCGGAGATGAAGAATCAGGAGTTTGGGCATATTATTAATATATCCTCGCTGGCCGGTTTGGCGCCTGTCTCAGGGATGAGTTTATATACCGCTTCGAAATTTGCCATCCGAGGATTTAGTCTGGCAGCGGCGGCGGAGTTTCGTAATTATGGAGTTGATATATCGGTTGTTTGCCCTGATTTAGTTGCTACTCCCATGCTTGACTTGCAGTTGGATTACCCTGAGGAAACAAAACTTACTTTCTCCGGACCCAGAAAAGTACTTCAACCTGAAGATGTTACACGCATTCTTTTGAAATTGATGGAAAATCCAAAACCATTGGTTTGCATCCCGGAATCCCGAGGTCTCCTCGCCAAAATCGCCGGAACCTGGCCTTGGATAGCGGAAATGTTTCGGGGTGGATTGGAGAAAAAGGGAGAAAAGGCAATTCAAAAGTTGAAGTAACGAATTGAACAGAAGCGTTTAACACTTTTTAATACGATTATTTTCGTAGATTTTTTGAAAATACGATACTCTTCGTATAACTTTGATACGAAAGTAATCGTACAACCTCCCATGAGCAAACCAACCGAAGCAGAATTAGAGATTCTTTCCCTCCTCTGGGAACTGAAAGAAGCAAGCGTGAGACAAATTCACGAGAGGCTTTCTGAGACCAAAGACACGGGCTATACCACCACACTGAAAATCATGCAAATCATGCACGCAAAAGGAATGGTGAGCAGGGATGAAGAAAACAGATCACATATATACAAGCCTGCTACCAACCAAAAAGAGACTCAGAAATCTCTTCTGAAAAATCTGGTGACTACAGCCTTTGGCGGCTCCGCCCAAAAGCTGGTAATGCAAGCCCTGGGACAGGAAAACCCTTCAAAGGTAGAACTGGACGAGATTCGCGCATTTTTAGACCAACTTGAAAACAACGCAAAATGAAACTTTTGAACGACTGGATTCCTGAAAACCTCTTGTATGCGCTGGGCTGGACGCTGGTGCATTCAGTTTGGCAACTCATTATCATAGCAGGTTTGCTTTGGATCGCACTTCGTATCATGCAAAGCAAAAGTCCTGACTTCAAGTACAAGTTAGCACTTGGAGGAATGTTCTTGAGTTTGATCGTTGCTATCGGAACTTTCGTGTACGAATACGCCCTTTTCAATCCTGCTTCCGCCCAAAATTCGAATGCATTTCAGGTGGTCTTTTTGGATCAGACTGCCGCTTCCTCAGAATTAAGCCTTAAAGGCAGTATTCAAAATCTGGTGAATTGGATTGAGATCCAATTACCTCTTCTGGTCAACATCTGGTTTTTAGGTGCACTTCTTTTCATGTTCCGCCTGGTCAATAGCCTTTCTGAGCTTAGAACCATGCGTAAAGCTTCCTCCGAACCCAATGATTTTCAACTGGAAAAAATGCTTTACCGGCTTAGTGGAAAGCTGGGTATCGATAAGATCCCGGCGCTTAGGATCACTCAAGTCGGCCAATCTCCCGTCACATTCGGATTTCTCAAACCTATTATTCTGATACCCGCAGGATTGATTCTTCATCTTTCATCGGCTCAGCTGGAAGCGATCATCGCACATGAACTAGCTCATGTGAAGCGAAATGATTACCTCGCGAATTTGCTGCAATCGGGACTGGAAGTGATTTTCTTCTACCATCCTTGCTATTGGTGGATGAGTCAAACGGTCAAAGAATTGAGAGAAAATGCTGCTGATGATCTAGTGATTCAGGCGGGAGTTTCCCCGAAAGAATTGGCTTATGCCTTGGCTGAAGTCCTGAACTTTGCGAAGCAAAATCCTCCGGAACTAGCACTTGCTGCAGGGAAACATAGGAATCCAACGCTCCAACGAATCAAAAGAATGCTGGGCTATCCGGCGCAAAATTATCCACAAAACCCTATTATTTCACTACCCATGCTACTTACCCTACTTCTCAGCGCTGGCCTGATGGCCACTGCGCAGCAGGACGCTCCACCTCCTGCAGAAAAAATCAAACCGCTTGCTGCAATTCCGCCAGCTGCAAACCCTCAACCAATCCCCGCTGTTTTTCCACTTGCGGTTCCTACACCTGCGGCAGATACTGCTGATTCGAAAAAGCACACTTATCGAATTGTCATGAAAGGCGACACGATTATCTCTGGAGTTGATACTATTATCATCAATGGCGAGTCAAAATATATTTCCCAAGGATTACCGGGTTTTAATTGGAGCGATATCCCCTTTTTGGAATTAGCAGAAGCACCGGTTTTCCCTGAAGCATTTATGGCGCTGCCAGTCTTTCCAGTAGATGATATGTTTCCAGCTATGGCACCTTTTATGATTGAGCCAATGGTCGAGATGGCACCGATGATACCGATGCTTTTTGGTTTTGATGAGGGTATTCCAGAAACATTCTACTTCTCGGATACCACCAAAATGACTCCAGAAGAACGTGAAAAATGGGCGAAGAAAAGTGAAGAATGGGCTAAAATGGCTGAAATGAAAGCTGACGAATGGGCCAAAAAAAGCGAGGAATGGGCGAAGGAATTTGAGCCAAAAATGAAAGAGTTTGAACTCAAAATGAAAGAATGGGAAAAATCGAACGAACCCAAAATAAAGGAGTTTGAGATGAAAATTCAGGAATGGGAAAAAGCCCAGGGTCCCAAAATGAAGGAATTCGAAGAAAAGATGAAAATCTGGGAAAAAGAGCGGCAACCTAAACTCGAAGAATTCCAGCGAAAAATGGAAGAGTGGCAAAAGGAGAATGCCAAAAAAATGGAAGAGTTCCAGCGAAAACTAGAAGAAGAATTTAAGAAAAAAGATAATTAATTGTGTGTTGATGCTTTTGAAAAAGACCTGTCCGTTGGGCAGGTCTTTTTTAGGATTTTAATTTTTCGATTTTCTCCAAAGATCACAGAGATAGCTTTGCAGGCTTACATGTAAACAAATTTTTCCAGCGCTGCATAATCATTGTTATCTGCTTTCTTCAATGCATCGATATAATTCTTTCGAAGTTCTGCTGTCTCAAGGGTAAGATTTGATCCCCAAGTGAAGGGTTTAGCCTCAAAGTATCTGGTAATGATCAAGTCCGTCATCAATCTTGAATGTCTGCCGTTTCCATTTGGAAATGGGTGAATCCAGACTAATCGGTGATGAAATCTGGCCCCAATTTCCAATGGAGAGAAGGAGTTATTCTTGATCCAGTAATCCAAATCCCCAGTCAGTTTTCGGATTTCAGTTTGGACATAGGGCCAGCTTACCCCGATATTCTTATTTGTTTTTCTATAGGTTCCCGCCCACTTCCAAACCTTAGAAAACATCTTCTTGTGAAGAGTTTGTACAAAATCTTCTGTGATTAGTTTTAAAGGTTTCTGACGTTCTGCCCAGATCAGTCCTTCCTGGATATTCTCCAGTTCCCACCTGTCCAGCTCTGCCCGGGTATTGATGAAAATGATTTTGAGCCCATTTATTTCGTCAGGATCGAGTGGTGTTGAGCCCTTAGGCTGATCAAACAGGTTCATTTTTTCCAAAAGTCTATAGGAGGCTCCATTAAGATTTTTTGCTCCAGATCATTTAATGCTTTCTTTTGTTCTTCCTCAGAAAGCTCCTGATCTTCAAGCCTCATGGAGTAATTCACCTTTGAAAGCGTGGAAACTGCGATTTTTCTCGCTTGGGTTTTAACCATTGATTCAAGTGAGTCTTTGGGTAAAAATCCGTACACGAACTCCATCTCTAATGCTTCGGCGACTTTTTTCAAAGTTGAAATTCTCAAATCACCTTCAATTTCAGCTTTTTCGATTCGAGAGATGCGAGCCTTATCTGTGCCCATCCGGTCAGCAAGGTCTTGAAGTGTCATTCCCAATGCTATTCGAATGCTTTTGATCCAGGGTGTCAATCGGTTTTCCGGGGTCAAAAGAATTTTCCAGCTTTTGATTTTTTTGTCAAGCTGTTCTCTAATTAATTTTTCTTCCCAAGTATTCATGTTGTTTTTATTTACAACCAAAAATACAAAATAATTGTAAAATAAAACAACTATTTAGGTAAATATATTGTCTTTAAGAACAACAAAACTCTTTATTTTTAATATATTTTTTTTCAAAATCACTCTTCCTCCAGCAACTTCTTTACAAAAAGTTCATGCTGCTCGATCCAGCGGCCGTAGTTTTCTCCCGTTCCGGGACCGGTAAATCCGGTGTTAATTCTCCGGATCAGGTGATTTCTGTCCAGATAGAGAAGGGTAGGAAATGCGATCACTGCGTCTAAAGCAGGAATTGCTTTCGCCGCTTTTGCCTTGTCAAATTCGCCGGCGATCAGGAGGGGATAAGGCACTGAAAGACGATCCTCATATTTTTTCACCCGGGCCGATGCATATTCAAATTCAGGTTTTGCTTCGAAAGCAAGGCCAATTACTTCAATTCCAGCTTCCTTGTTTTTCTCATACCAAGGGATCAGGAATTTTGTCTCGTCCAGGCAATTGATGCACCAAGTACCGAAGAGCTGAACGAGGACAATTTTGTTTTCAAATCGTAAATCGCTGAGAGAAACAAGCTGACCATTTGAATCCGGAAAGCTGAATTCCAGCTTCTCAAATCCCGGTTTTAGTTGGGTTAATGTGTTGGCATCGGGGAGTTCAAAAGATTCATTCCTTACTGCTTCGATGCCTTCGGTGTAGCTTGGGCCTGACCGAAATCTGCCGGTTATTTTTCCTGATTCATTCAGTGTTCCTGTGAAAAAGAAAGCATGACCTCCGTCAAATGCGCTTAGCCAAAACTCGCTTCCGCTTACATTTCCTTCCAAAAACCGGTAATCTCCTGTGTTCGTAATGAAGGTGCCAAAGAGCTGATTTCCCTCCTGATGGAAATCCCCGATCGCTTTGTCGGTGCTGCCATCATTTCGGGTAAATGTCGTTTCCCAAACTCCGCCAAAATCGACCGAAGGTGGAGCAGAAACCGGAAAGCGAGTATCTGAATTTCGCACCGCAAAAAGATTCAATTTGTATTCATCCTGGTAGTTTCTGTGGAAGGTGCCTTCAATTCCTCCTTCGGAATTCATTTTTGCATTGATCTCAGCATCAAAGGTATCTA
Source organism: Algoriphagus sp. (assembly GCA_044373795.1). GTDB lineage: Bacteria > Bacteroidota > Bacteroidia > Cytophagales > Cyclobacteriaceae > Algoriphagus. Next base: position 27,879 of record JBILPR010000005.1, on the reverse strand, counting down.
GCACGATTTTCAGTCTGTCTCCGGCGATTGTTACCTCGTTGAATTCAAGAAGTTCCGTGTCATTCTGGAGGATCGCGATTAGATTTCCGTCTCTTTTTTCTAAGGTCAAACCAAACGGAATCCGATCAGGAGAAATATCCAGGTACGCATGCCAGTTGCCCGAGAAATCAACTTCTGATTTGGGAGGAATTGCGCAAGCGAAAGCCAAAAAGGCAGGAAAAATAACCAGGATGTTTTTCATAGACTTTTGAGAAGAGCCAAAGCTAATTTCAATTATTAATTTACCCTATATAAAGTTGAAGGTGAAAGTTCATAGATCCGGGATTTCACCCCACTTCCGGAGAGGTTTTGGAAAATCAACGGGAAATTCCCCCACTTTTTTCCCCAAGTTGATTCGTTTCAGCCTGATGTCTCCCCCAATTAGATCCAAAATGTTCGAAAATAGGCCATTTTGGGCATTTTTTATAAGTGATGATCGTCTGGTAATTAGTTGATTATCAGCAAAAAAATCCCTGAAATTTTTGAATAAATATTGGTGTGGATGAAACTTTTGGCTACTTTTAAATGAAAGTGGGAAAAAGTGGGGGAAAGTGGTAAAATCGAATCTCATTTTGTTACTTTTGTATTTAACATAAACCGATCATTTCAAAAGCGCAATGTTTAATAGTCAATATGAATGTAAGCTGGATCCGAAAGGGCGTCTGGTCTTGCCAGCCAAAATAAAGGCGGCAATTCCCGAGGCTAACGGAAATACGCTTATGCTCAGAATGGCAGAGGACAAATGCCTTGCGCTCTATCCGATGATTGAGTACAAGAAGCTGGAAAATCAGGTAAAATCACTCTCAATCAATAATGCTGAGCAGCGAATGCTACAGCGTTCTTTTTTCATCAGCAGCGTAGAAGTGGAGTTGGATAGTACGGGAAGATTGTTGTTGCCGAAGCTTTATCAGGTGTATGCAGGATTGGAAAAAGACCTGATTGTCGTTGGTATGGGTAGCCGGATCGAAATTTGGAATCCTGAAAAGTATCTTCAAAACATCATTGCTGATCCAGCTGACTTGTCCAGTTTGATGGAAAAATATCTCTCCTGAAACTATGACAATGTCTCCTTACCATATCCCAGTGATGCTTGCCCGATGCACTGAAGGCTTAGCTATTGATCCCAACGGGATTTATGTAGATGTCACTTTTGGCGGAGGGGGTCATTCGAGAGAAATCTTGAAGCAATTGGACAAAGGACACCTGTATGGATTCGATCAGGATGCAGATGCTGAGGCCAATATTCCAAAAAGTGACAAGTTTACTTTTGTGTCGGCCAATTTCAGGGATATTAAAAAATACCTCAGGCTCTACGGAGTAAAGCAAGTGGATGGGATTTTGGCGGATTTGGGGATTTCATCTCATCAAATCGACGAGCCGAGCAGGGGTTTCTCCACACGGTTTAGCGGAGATCTGGACATGAGAATGAATCAGTCCGACGAGATTTCTGCCAAAGCGGTGCTCAATACCTACGATGAAGGAAAGCTTCATAAGATTTTCGGAATCTATGGAGAAATCAAAAATGCGAAAACTCTGGCACAATCAATCGTAGCTGAACGAGCTGCGAGACCATTTGAAACGACAGAAGGATTCACTGCTTTTCTTAAAAAATTTGCCCCGCGAGGGAAAGAGTTCAAATACTTCGCTCAGGTCTTTCAGGCTTTGAGAATAGAAGTAAACGATGAGATCGGAGCGCTGGAAGATCTGCTGATGGATTCGCTGGATCTGATTAAGCCGGGAGGTCGATTGGTAGTCATGAGCTATCATAGCCTTGAGGACAGACTGGTGAAAAACCTGGTGATCAAAGGAAGATTCCAAGGAGAAGTGGAGAAAGATTTTTACGGAAATCTGATCCGTCCGCTTGAACCGATGACAAGAGGTGCAATAGTAGCAGATGAAGAAGAGGTTGCGAGAAACCCAAGAGCACGAAGTGCCAAACTAAGAATAGCTAAAAGAACAGATAAATGAGTCAGAACACTTTCAAAAGCAAACTGAAAGTCGGTAGCACCCCAAAAGGTGGCTCCCGAAAGACCATTTTCACCTGGATCGAGGAGAAGTTGGACGTGACCGGAATCCTTGGAGAAGGAGTGCCGGTTCAGCTGGTTCCGCCTGTTGGTTTTGTGGCTTTTATAGCCCTGATCTATATCTGGAGCAATCATCGAGCTGAAAACATGGTCCGAAAGATCGAAAAAGCGCAGCAGGAAGTAGGTGACTTGCGTGCTGATGTGACTACGCTGGAAGCTGAAATCATGCTTAGTAGTATGCAGTCCGAAGTTGCAAAAAGAGTGGAAGCTCAGGGATTATTTGAATTGAATCAACCGCCGATCAAAATCGAGGTAGAAAAGTGAATATAAAACGCTCCATAGTATTACGTGTAAGGGTGGTTTTCATCCTCATTGCCCTGACCTCAGCGGCGATACCTTACCGTATTGCCCAGTTGCAACTCACCGAGGGAGACAAATGGAGAGAGAAAGCAGAAACGATCAACTTTCAATACCGCGAAGTCCCTGCGACCCGCGGTAATATCTATGCCGGTGACGGCAGTTTGCTTGCGACAAGTCTTCCATTCTACAGAGTAGCGATTGACCCGACCATTGCAAAATCTGATAAATACAAAGCAGGAATCGATTCACTTTCGAGATTCCTTTCTTCTTTTTACAAAGACAAATCAGCCGCCGCCTATAAGCGAATGATCAATGACTCACGACTTGATAGCAAGCGCTATTTGGTTCTCAGCAGAAAGCAAATCGGCTATCAGGATATGCAGAAGATGGCTCAATGGCCAATTTTCAGAGAAGGCAGGTTATCCGGAGGAGTGATCTTTGAGAAAGTTGAAAAGCGCTACAGACCTTTTAACTCATTGGCAAGCCGAACCGTCGGATTCCTGAATGAGGATTCTTACGGTGCAGGTATAGAATATAGTTTCAATTCCTACCTGAGCGGAAAGGACGGAAAGGCATTGTTCCAAAGATTGGCAGGAGGAAGTTGGAAGCCGGTTTTTGATGCGGAAGATGTGAAGCCTGAGGATGGATTTGATGTCGTCACCACTCTTGATGTGAATATTCAGGATGTAGCCGAAACTGCCCTCCGCCGTCAGTTGACTGATAGAGAAGCGGCGTTTGGTTCTGTGATCGTGATGGAAGTGAAGACAGGTCAGATCAAAGCTATCGCTAACCTGCAGCGGAATAAGAACGCAAGCGGCTATGGTGAAAATTACAATTTCGCCATCGGTGATCAGGGAAATACCGAGCCGGGATCGACCTTCAAATTGCTATCCATGCTTGCGCTTTTGGAAGAAAACAAAATCAGTCTCGATCAAAATGTAGAGACCGGAAACGGGGTTCATAAATTCTACAATCAATACATGCGTGACGCCAAAAATGGAGGTTACGGGACAATCACGATCCGTGAGGCATTCGAGAAATCCTCCAATGTCGCCATCTCCAAGTTGGTAGATGAGCATTTTGGATCCAGCCCTTCCAAGTTCATGGGGTATATCGATAAGGTTGGGTTGAAAGATCCAATCGGATTTCAGCTGACCGGAGAGGGCAAGCCGTATTTCAAAAAGCCGGGGGATAAAAACTGGTACGGAACTTCACTTCCCTGGATTTCCATTGGCTACGAAAGCAAAGTCAACCCGCTTCATACTCTTGCACTTTACAATGCAGTAGCAAATGACGGAGTGATGGTGAAGCCATACATTGTGAAGGCTGTTGTGAAAGGAAACCAAGTTGAAAAGAAATACGAGCCAGAAATCATGCGTGAGCGAATCGCTTCTGAGAAGACGATCAAGAATTTGCAGGATCTGCTTGAGGGAGTTGTGTCCCGTGGAACTGCCAAAAATATCGCCAATGCTGATTACAAAATCGCTGGCAAAACCGGAACAGCTCAAAAGCTGATCGATGGTGCTTATACCCAAACTTACTACACCAGCTTCGCCGGATATTTTCCAGCTGACAATCCTAAATACTCCATGATTGTCGTGATCGACAGTCCTAATGGATTTGCAGCGTATGGCGGAGACGTTTCTGCACCGGTTTTCAAAGAAATTGCAGATCGGATTTATGCTTTGGATGTGGAGTTGAATCCTGACAATCAATCAAAGATTTTTCAGGCAGATGTGACTCTTCCCAAGTCACCTTTTATTCCAGCAGGAAGAGCTGAAGAAATTCATAAAATTCTGGAGGAGCTTGGTTTGAAAGCCAATCCAACCCAGTCTGAAGAATGGGTAAAAACAGTAGCCTCGGGCGAAAGCATTCAATGGCAAAGCAATGATACTGACAAGCCCATGGTACCGGATGTGTCCGGTCTTTCTCTTCGCGATGCCCTTTACATTCTTGAAAACAAAGGTCTAATAGTAAACTATTCCGGAAAAGGAAGGGTACAAAACCAATCCTTGACCCCGGGTTCAGCACTTGTCCCAAATGCAACAATCAATCTTGTCTTAGGCTAAATGAAGGTTCTGAAAGACATATTATATAAAGTTTCACTTATCTCTACCACCGGAGATATGGAGGTGAGAGTGAGTTCGATTGTCTTTGATAGTCGTAAAGCTGACACCAAATCGGTTTTTGTCGCCATTGCTGGAACGCAGGTTGACGGGCACGATTACATTGATTCAGTTTTGGAAAAAGGCTGCCATGTGATCGTTTGTGAGCGGATGCCTGAAACTTTGAAAGAAGGAATCACCTACGTTCAAGTGACCAATTCAGCCAAAGCGCTTGGGATTATTGCAGCCAATTTCTACGGAAATCCTTCTGAGAAAATCAAAGTGGTAGCTGTCACCGGAACGAATGGTAAAACAACGACGGTGACATTGTTGCATCAGCTTTTTGTAGCGATGGGTTACAGCACCGGGTTGCTTTCGACAGTAGAAAATAAAATCAACGAGACTGTAATACCGGCTACGCATACGACTCCGGATGCTGTGAGTGTGCAGGCTTTGCTTCGCCAAATGCTGGACGAAGGCTGTACGCATTGCTTCATGGAAGCGAGTTCGCATGCCATAGTGCAGGAGAGAATTGCAGGTTTGAAGTTGATCGGGGCTGTATTTACCAATATCACCCACGATCACCTGGACTATCACGGCACTTTTGATGAGTACATCAAGGCCAAGAAAAAGCTATTTGATGAGCTTCCGAAAGACGCTTTTGCGCTGGTAAACGGGGATGATAAGCGAGGATCGGTGATGGTTCAAAACTGCAAAGCTACTCATCAGACTTTCGCCCTGAAATCACCTGCTGACTTCAAAGCAAAAATCATTTCCAATACCCTGGAAGGACTGGAATTAGAGATTAATAACAAGTTGATTTGGTTTAGGATGATCGGATCATTCAACGCCTACAATATTCTGGGAGTGCTTGGTACCGCTGTTTTGCTGGGCGAAGATGAGGACGAAGTGCTGATGGCTCTTTCAGGAATCAGAGGAGCCAAAGGCAGATTTGACCGGATCTCCATCGGAGGAATTACAGCAATCGTAGACTATGCACACACTCCGGATGCGTTGGACAATGTCCTCAAAACCATCAATGGTGTGCGAACCGGCGGGGAGCAGTTGATCACAGTGGTGGGTTGCGGTGGAAATCGCGACAAAACCAAAAGACCGATTATGGCCAAGATCGCTGTGCAGGAGAGCAATAAAACCATCCTGACATCGGACAATCCAAGATTTGAAGATCCTGCGGAAATCCTCAAGGACATGCAGGCTGGAATCGGTCCATCAGAAATCAGAAAAACATTAACAATCGTGGATCGAAGAGAGGCTATCAGAACAGCTTGTATGCTTTCCAAAAAAGGAGATATCATCCTCATTGCAGGAAAAGGCCACGAGGATTACCAGGAGATTCAAGGAGTGAAATATCACTTTGATGATGCTGAAGTAGTGACTGAAGTTTTACAACAATTGACCCAAAACTGAAATGCTGTATCCCATTTTCGATTATTTAGATCGAGTGTTGGACATTCCGGGAACCGGGGTATTCCGATACATTTCTTTCCGTGCGGGGATGGCTGCAATTTTTTCGCTGATCATTACCATCACCTTTGGGCATCATATCATCAACTGGATCCGCAATAAGCAAATTGGCGAGCCGGTTCGGGATTTGGGCCTGGAAGGACAGCAGCAGAAGAAAGGAACTCCTACCATGGGCGGCTTGATGATGATCGCTGCGATCTTGATTCCGACTTTGCTGTTTGCAAACCTCCAAAATATTTACATCATCCTCCTGATTGTGACCACCCTATGGTTGGGAGGAATAGGCCTCTTGGATGATTACATCAAGGTTTTCCGCAAAAACAAAGAAGGTCTTGCCGGTAGATTCAAGATTATAGGTCAGATCGGAATCGGAATTATTGTTGGTACTACACTCTATTTTAATGAAGATGTTGTGATCCGTGAGTTTACCAATCCTGTTTCTATTGAAGAAGGCGTCGTCGAAACTCCGACTTTCAAAGATGTGAAAGTGGCTAAAACGACCATTCCTTTTACCAAAAATAATGAGCTGAATTACGAAACGCTATTAGATTTCATGGGTGAGGCGATGACCCCGGTTCTCTACATTTTGGTGGTGATTTTTATCATTACCGCGGTTTCAAATGGAGCTAATATCACCGACGGAATTGATGGTTTGGCGGCAGGAACTTCAGCCATCATAGGCTTGACGATTGCGATTTTCGCTTACATCAGCGGCAATGCCATTTTCTCCCAGTACCTCAACGTCATGTACATCCCCAACTCGGGTGAGTTGGTGATTTTTGCTTCTGCGTTTACGGGAGCTTGTGTTGGATTTCTTTGGTATAACGCGTATCCGGCACAAGTTTTCATGGGAGATACAGGAAGTCTGATGCTCGGAGGAGTGATTGCAGTGTTGGCTTTGACGCTTCGCAAAGAGCTGCTCATTCCGGTGATGTGCGGGATTTTCGTCGTCGAAAATGTCAGCGTCATGGTGCAGGTGAGCTATTTCAAATACACTAAAAGAAAATACGGAGAGGGCAGAAGGATTTTACTGATGTCCCCTTTGCACCATCATTACCAGAAGAAAAATATCCCTGAAGCCAAGATCGTAACCCGATTCTGGATCGTGGGGATTCTGCTTGCAGTAATCACTTTGGCAACGCTGAAACTGAGATAAGAAATATGAAACGAATAGCCATCCTTGGAGCCGGAGAAAGTGGGTTGGGAGCAGCAATGCTCGCCAGGATGAATGACTTTGCCGTTTGGGTTTCTGACGCGGGAAAAATTTCTGATTCCAGAAAGGCGGATCTCATTAAATACGGAATTTCTTTTGAAGAAGGTGGACATAACGAGGAGATCATTCTCAATTCTGATCTGATCATCAAAAGCCCGGGAATTTCTCCGAAGATTTCAATTGTATCGAAAGCACTGGAAAAAGGAATCGCTGTGATCGATGAGTTGGAGTTTGCTTCCAGATTCAGCACGGGAAAAGTGATCGCAATTTCTGGCACTAATGGTAAAACCACTACTACGCTCCTCACTTATCATCTGATGAAAAGTGCCGGATTGGATGTGGGTTTGGCAGGAAATGTAGGCCAAAGCTGGGCCGGTCAGATTGCCGAGCAAGATCGTGAGTGGTGGGTAATCGAATGCAGCAGCTTTCAGATTGATGGCTTTGAGAGATTCAAGCCAACAATCGCCATCCTGACCAATATCACTCCCGATCATCTGGACAGATACGATTACAAAATTGAGAATTACATCAACTCAAAATTCGGGTTGTTTAAAAATATGACTTCGGAGGATTGCGCAATTCTGGGTGCTGAAGATGCGCTGACTTTGGAAGGGTTGAAAACCAAAAAAATCGATGCGTCGAACTATTGGTTTTCACTTTCTGCTCCGCAGGAAAAGGGCGCTTATTTCAACGGATCAAATCTGATTCTGACTATTGAAAAGAACTCAGCGAAGATTCCATTAGAGATACTTTCGATAAAGGGAACGCATAATATTTTGAATTCACTTTGTGCTGGAACAGCCGCTTTGCTTGCCGGAGTGAAAGAAGCCGATCTGATCGAAGGTTTCAAAACTTTCATAAATGCTCCTCACCGCATGGAATTGATCCGCGAAATCGACGGTGTCAAATTCATCAATGACAGCAAAGGTACCAATGTGGAGTCCACTGCTTACGCCCTTACCAGCTATGAAAATCCGCTGATTTGGATTGCAGGTGGAGTGGACAAAGGAAACGATTACAGCACGATTTTGCCGGCAGTGACCGAAAAGGTGAAATGCCTGATCTGTCTGGGGAAAGACAACGAGAAATTGAAAAAGGCCTTTGGGTCTGTGGTAGCCGATATCCGGGAAACTCAGGATATCAGGGAAGCTGTGAAATGGGGAATGGAACTGGGCAAGTTCGGTGACCTCGTGCTTCTCTCTCCGGCTTGCGCAAGCTTTGACTTGTTCAAAAACTATGAGGATCGCGGGGAGCAATTCCGCGCGGCGGTAAAAGATCTTAAAACCGAAGCGATCTCATGAGCCAATTCAAAGCATGGATAGACGAGCACTTCAAAGGAGACCCAATCATCTGGGGCATCGTGATATTGCTTTCACTTTTCAGTATCCTGGTGGTGTATTCCGCAACCGGTTCTTTAGCCTATAAATATGCCGGGGGAAATACGGAAGTTTACTTATTCAGACATTCATTCTTGGTACTTGTGTCCTTGTTTGTGATGTGGCTGGCGCATAAAATCCCGTATAAAAACTACGCGCTTTATGCCCGCCTGGGGATGTACATCTCCATGCCTCTTTTACTTTTCACTTATCTATTCGGTTCTAATGTCAATGATGCAAACCGTTGGCTCACCATTCCGGTGATCAATCAGGCATTTCAGCCTTCTGATTTGGCAAAACTCGCTTTAATCGCAGCTCTGGCAGCAATGCTTGCAAGACGTCAAAATAATATCAAGGACTTCAAAAGCACTTTTATCCCGATTATCATCGCGATCGGAATCATTTGTTATCTGATTGCTTTGGCCAACATGTCCACCTCGATTTTGCTTTTGCTGACTTGTCTGCTCATCATGTTTATCGGACGAGTCCCGGTGAAATTCATCGCAATCGTAGTTTTGGTAGGAATGCTTGGTCTTACAGCCGCAGCTTTCCTCGGACAAAGAGGCTCCACTTTCGTGTCCCGAATCGAATCCTTTATGGATAAAGATGAGGTAGCATTCCAAGCTGAGCAATCCTTCATCGCCATCGCAACCGGAGGAATTACAGGCAAAGGTCCTGGAAACAGCGAGCAACGGAATTCTCTTCCGCATCCTTATTCTGACTTTATCTACGCCATCATTATTGAAGAGTACGGCGTGGTAGGTGGCGCATCCGTGCTATTTCTGTACCTCGCTTTGCTTTATAGGGGTATGCGCATCGTCGCCAATTCCCATAAAGCCTTTGGAGGGTTGCTTTCCGCAGGTCTCAGCTTCGCTTTGGTCATTCAGGCTTTGGTCAATATGGCCGTGGCCGTAGGATTGGGACCGATTACAGGATTGCCTTTACCACTTTTAAGTATGGGAGGAACCTCCTTGATTTTCACCGGGATTTCCCTCGGAATCATCCTCAGTGTAAGCAGAGGAGATCATCAGGATGAAGCTTCAGCCGCTTCAGCTACCACAAGCACGTCAGCAAACAGACCAAGACTTAAAACAGCATAATTATCGCAACGCAAGAGACATATCGCATTTTGATCAGTGGCGGAGGGACCGGAGGCCATATCTATCCGGCGATCGCTATTGCCAATGCCTGGATGGAAAAACATCCGGACAGCGAGATCCTCTTTGTCGGTGCTCTTGGCAAAATGGAAATGCAAAAAGTGCCTGAGGCGGGCTATCAAATCAAAGGTTTGCCGGTGGCGGGACTTCAAAGAAGCCTTTCTCTTTCCAATCTGAGCTTCCCGATCAAGTTGCTTAAAAGCATACGAATGGCTTCCAAGATTGTAAAGGAATTTAATCCAAATGCAGTAGTGGGAGTGGGCGGATACGCAAGTGGACCGGTTCTTTTTGCTGCACAAAGAAGGAAAATCCCGACTCTGGTGCAGGAGCAAAACTCCTACGCTGGGCTGACCAATAAAATTTTGGCTAAAAAAGCCACTAAAATCTGTGTGGCCTATCCGGCGATGGATGCGTTTTTCCCTACTGACAGAATCGCTTATACCGGAAATCCGGTGAGAAAAGACATTCTGAACCTGGAAGGGAAAAAGGAAATAGCCTTGGCTCATTTTGGATTGGAAGCAGGAAAAAAGACTTTGTTGGTTTTGGGCGGCTCTTTGGGAGCGAGAACACTCAATCAGGCGGTTTTGAAAGACATGAAAGCCCTGAATGAAGACGGTTACCAGGTCATTTGGCAGTCAGGCAAATTCTATTTCAAGGAAATGCTTGAAAAAACAGAAGCTGCCGGATTGAAGCATATCCATCTGAGAGAATTTATCCGGGAAATGGATCTGGCTTACGCAGTTGCAGACGTGATCGTATCGCGTGCCGGTGCTTTGTCAGTTTCTGAGCTTTCTCTGGTGGGCAAGCCGGTGATTTTTATCCCTTCACCAAACGTGGCGGAAGATCATCAGACCAAAAACGCTATGGCTTTTGTAAACCATAATGCAGCCTGGATTTTGAAAGATGGTGAGGCAGTCGGAAGACTGAAAGAAAAAGTAGATGAACTGTTGCAAGATCCGACAATCGGTGAGTCGTTGGGAAAGAAAATAAAAAGTCTGGCAAAGCCTGATGCGGCAAATGCCATTGTGAACGAATTAGAAAAACTGGTAGCATGAGCTTCGAAGGTATAAATAGGGTTTATTTCCTCGGAATTGGCGGAATTGGCATGAGTGCCATCGCCCGATGGTTTCTCCACGAGGGAATTCCTGTTAGCGGTTACGATCGCACCCCTTCTCCATTGACAGATCAATTGATCGAGGAAGGAATGCAAATTAGTTTCGAAGATTCTTTGGACACCATTCCTGCGGCAATAAAAGAAACGCCAACTGAGGTATTAATCATCTGGACTCCTGCGATTCCTAAAGACAGCATTCAGCTGGCCTATTTCAAGGAAAATGGATTTTCTCTGAAAAAGCGCTCTGAAGTATTGGGAATGATCACCCGTAATCATTACACAGTTGCGGTAGCGGGAACTCATGGTAAAACCACAACTTCTTCAATGATCGCTCACCTGCTGAAATCTGCCGGAAAGCCGGTAACAGCATTCCTCGGTGGAATCACTCAAAACTATCAAAGCAATCTGATTTTGAGCGAAAAGAAAGGGAAAGAGCCAATTACCGTAGTCGTAGAAGCAGATGAGTTTGACCGCTCATTCCTGAGACTCCATCCAAACGAAGCGGTAGTGACAAGTGCTGATCCCGATCACCTGGACATCTACGGAGACGAGAATACGATTTTGGAAGGATTCAGAGAATTCATCCGATTGATAGATAAAAAAGGCAAACTCTATATTCAATCCAATGCGGCTCTCCGCTTAGGCGAAAAGGGTATGCCGTCAGTAGCCACGAAGGTTTATGGACTGAGATCTTCAGGTATTTGCGCTGAGAATGTGCAGGCACGTACCCGGTCTTTCACTTTCGACTACGTGGATGGTAAAACACAAATCAAAGGAATAGAGCTTTTCATTCCTGGATTCCATAATGTGGAAAATGCGCTTGTAGCCATAGCAATTGCACTGGGACATAATATTTCAGAAGATCAGATTCGCAAGGGTTTGGCTTCTTTCAAAGGAGTAAAAAGAAGATTTGAGATCCACGTCAATGAGCCAAAACTGGTCTTCATCGATGACTATGCCCACCATCCAGAGGAAATCAGATCCTGCCTGAGTTCGGTGAGATCCATGTTTCCGGGTCGCAAGTTGACTGTAATTTTCCAGCCTCATTTGTTTTCCAGAACGCGCGATTTTGCAGAAGGCTTTTCAGAAAGTCTTTCCCTTGCCGACGAAGTGATTCTGTTGGATATCTACCCTGCAAGAGAACTTCCGATTCCGGGAGTGACTTCCGAAATGCTGATGGCAGACATTCAGACAGACAAGAAGTCCCTGATTCGCAAGGAAGATTTGATGGGCTATCTGGAGGAAAGAGCCCCTGAGGTTTTGGTGACTTTAGGAGCAGGCGACATTGATCGTCTTGTTCCTGTGATTGCGAAGTGGATGAATTCACAACTTAATCAGACTGAAGGATGAAAAGGGCCAGACTGAAAAAGACGATTGCTTTTCTGGTTCTCAGCCTTGTGCTCGTGGGCTTTATTGGATTTGTCGAAAAGCAAAACTTATACAAAACCTATCAGGGCGCAGACATAGATATCGAAGGAGTAAGCGGAGTCTATTTTGTCGATGAAAATGAAATTAAAGAATTACTGCTGTCAGCATTTCCTGAATTAAAAGTTGGATTGATGCTGGAGGAAGTCAGACTTGAGGAAATCGAAACACGGCTTGCAGGACACCCATTTGTCAAATCTGTGGAGGCTTTTATGGGTCAGAAGGGGATTTTGAGTATTACGATTCAGCAGCATCAGCCTATCGCACGAATAGCGAAACCTATGGCAGCTGACGGATATGTTACCGCAGAAGGAAAAGTAATCCCAACTTCCAATTCTTACACCAGCCGGGTATTGATTCTGGAAGGAAGACATGCAGAAGCGCTGATGCAAAAAGGTGAGATCAGCGAGGAGATGCCGGAACTGATGGATCTGATTCGGTTCATCAACGGAGATGAATTTTGGAGTGCACAAATCACTGAATTGGAAGTGAATTCCCGCTCAGACATCAACTTATATCAGCAAGTAGGTAGTCAGATTATTGAGTTTGGGGATGCGCAAGATGTGGAGAGTAAGTTCGAAAGAATCGAAATCTTTTATAAAGAAATCCTGCCACGCAAGGGCTGGAATGCCTACAACAAGGTTAGCGTAAAGTTTAGTGATCAAATTGTTTGTGAATAAAAGCTCGGATATGGAAAACGACAAATTAATCGTGGGACTAGACATTGGGACAACCAAAATCTGCGTCATCATCGGCAGAAAAAATGAGTACGGCAAACTCGAAGTCCTTGGGATGGGAAAGGCCATTTCTGACGGAGTGGACAGAGGTGTGGTGACTAATATCGACAAGACAGTCCATGCGATTCAGAAAGCCGTCGAAGAAGCTTCCGAAATGGCAGATGTCAACATCGGTGAGGTGATCGTAGGAATTGCAGGTCAGCATATTCAAAGCAAAATCCATAGAGGAAGCATCATGCGTCCGCCATCAGAAGATGAGATCACGGTAGAAGATGTGAGAAGACTTTCCGGTGAAATGGAAAACATCCTGATTCCTCCCGGAAATACCATCATCCATGTTATGCCACAGAACTACACCGTCGATTACGAAGGTGAAATAAAAGATCCTGTGGGAATGTCCGGAACGAGACTGGAAGCTGATTTCCATATCATCACTGCCCAGACCACGGCTATCAATAATATCAATCGCTGCGTGCGCAGAGCGGATCTTACTTCCAAGCAATTGATCCTGGAGCCACTGGCGAGTTCACTTTCTGTACTCAGTGATGAGGAAAAAGAAGCCGGTGTTTGTCTGGTGGATATCGGAGGAGGAACAACGGATATTGCGATTTTCTATGAAAACATCATTCGCCATACAGCGGTCATTCCGCTTGGCGGAAACATCATCACCAAGGACATCAAAGAAGGATGCATGGTGATGCAGAATCAGGCTGAATTGCTGAAAACCCGATTTGGAAAGGCCATCGCTGAAGAAGCTAATCCAAATGAAATCGTATCCATTCCGGGATTGAAAAACAGGCATCCAAAGGAGATTTCCATCCGGAATCTTGCCTCAATAATACAGGCAAGAATGGAGGAAATAATAGAAATCGTCCAAAACGAAATCATGCAAAGCGGTCACTACAAGAAGCTGGCGGGAGGAATAGTCCTGACAGGCGGAGGATCTCAAATGCAGTTTATTTCTCAGCTTTTCGAATACATGACAGGCCTCGACACCCGAATCGGCTATCCAAATGAGCATCTAGGCAAATCTGTGATTGAAGAGGTAAAAAGCCCGATGTACGCGACCTCCGTAGGCTTGGTCTTGGCAGGATTCAAGGCATTGGATGACCGCGAGGAAAGCTATCGCAAGCGAGTAGCCAATGCCGGCCCGCCGCGTAAAAAAGAAAGAACAGACTTAATTTCAAAAGATATATTCAGAAGCATCGGTTCCAAACTGAAAGGCATCATCAACGATGATATCGGAGATGACAATAATTACTAGGGCTTATGATTGGAGGGAGATAGGTGGTTCTGCTGCTTATTTCCCTTATTAAAAACCCAAAATCACCATCAGTTAAACTAATTCACCAAAACAATAAATATGTCAGATAACATGAAAGATTATAGATTTGATCTTCCAAGAAACCAAAAGTCAATCATCAAGGTGATTGGGGTAGGTGGGGGCGGTTCCAATGCCGTCAACCACATGTACAGCATGGGCATTAAGGATGTGGAGTTTGTCGTGGTCAATACAGATGCGCAGGCTTTGAAGTCCAGCCCTGTTCCACTCAGATTGCAACTCGGAGCCAACCTGACCGAAGGTCTGGGTGCCGGAGCAAATCCTGAGCAAGGCAAAAGCGCAGCACTTGAGTCGCATGATGAGATCCGCGAGCTTCTGGCTGACAACACTAAAATGGTATTTATCACTGCAGGAATGGGCGGAGGTACAGGAACCGGTGCAGCTCCTGTGATTGCAAAAATTGCCAGAGATCTCAACATCCTGACTGTGGGTATCGTGACTGCGCCGTTCATGTTTGAGGGAAAGAAAAAAATGGCCGTTGCTCAGGCTGGTATTGAGGAGCTTCGTGAAAACTGTGATACAGTGCTTGTAATCCTGAATGATAAATTGAGAGAGATTTATGGTAACCTGGCGATCAGAACAGCTTTCGGCAAAGCCGATGATATTCTGACCACCGCTGCCAAATCAATCGCTGAAATCATCACGATCCATCAGGATGTGAACGTGGATTTCGAAGATGTGAAGACTGTCATGAAAGATGCAGGTGCAGCTGTGATGGGATCATCTACCGAAGAAGGCGAAGGCCGTGCAATTAGAGCCGCCGGTGCAGCTATTTCTTCTCCATTGCTGAACAATGTGGATATCAAAGGAGCTGAGAAAATCCTTCTTTCCATCATGTCTGGCGAAGAGGAAGAACTTTCAATGGACGAGTTGAGCGAAATCACTGAATACATTCAAGAGAAAGCAGGCGATAATGCTGAGCTTATTTTTGGTCAGGGTATCGACCCGGAACTGGGCAAAGCAATCCGAGTAACTGTAATCGCTACCGGTTTTGAGATGGACAGATTGTCTGGAATCCCAAGAAAAGCAAAAACTGCTCCTATGGCGTTCCCTTCTGCAACTCCGATTATGGCAGCTCCTGCGGTTGAGCTTGAAGTTGTGAAGACTTTGATCAATCTGGAATCAGGAAAAAGCCAAAAGGTAACCGAAGACTCGATTGCAAATGGCGCAACTTTCGTTTTCTCGCTTCCAAAAACTCCGACTGCAAATCCAACTCCTCAGGAAACTCCAAAGTCGGAATCATTCTCTTTCGAAATCAAACCAATCGAACAATCAAGACCTGCTGTTGAGCCTGTAATGGAACCTGCTGAGCGAATTGTCCACAATCTTTTTGAAGAAGAAGGAGATAAAAAAATAGCCAAACTTCCAAAAGAGTCTGAACCTGCGGCACCTGCTTATGCAAATGATTATTATGAGCAAATGAAGCTAAAGGCAATTCAAAGAGCGCACGAGCGATTTGAAAAACTAAAAGGCGGGCGTTCTATCAATCCGACTCACGAAGAGTTGAAAGAAAAAATGGAAGTTCCAGCTTATCAGAGAAAGCATGTTGTGCTCCAGGAACCTCAGCATAGCTCAGAGCCAAGCATCAGCAAGTACAATCTGAGTGACGAAAATGAGATTCTGGGAAACAACAGATTTCTCCACGATAACGTGGATTAAATCCTAGAATTCAAGCAGCTGGTCTGCCTGGGTTTGCAGTAAGTCCACGTACAGCCTGTTGGTGAGCAGGTTATCTGACATATTTTGCTCAATTTTGGCAAGCTTCGGCTTGAGAGCAAGGACGTGCATTCCCAGATAATGGAAGATGTCGGTGAGGTGGCTCAAAGCGATGCCACCCCCGCCAACTCCGGAGGAAATTCCCACCAAAGCACATTTTTTATTCCTAAACGTATTGGGATAGGTCATTCCATCTATGAAGGATTTTAAGATCCCGGGGAAAGATCCATTGTATTCCGGTACGATGAAGATGAATTTTTTTCCTTCTGCGATTTTATCGTGAAAGATGTTAAACGCCTCATTTTTTCCGCTGTTTTCATACAGGGCCGTTCCAATGAAATCAATCGGAAGATCCTCCAACTCCAGGATTTCAGATTCAACTCCTCTTTCACCCAAAATTGATTGGTATTGCTGAGCGATTACTTTGGAAACCGAGTTCCTGCGGTTGGTACCGACGATGATTTTAACCATTTTTAGAATTATTCTCATTGCAATACAAGCAAAGAGGTGTAAAAGTTCTGAACACTTCCTTATTTAATATCTTTAGTCTTTCAATAAACTACAACCAATGACGTACCTCGATCAAGTCAATCAGGCAGTAAATTATATTCAAAACATTCATTCCGAAGCAACTCCGATAGGAATTATTCTTGGAACTGGCCTCGGAAAACTTGGCGAGCAAATCAATACAGAGTTTGAAATTGAGTATTCCGAGATCCCTCATTTTCCCATTTCTACGGTGGAAAGCCACTCCGGAAAATTAATTTTTGGGGAGCTTGGCGGCAAAAAAGTAGTGGCCATGAAAGGAAGATTTCATTATTACGAAGGCTATTCCATGAAGGAAGTGACCTTTCCTGTGCGAGTTATGAAGAAGTTGGGTGTCAAAAACCTCTTCGTTTCCAATGCTTCTGGCGGATTGAATCCCAATCAGGAAGTGGGAGATGTTATGCTGATCAGCGATCATATTGACCTATTTCCGGAGAGTCCTCTTCGCGGTCAGAATCCTGACGAATTTGGTCCGAGATTCCCGGACATGAGCGATGCTTATTCTACAAGATTGATTGAGATAGCACTGAAAATAGGGGAGGAACTTGGAATCAAACTACATACAGGAGTGTACGTCGGAGTGCCGGGCCCCAACTTGGAAACTCCTGCAGAATACAAAAGAATGAGACTCATCGGAGGAGATGCTGTCGGAATGAGCACCGTGCCGGAAGTGGTAGTCGCTCGTCAGATGGGAATCGAGGTTTTTGGAATATCAGCCATCACAGATCTTGGAGTGGAGGGAAAAATCAAGCAGGTTTCTATCCAAGATGTACTTCAGGCAGCTGCCAAAGCCGAACCGAATATGGCCAAGATCATTAAGGAACTTGTGGCGAAATTGTAAGTTTTTCTTCCGGAAGAATCCATCCTCCGAGCTATCCTGCTTCTACTGAAGCAGGATTTTTTTGCTAGAGACTTTGAAAAATTACCTTGGCATTTCTGCAATCAACTCCTTCATTGCAATCATAAATGTTTCGATTTCCGTTGGATAATCATTTATATCCGGATCGATTTTCCATTCTATGAGCTCCCTGTTTTCTTCGAAAGCCAGGTAAAGCACTCCTTGATCATGGCAGTCCGGGCAACCGATTGTCGTATTGGGATTTTTTTTGAAGTAGGAAGGGAAAAGCCTGTAGAGTTCCTCCGCTTTTTTGGCCAATTTATCGTCTAGCGGAGTACTTTCAAAAGTGATGGCTTCGGATTGAAATCGGGTATCCATGTCATCGGGGTAGAGATTTCCGTTTTCAAGTTTATATAAGTGAACGCAGTTTTCGAGACAGAACCCATACCAACTCCCAAATACAAATGCGGAAGGTTCGGGATAGACTTTTTCTGAGCAACCGGCAAAAGTCAGTATCAAAATAAGTGGCAAAAAAAGTCTCTTCAATCTCTCCATAAGTTCCTCGAACGAAATCTATCTGACATCGTTTATTTTTAAGTTCTGCTAATTTTAAAAATTAACCCTATTTTGGGCTTTATGCGAAAATTGAGTATTCTTTTTACTTTCTGCTTTTTCATTGCTGCGCAGTCTTTTTCTCAGACTGATTCGCTGAGTTTTTCCTTCGGAAAAAATGAAGGAACCCTTCCCGCTACTTATATCCTGACAGGGAAAATTGTCGATAAAATTACACAAGAACCAGTTCAGGGTGTTGGGATTCACCTGGATGGGGTCTTCACCGGAATCAGTACGGATCGATTTGGGACATATCTTCTGACCATTAAACCGGGACTGCATAAAGTTGCTTTCAGGCATTTGTCCAAAATCCCGGTTTTCACTCAGGTCAGCCTTTTTGACAATGGCGTAGTCAATCTGAGGATGGAGGAAAAAAGTTATGAACTGGAAGGTGTAGTCGTGCTCTCAGATCAGCCGGATCGAAATGTCCGCAATCCCATAACCGGCGTGACAAAACTAACGGTAAAAGAGCTTCAGGCGATTCCGGCATTTCTTGGAGAAGCGGATATTTTCAAAGGTCTTCAACTTCTTCCCGGTGTGAGCTCGGTCGGAGAGGGAACTTCCGGAATTAACGTCCGTGGTGCCAAAACTGACCAAAACCTGCTCTTGATGAACGAGGCTTTGGTCCTGAGTTCAAACCATGCCTTGGGTTTTCTTTCAGCTTTCAACTCAGATGTGAGCGAGTCTTTTACGCTTTACAAAGGGAATCTTCCTGCAAATTACGGTGGAAGAGCAGGGTCCGCGCTTGACATCAGGATGAAGCAAGGCGATATGCAAAACTGGGGAGGTCAGGTGGGAATCGGTACTTCCAATGGTAAACTTTTGATCGAGGGACCTCTTGCAAAAGACAAAGTAAGCCTGATTCTGGGCGGAAGAATTTCCAATACGAATTGGCTTTTGAAGCAAGCACGCGACTTTGATATTCAGAACAGTAAACTGAATTTTTACGATGCTTACGCTGCCCTTTCCTGGGAAATTGCCGAAGGTCATAACCTTACCCTGAATACACTTTTGACGAGTGACTATTTCAAGTTTTCGGAAGAGTTTGGGTACGATTGGGCTAATCGGGTGAGTTCGCTCAATTACAAAGGCATCTTGGGAGAAAATCTTTCGGTCTCCGTTTTGATAGCTGACAGCAATTTCAAGAATGCATTTTTTAATCCGGAAGGAATCGATGCTGCACGGGTAGACAACGGGATGAATTACCAGCAAGGGAAAGCTTCAGCGACTTGGGCGAATGAAAAACTGGCAATCACGAGCGGTGCGGAAAGTATTTATTACCGTGGAAAACCTGAAATACTCAGCCCGTACAATTCCCAAAGCTCCATCCAAACAGAGCAAGTGGGCAAAGAAAGAGGAATCGAATTTTCAGCTTTTGCCTCGCTGGAATGGGAAATAAGCGAAAAAACCGGATTGGTCGGAGGATTGAGATATTCCACCTATAGTCAGCTTGGTCCGGATACCGTCTATCAATATCAGGAAATTGGGGCGCCGACAGAAGATCGAATCACAGGGAGCACTCCTATCAATAGCGGTAAAATTCAAAGCTATTCCGGGCTGGAACCCAGGATTTCCCTTCGCCATAATTTGACAGAAAATCTTTCTCTCAAATTCAGCTACGCCAGGCTTTTCCAATACATTCAGTCGGTTTCTAACACATTTGGTCCGACTCCGATTGATCTCTGGCAACTCAGCACCCGGTACATTCCCCCTCAGCAATCTGATAGTTACTCGCTTGGGATTTTCAAAAATTCCAAAGACAATCGCTGGGAGTTTTCGGCAGATGGATTTTATAGAATAACTCAAAATCAGGTTGAATTCCGAGATTTTGCAGAGCTTTTCCTTAATCCACACATGGAGACTGAGTTGGTTTTCGGGGAAGGAAAAGCCTATGGAGGAGAGTTTTTGATCAAGAAAAATCTGGGAAGGGCAACAGGATGGATTGCCTATACGTATTCCAGATCTTTCTTTCGTAGCACCGGACAATATCCCGAGGAGCAAATCAACGGCGGAGATTGGTACCCTTCCAACTATGACAAACCTCATGAGGTAAACTTTATTTTCAGCCGTAAAATGTACCCCCGGGGATTATTCAACTTTACTGTAAATTATGCCACCGGCCGACCTATCAACGCGGTCAATTCTAGTTACATTTTGGGTGGATTGGTTGTGCCGGAATACAGCGGACGCAATGAATATCGAATCCCCGATTATTTCCGCGTCGACATGTCCTACACAGTCGAAAAGGTATTTTCAAAGAAAGGGGATAGCCTGAATTTCAGTATTTACAATTTACTGGGAAGGAAAAATGCCTATTCCATTTTTTGGCAAAAAGACGGGGATTCACAGCAGTTGAGACCATACAGACTGGCGATTTTGGGAGCGATTTTCCCATCAGTGACATACAGCATTCAATTTGGGGGAGCGCAAAATGAATAAGGTGATGCAGCGGATTATTAGGTTTTTAATGGTTTCAGTTGTTCTCACATTTTCATGTGTGGAGCGGATTGATTTCCCTTTAAACAAAGGAGTGCAAAAGCTGATTGTCTCCGGGCAACTGACAAATTTGGATGAGGAGCAATATGTGTTTATTTCCGAAACTACTTCTAAGGATCGCGATCCGCTATTGTCAGGGCAATATTATGTGTTGAACGATTTGCCAAGACCGGTCATCAATGCGGGGGTCTCTTTGATAAATGATAAAAATGAGCGATGGTCTTACCGTGAAGTTGAACCAGGAAAGTATCAATTGAGCGAATTTTTTGATCAGGTAGAAGAGGGAATAAATTATTTTATTGAGATTCAAATTGATGGGAGAACCTACAAATCCGAGCCTGAAATGATTCCTGAATCAGTGGGAGAGGATCAATTGAGCTATTCATTTACGCGGGGAATAGTTGCCGATCAACCCGAGACAGCCTTCATCACGATCCAAACTCAGGTTACGCTTCCTCAGCAAGTTGGAGGATATTATTTGCGATGGGATGTGGACGAGGCCTATTATTGGAATCTGACTTTCTTTCCAAATCCATTCAACAAACCGCCTCCGGATTGTTATGTGTTTGGTTTTCCGGATCCTGAGCGTATTTCCCTGCTCAATGGAGATTTGATCAATAGTCCGGGGGGAACTTCCACCCAGGTGGTTGCCGAACGGGTCATCGATGATTCTTTTCTGAGCAGGCATTATTTCAACGTGCGTCAAACGAGCATCAATAAGTTGTCTTATGATTATTGGAGGAAAGTGCGGGAGTTGGTGAATAATACCGGTTCGGTATTTGACTCGCCGCCTGCTCCGATTCGGGGAAATATTTCGAATGCTTCAGATCCCGATGAGATGGTTTTGGGGTATTTCGAACTTGCTCGAGTCAGTCAACAGCGTATTTACACGACCAAAGCAGATGTGCCTTTCTTTGTTTCTGAGGTTTGCCCGTATGAACCGGGGAAGCCCAGGGACAGGTATCCTGAAACTTGTTTACGTTGCAGCGCATTTCCAAACAGCACAAATGATACGCCTCATTGGTGGTTTGATCTCTGAGGTAATGTTGGATTTGAAAGTTGGACGAGTGAAAGTGAAAAAAAGCCTGATTCTGGATGGAATCAGGCTTTTTTTCACTTTATAAGCTTTTGATTTGAAAGCTCCAATCGATTTTTGATTTAGTCATTTAAAATTAAGAGCGGAACTTTTGATTCGAAAGCGATTTTTTCTGATACACTTGAATGGAAGATACTTTGAAACAAACCTCTGGTGTGGTGAATCAAACAAATCAAATCTGAATTTTCCCTCTCTGCAAATTCAGTAATTCCTTTAACCACATCATTGGAGCTCACTTTATGAGAAGTAGATTTTATGCCATTTTTCTGGAGGAGGTCTTGGACGGAAGTGTCTGCCTTGAATTCGGGATTTTCTTCATCGATTACCGTGAGTAATTTAAGAACAGCATCGAATTTTGTAACCAAATCAATAATTGGCTTTAGCGTATGAACATGCTCTATCGTTTTGTTATCAAGAGCAAGCGTGATATTCGATATTTTAAAGTTTTGGAATTCCTTTGGAATAGCTAGAACCGGTTTCGACGCTTCTAAGATGACATTGCTTGCGGTGCTTCCCAAAAAGAATTTCTTCATTCCATCTGCTCCTGTTGTACCCATGACAATCATATTGACATCCAATTTTTTTGCAGTTTGGCAAATGGTGTCTATTGAGGGTCCTTTTTTGACAAATCCTTCGATCTGTACCGTGTCGGCCAGCAAAGGTTTCATCTCTTTAATCAGTTTTGAAAGTTCATCTTCCCTTTCATTTTTTTCTACCTGGTCGATAGTTTCAAAGCTTCCAGTAATAGTTGTTGTCTGATATGCATGCAGCACGGATACTGTCCCACCCAATTGATTGACAATTTTAATGGCATGTTTTAATGCAAGCTTTGAATTTTCAGAAAAATCAGTTGGGACTAAAATCCTTATCATGAGGTTGTGTTTAAAATGAGATAAAACGTGAATGATTTAATTTTAGGCTTGAAAATTATTGATGTAAACTCTAAAAACAGATGACAGATCTTCTTGAAAACGAGGATACAGGTCACTTAATTGCAATTTTTCCGGTGTGTTGTTATGTGTGGTCACTCCTTTCCCGATGGAAAGTTTCCTCAAGTGCAACAAACAAAAGCCCGATTCAGGAAAGAATCGGGCTTTTTTAAGTTTTAATGTTAGAGAATTATTGGCTCGATTCGATTTTAATTCACCCACGCAAAACCAAAAGAGGTACTCTTGAGTCAAATGCTATTTGTTTGGCTATGCTTTCCTCAAAGATACTTTCAAACAATCCCCGGGAACGATGTACTACACAGAGCAAATCTGATTTCTCTCTTTTTACAAAATTCTGAATCCCCTCGATGATTTCGGAAGCAGTGATAATGAAGAAAGTAAAGTTTACTCCTTTGTTTTTGAGATACTCTTCCACGCTTGGGTCGATTCCGCTTTTCGGATGAGTTTCATCGATTACAGTTACAAGCTTGAGTTCGGCCTTGAATCCATTTACCAGATCCACAAGGGGCCTCAAGATTGTAGCATTTTCTATTTCCTTATTATCCAAGGCAAGGGTGATGTTTGATATTTTGAAGTTTTGAAAATCTTGTGGAATAGCTAAAACCGGTATCGGAGTATTCTTGATCACATTACTTGCTGTACTTCCAAGAAACAGTTTTTTCATCCCCCCTGCTCCGGTGGTGCCCATAATAATAATGTCAACATTTAATTTTTCTCCGGTCTGACAAATGGTTTCAACGGAAGCTCCTTTCTTGACAAAGCTTTCAATTTTTATCTTTGGGCCTAATAAAGGCTTCATTTCTTCAATCAAAACTGACATTTCTCCTTCACGATCTCCCTGTACTAGTTGATCAATAGATAAAAAACTGCCGGTTCTGGTTTCGATTTGATAAACATGAAGCAAGGAGATAGTGCTGTTGAGTTGGTTGGCAACCTGAAACGCATGTTTCAGTGCGAGCTTCGAATTTTCGGAAAAATCGATAGGGACTAAAATCTTTTTCATGACAAGGCATTTAGGAGTTAGACAATAATTTTGGATTTACCTGTTTAGAAAAATATTGACTGGAGCTTAAAAAACGTATGACTATTGTCATGGGTTTTTATGATTTGAGCTAATGGAGGAATTTCATGTTTTGGATTTTTTGCCATTTCGCCGAGTTTATTTTTCTCTTCCTCCTAACCATCTTCCCAAAAAGGGTTTAATGTTGTCTTTTATTAATTTGTCAAATGCCAGAAAATCAAAAAGCCCGATCCTCTTCAGAATCGGGCTTTCTAGTAACTGTTTTTTGTCTAAAATCTTGCGTCTAAAATCTTAAATCTAAAATTCGGATCACTTCTTCATTCCCATATAATCCACCACAAAATAGCTCAAAGTCTTTACTCCAAGCGTAAATCCGCTTTCGTCGAGGTAGAAATCAGGAGTGTGATGTGAAGGCGTTTTTATAGGGTCTCCACCTTTTTTCATTCCGCCCAGGAAGATGAAGAATCCGGGTTTTTCCTGTTGGAAGAAACTGAAATCTTCAGAACCTGTCATTGGATCCATCACGATTAAGTTTCCCTCTCCTGCCGCAGCCTGAAGTGAAGGCACCATTTTATCGGTGAGTTCAGGAGGATTGATAGTGGCCGGGTATAGTTTGGTAATTTTTACATCTGCTTTTGCTCCTGCGCTTTCCGCGATGTTGGTTGCGATTTCGGTGATTCTTCGGTGCACCAAAGCTTGTTGGTCTGCACCAAATGTCCGGATGGTACCGATCATTTCCACTTTTTCAGGGATGATGTTGTGGCGGATACCTCCATGAATAGCCCCAATGGTCACAATAGCAGGATTTTGCGTGATGTTTACGCTTCGTGAAAGGATCGTTTGCAGGCCCATGACAATCTGGGAAGAAGTCACAATAGGATCTACTCCTGACCAAGGCGAAGCACCATGAGCTTGAGTTCCGTGAACGTCGATTCCAAGAATATCCACAGCAGCCATGGTTGGGCCTGATCGATATCCGATTTTTCCGGCTTCCACCTGTGCCCAGATATGGAGTCCAAAAATCGCATCAACATCATTCATGACTCCTTCTTTCACCATCAATTCTGCTCCGGCCATGTCAACATCGGACACTCCTTCTTCAGCAGGCTGGAAAATAAATTTGACTGAACCTTCTAATTGGTCTTTCATTCCGGCCAGCACTTCCGCTGCACCCATCAAAATGGCTACATGAGAATCGTGTCCGCAAGCATGCATGACTCCGGTTTGCTGGCCATTGAAAGTGGTTGTGACATTGGATTTGAATGGAACGTCAACTCGCTCCGTCACCGGAAGTGCATCCATATCGGCACGAAGAGCGACCATTGGGCCGGGTTTTCCGCCTTTCAATACACCCACAACACCTGTCACGGCTACATTTTCGGTTACTTCCATCCCGAGGGAGCGAAGGTGATCAGCGATTATTTTCGCAGTGCGAACCTCTTGATTTCCAAGTTCCGGATGCTCGTGGAAGTCACGACGCCATTCGATCACTTTGGATTCGATTGCTGTAGCCTGTTTGTCTATGGCTGGTCTCAGCTTTGTCTGACCGACGGCTGTCGCCGAAATCAAAAGCAGGGGAAAGAAAATTCTTTTCATGGAGGATGGTTTATTTCGCGGTTTCTCAAATTTAGAAAAATGTGAATAAGGGCAAGATATTTTATTGACAGATGGATTTTCTGTAATCGGTTATCTGCTGTGATTTTGTCTTAAAATCAGGCATTTTCCCTTCCTTCCAAAAATCAGAAACTCGGTGTCCGCGCAACGTCGAAGCTAGTTATGGTTCCTTTTCCCAGATGTTAGCAAAATGAATTAAAACAAATTACCCAATAACCCAATAACCCAAAAACCCAATTTCTCTTAACAACAAAAGCCCGATCCTTTCCAGAACCGGGCTTTTTAATACTCTTATCCAAAAACTATGGTCTATGGGCCAAATCTTAAATCTCCAATCCTTCCTACTTCTGCATCCCCATATAATCCACCACAAAATAGCTTAATACGCGCATACCAAGAAGGAAACCACCTTCGTCGATGTAGAAATCAGGCGTATGGTGGGAAGGAGTTTTGGTCGGATCGCCGCCTTTTTTCATTCCACCCAAACCAATAAACAACCCCGGCTTTTCTCTTTGATAGAAACTGAAATCTTCAGCTCCAGTAACCGGCGGGTTAACTCTTACATTTTCTTTCCCGGCCGCAGATTCAATAGTGGCTACCATTTTCGCAGTCAGATCCGGATCGTTCACAGTGGTAGGATAGAGTTTGGTGATCTTTACTTCGGCTCTTGCTCCTGCACTTTCTGCGATGTTGGTGGCGATTTCGGTAATTCTTTTGTGCACCAACGTTTGCTGATCTTCTCCGAAAGTCCGGATGGTACCGATCATTTCCACTTTTTCAGGAATAATATTGTGGCGGATACCTCCGTGAATCGCGCCAACGGTAACTACTGCCGGATTCTGTGTGACATTTACGCTTCGGGAAAGGATGGTTTGCAAACCTGTGATGATCTGCGAAGAAGTCACAATCGGATCTACGCCTGACCAGGGAGAAGCTCCGTGAGCCTGAGTTCCGTGGACGATTATTTCCAAATTATCTACAGCAGCTTGAGCAGGTCCCGAACGGTATCCGATTTTCCCCACTTCAGTTTGGGAAGAAATATGCAAGCCGAAAATTGCGTCCACATCCTTCATTACCCCTTCTTCAACCATTTGCTTGGCTCCCCAGGAAGTGACTCCTTCCTGATAAATTCCCTCTTCAGCAGGTTGGAAAATAAACTTGACGTTACCCTGGAGTTCATTTTTCATTCCAGCCAATACCTCCGCCACACCCATCAGGATAGCTACGTGTGTATCATGTCCGCATGCATGCATGACGCCTGTTTCCTGACCGTTATATGTAGTAGTGACGGTTGATTTAAATGGTAAATCTACCCGCTCCGTCACAGGAAGTGCATCCATATCAGCTCGCAAAGCGACAGTCGGCCCCGGTTTTCCACCTTTCAATATACCCACAACACCTGTGACTGCGACCCCTTCGGTCACTTCAATTCCGAGCGATCGAAGATGATCGGCAATCATTTTGGCAGTACGAATTTCATTGTTTCCCAATTCAGGATTTTTGTGAATATCGCGTCTCCATTCTATCACTTTAGTCTCGATAGCAGCAGCCTGCTTGTCAATTGCAGGTTTTAGCTTGGTTTGGCCTACAGCAATTCCACTTACCAGAAATAAGGGGAGTATAAGTTTTTTCATTTGTTAATTTGGTTGGTGGTTTGCTTTACAATTTTGTCAAGTTGTGAAAATAGCAAATTGGATTTTATCCTCGCGATCGCTTCGGTCAGAAATTTGATGGATGGAGAACTATTCGGCCTTTTTAAGCTTTCTAACCTAAACTAGAATATATGAATCTCGATAAGCAAATAGCAGTTGTTACAGGAGTCAGCAAAGGCATCGGTCTTGAGTTGGTCAAACTTTTACTCGATAAAGGAACCATCGTCGCAGGTTGGGGAAGGACAGCTCCCAGCTTCCAGCATGAAAATTTTCACTTTTTCACCTGTGATGTTTCATTGGAAGAACAAGTAGAAAATGCGTATCAGGAGACAGTTTCCAAATTGGGTTCCGATATCCGGATTCTGGTAAATAATGCCGGTTTTGGCGTGGCAGGAAAGTTTGAAGAAATGTCTTCAGAAGACTGGAAGTCTATGTTTGATACCAATGTCCACGGGATTTTCTATGTGAGTAAGCGATTGGTACCGGCGATGAAAGCCGCCGATGAAGGACATATCTTAAACGTGGCTTCGATCGCAGGTCTGAACGGAGTTGCGAATTTTGCAGGATACGTAGGTACCAAGCATGCGGTGAGAGGAATTTCTCATTCGATGTATATGGAGCTGAGAGATTTTGGGATCAAAGTTTCCACGATTTATCCAGGTTCGATTCAGACTAATTTCTTTGATTCAATCCCGGGAATGGGAGCGACTGAAAACATGATGCTCCCTCTTGACGTAGCTCAGACAATCGTCCAAACACTTGAAACACACCCGAATTATTTTGTCGCGGATATAGAATGCAGACCGCTGAGACCGAAAGGGAAGAAGTGATTTAGTAGTATTCAGTCTCGGTATTCAGTCGCAGCCTCAGTGATCAGTTCCTGTCAGATCGAACCTGTCTGCTAAAGGCAGAAGCAGAGAGATATCTTCATCTTTGAAAGGATTAGTATCCCAGTGATCAG
>JBILPR010000391.1:0-3937 GCA_044373795.1 Algoriphagus sp. | reverse complement strand
TATCCATTGGTGTCTCATAGTATCGGATTTCATTTATATGGATTATCATTTCTCTTTCAAGCTCCTGATGATAGGCTTGGGGTTTTTTGGCTGGTACTTAATTTACATTATTACTAAGAAGTACTTATGGGGGGGAAATAATAATTCCGAGGACAATGAGCAATAATATAACAGGAGCTTTCTCCCTGGAGTATGCGTTGCGATAATTCAAGAGACTTGACATTTAATTAACTTTTTTCAACTTTTTATTATTCTAAATGCTAATTTTTTGATAAATAATTTTTTTTAAAATTAATATTAACTTTATTATTTTTTAAGCAGCGAGATACAGTGATACAACAGTTTGTTTAAGTATTTCCTTTTAGTCTTATTTCCTCTTTCACTCTAAATTTTTACAAATGTCTCTTATCCTTTATACGGCTGTTTACCTTATGCTTTCATTTTTATCGGATGAAAGCCTGATCTACCGGGCAGAGAATCAGGTCACGCTGAAAGCCAGCGAACAAGCCGAGGTAGGTAAAGAATATCAGTTTGAGGGTAATCTTTACCTCGTGGTGGACGACAGCCTCCTGCGGGAAGTGGTGAAGACCGAAATGGATTTGTCGCGCGTGATCACCACCAAGGTGACCGATATGAGTTATCTTTTTTACGAGTCTACACTCAAAGATCCTCAAATCTCCCACTGGGATGTATCCAATGTGAGGACCATGTCCTGGATGTTTGGTCTTGCCCCGATTATCAACCCTGACCTGTCCCATTGGGATACCCGGTCTGTGGTGGATTTTTCGGATATGTTTAACGGTGCCCAGAAGTTTCAGGCTGATATCTCTAAGTGGAATACCAGCTCGGGAGAGCGTTTCAATGGCATGTTCTTCGATACAGAATTTAATGGATATCTCAACGATTGGGACGTGTCCTCCGCAAAAATCATGAGTGGGATGTTTGACGAAGCAAAACTTTTCAATCAGCCCTTGGACAAGTGGAACACGTCAAATGTAGAGGATATGGGCGGGATGTTTGCAGAGGCAATTATTTTTGACCAGGATATCTCCATGTGGGATGTACGCAAAGTGAAAATAATGACCAACATGTTTCGCAATACTATCAATTTGAAAAAAGACTTATCTGAGTGGGATGTTCCCCTGATTAAGATGGAGCCGGAAAATTTTTCCGCCAACTCAAAAGTCTTAAATCCTAAATGGGATCAGAAAAAAGGTAGCGACGTAAATTGGTATCTGATGAGTCTTCTTTTTTTACTTATCCCTCTTTATGTGTTTGGTAAAAAACTTATAGAGAAGCCAAAAACCGAGAATAAAATTTTCGATACTTTAAAAGCCTACACGTTGCATAAAAACATCAGTCAAATCTCAAGAGCCGAACTCGATGAGATTTTGGGAGCAACAAGTAAAAGCGTAGAGGCTCAAAAGAAAATTCGATCAAATTTTATCAAGGAATTTAACTTAACGGGTTTAGGAGAAATTTCCAGAATAAAAGACGAGTTTGATTCAAGGAGTTTCAACTATAAGGTCACCTGGAAAAAGCAATGAGGAAGCCAAATCCATTTAAGGTTAATGTTTAGTCAGGTGGAAGTTAAAAGAGAGATGATTGTCGAATCATCTCTCTTTTTTATTGACTTTAGCTGGTTAT
Organism: Algoriphagus sp.; assembly: GCA_044373795.1. Classification (GTDB taxonomy): domain Bacteria; phylum Bacteroidota; class Bacteroidia; order Cytophagales; family Cyclobacteriaceae; genus Algoriphagus. The sequence goes on along the minus strand of JBILPR010000391.1, from coordinate 2,290 downwards.
TCAACCTTCCCAACTTCAAACCGCTCACTTACGCCGTTTTCGTTGATGGCTTCGATGGTGAAGTAATAGGTTTTCATTCGGTCCAGGGTTTTTAGCCAATATTCATTGTTGCCATGAACCATGATCGTGGTGTAGAGTTTATCCGGAGCAGTGCCATAGGAAATATTGTAGGCATAGGCATCATTCGAAGGGCTCCATTTGATAAAGGCGCTTCGCTTGTCCTTTTCAGTTCGGAAGACCATGAATTGTTTTACTTTTTCAGGTGCCTTCCCATTTCCATTTCCAAAAATCCGGAATCCGCTCAGCGCAAATTTGCCTGTTGGCATATGAATATTTTCCAGCTTGATGTAGCGCGCCTGAACAGGTTCTGCCAGCTCGACATACTCATGCGGCACATCCGTTTTGTTGGTGCTTTTGTCCACGAGGATTTCCCATTTTTTCCCATCCAGGGAATAATGAAGCTTGTATTGATGATATTGGTCTGTTCGCTTTCCGAGACGGTCATCGGCCACATCCTGATCTGCATAATTAATCTGAATGGCATTGACGGTACTTACTTTTCCCAAATCTGATTGGATCCACTCTCCGGGATTTCCGGTTTCCGCACTCCAATAGGTTTTCAGATCCTCGTCATTGGCTTTATTGGCAGCGTAATTTCCCAAAATGGAAGAAACCTGCAAAGGCTTGTCATAATTCAGCAGCATCCAGCCGGTGAAATCTCCCGCTTTGGCCGAACCCGGCAAATAATGCGGATAATCTCCAAAAGCGGTATTGGACCACATCACATCGTCTTTATCAAACCCGGCGGGCCAGATTCCCAATCTTCGCTCGAAGGTATTTTTCACCGAAATCATAATTGTACTCACATGCCAGTAATTCTGATTGTTGTCCTGGAAAGTTGCCCCATGTCCGGCGCCTCTTGCAAATCCACCAAGCTTCATACTCAGCGGATCTGACTGGGGAGTAAACGGTCCCAAAGGAGAATTTCCCACTACAACTCCATCGGAATAGCCGCTGAATTCCGTCCCGGGCGCACCGTATTGGAGGTAATATTTACCATTGTGCTTGGTCATGTGCGCTCCTTCCATAAAAGGATCCAGGAAGGTATTGTCCATATGCTCACCGAATCGCTGCCAGCCATATCGGTCCGGTTCGAGGAGATACATTTCTTTTCGGGTGCCAATAGGCTCCATCGTCTTACGATTCAACTCGACTCCGTAGAGCGGGTATCGGTTCGAACTTCCGTTGTACATGTACAATCTTCCGTCATCGTCGGTGAAAAAATCCGGATCCCAGCCACCGATTTCAAACTTTTCGACAAGTGGTTTCCACTCGTTGGCCAGTGGATCGGTACTCATCCAAATCGTAAAATCCTTTTCATAAGTTGAGCCCATCACGATCAGCGTATCGCCGACCACACCCACTGCCGGGGCGCAAAGTTCGTCGTAAACCTTATTCCAAGGATTGAGAAAAAGGCGCGAGTGAAAAGTCCAGTTGGACATATCCGGACTCGTCCAATAGCCCCATTGATTGGTGCTGAAGAGGATAAAATTTCCTTTGAAATTCACAATCACCGGATCTGCTGTGGCCCGGTGACGACCCCATTCGCTGAAATTGGGAATCGGCGTATAGCCGTAGTCCAGGTTGATAGGGTTGCAATAGGTTTGTTGCTGAGCCTGAAGCAGAGAAAATGTCTGCATCGCAAAAAACAAAAGAAGGAGGGTCCTGATCATGATAATTCCATTTGAAATTAAAAGGTAATGAAAGTGTCTTCATTTTTGAAAAGCTTAAATTTTTAGCCTCACAAAATGATCAAACTCTTTAATTTAAAAACATTCAGAATCAAGGTGCTTTTTTTGGATTTTGCCTCACGTCGAAAAAAGAAATAATCACTACTTCTGATTTTGTGAAGCGATAAAAAACCCGGATTTGCTTCTCGATAGGGAAAGAGAAAATTCTTTTCTCAGACCTATATAATGTCCCTATTTCGGTTGATTAATTAAAATTGAAAATAACGTTTCAACTCTCTTAAAAAATTGTATTGCCGTTGGTTTGCCAAAATCCCTATCGAGGTATTCCAAAATTCCCTCAAGATTAGAGGCAGCCTTTTTTAGAATCCTTACTTTTCTTGCCATTGTGAAAGTCTTTGTTTCACAATTTCCCAGTCAAGTAAATTTTTTTCAGCCAGACTTTCCTCATATGCTATATCCAACTCTCTTTTTTGGGAGTCGGAAACCGACCAATCAGAATGAACTTCATTCTCTTCTTAAGCATTCTTAAAATACTGGTA
>JBILPR010000390.1:0-3942 GCA_044373795.1 Algoriphagus sp. | reverse complement strand
TACCTCAAATCATGGATTTTGAGAAGGTTTTGTCAGAAAATCCAGAAATGGAAGGAATGTCGGTCACGATACCTTACAAGCAGGATATCATACCATATCTCGATGAATTGGATCCCGCTTGCGAGGCAATTGGTGCTGTGAATTGTATCAAGATCGGTCCTGATAAACTGAAAGGCTACAATACGGATTACATTGGATTCAGGTTATCACTTGAAAAATGGCTCCAAGGCCAACAAGTAAAAGCCTTGGTTTTGGGAACAGGCGGGGCTTCTAAAGCTGTCAAGGAGGTGCTGAAGGATTTAAAAATCGAGTTTCTTTCTGTTTCCAGAAATTCCGGTCCGGGTTTGATTTTGTATGAAGATGTATCCCTCAATCCTGAGATTCTAAAAGGACATCAATTGATCATCAATACGACGCCTTTGGGCACTTTTCCGAAGGTGGATGAAATGCCTCAGATTCCGGTGGATCAATTGAATTCAAGCCACCTAGTGTTTGATTTGGTCTATAATCCCGCCGAGACCAAGCTGATGAAAGCTGCAATTGAAGCTGGAGGAAAAGCACAAAATGGATTAGAAATGTTGGAATTGCAGGCAGAAGCGGCCTGGAAAATATGGAACGAGTAACCTGAACTTTTTTACGTATGAACAAAGCAATCCTGATTATCCAATGTCCCGATCAGAAGGGAATTGTAGCAGAAGTTTCCCGCTTTTTATATTCCCATGAAGGAAATATTCTGGAAGTAGATCAGCATGTGGATGAAGAAATGGGGAGATTTTTCATGCGGGCAGCGTGGGAGTTGGATTCTTTTTCTTTGAAAAAAGAAGAAATATCTGATTGCTTTGACCAGGAAGTAGGGAAGCGATTCAAGATGGATTTTACCCTTCACTTCAATTTTTCAAAGCCGAGAATGGCGATTTTTGTCAGCAAGTTATCGCATTGCCTTTTTGATATTTTGGGCAGGTATCATGCCGGTCAGCTCGAAGTGGAGATTCCGCTGGTGATTTCCAATCATCCTGAGTTAAAGACAATCGTGGAGGCATTTGGGATTCCTTTTCATCATATTCCCATAAATCCCGAGTCAAAAATCTCGGCAGAGGCAAATCAACTGGAACTGATGAAGTCTCATAAAATTGATTTTGTGGTTTTGGCCAGGTATATGCAAATCCTTTCGGGAGAGTTTATCAGGCATTTTCCGAATCGGATCATCAATATTCATCATTCTTTTCTTCCGGCATTTGTGGGAGCCAGACCCTATCATGCAGCATATGAACGGGGAGTGAAAATCATTGGCGCTACGGCCCACTATGTGACTGAAGAGCTCGATGCAGGACCTATTATCGAGCAGGAAGTCGCCAGGGTTCGGCATCACAATACGGTAAACGAGCTCGTTCAAATAGGGCAGGATGTGGAAAAAATGGTCCTTTCCAAAGCCATTAAATACCATATTGATCGCAAAGTCTTAGTCTTCCGAAACAAGACGGTTATTTTTTATTGAGCATCCTTGCTTTGACCCGAACCTGAAATTTTTAAACTTCAAGCATGGAAAAAGCACAAGACAACCTAAGCCGGTGCCCCTGGTGTCTGGGATTCCCCGAATATGTCAAATACCATGATACCGAATGGGGAGTGCCCGTCTGGGATGATCGTGTTCATTTTGAGTTTTTGATTCTGGAAAGTGCTCAGGCAGGATTGAGCTGGGCTACTATTTTGAAAAAGAGAGAAGGATATAGAAATGCGTTTGCCGACTTTGATTACAAAATAGTAGCGGAATTTCCGGAAAGTTATGTGCAGGAGTTATTGCTCGATCCTGGAATCATTCGAAATGTGTTGAAGATTCGCGCGGCTGTCAACAATGCCCGCTGCTTTATGCAAGTGCAGGAAGAGTTTGGTTCTTTCTCTACTTACATCTGGGGATTTGTCGGGGGAAAGCCGAAGCAGAATAAATTGGTCTCCATGAAGGATATTACAGCTACCACGACCGAGTCAGATTTGCTTGCAAAGGATTTGAAAAAGAGAGGGTTCAAATTTCTGGGATCCACTACTGTTTATGCCCATATGCAAGCAACAGGATTGGTGAATGACCATTTGGAAAGCTGTTTTAGAAATTCCGAGGTCATGTCCTTAGAATGAATGGGGCCATAGGTCAAAAAAAGAGGCTCCAAATCGGAGCCTCTTTTGTTTTGACAGAAATCGTACTTAAGTGGTAGAACCTACATGCATTAAAAGATAAACTCCTGCTCCTGCGAAATAACCTAGTGCTGCAAGTAGAGAAATCTTCTTCAGGTACCATCCGAATTCGATTTTTTCCATACCCATTGCTGCCACACCTGCTGCTGAACCAATGATCAAAATACTTCCTCCTGTACCGGCACAATAAGCCAAATACTCCCAAATGAAGTGATCCATTGGATATACATCCATGCTATACATTCCCATACTTGCTGCCACCAAAGGGACGTTGTCGACAATTGCAGAAAGTACTCCAATCAGTGTAATAATGATTCTGTTATCTCCTATGGAAGTATTTAGGTATTCCGCAAAGTTGGAAAGGGTTCCCATAGACTGAAGGGAGCCTACGGCTAATAATATTCCGAGGAAGAACAAGACGCTTGGCATGTCAATTTTTGTGAGGGCATGACCTGCAGTGTAATTCTTTCTCTCAGCTTCATCTAGTTCAGGGTTGATGAGTTCAGATATAATCCAAAGCACACCCAAGCCCAACAACATGCCAAGGTATGGAGGCAAGTGCGTAAGTGTTTTAAAGACCGGAACAGAAACCAATGCTCCAATTCCCAGAATTAGCATCAGATTCCCTGTGGTAACTCCTGATTTAGTGGCTTTTGTGGATTCCTTGAAGTCTCCCAAGGTGCCTTTCAAGGTAAATGTCAGGTAAAGCAATGGAACTAAAACACAAACGATACTTGGAAGGAATACATTCTTCATGATTGCTGCGGCAGATATTTGTCCGCCAATCCAAAGCATGGTTGTTGTTACGTCGCCAATTGGAGACCAAGCACCACCTGCATTTGCCGCGATGATGATCATACCGGCGAAGAAAAGTCTCATCTCTTTATCAGGGATAAGTTTCCTGATCAGTGAGACCATTACGATTGTGGTCGTCAAATTATCCAGGACAGAAGAGAGGAAGAACGTAACAATACAAACTACCCATAAGAGCATGATTGGGTTTTTCGTCTTGATTCGATCCGTAATGAATTTGAATCCGTGGTGTGCGTCAACCAATTCAACAATAGTCATTGCTCCCATCAGGAAGAAAAGGATCTGAGCAATTTCATTCAAGTGGTGACCTAAAGATTCGGAGACATACTCCAGATGAATCTCGCCTGCGCTAAGACTGCTTGCTTTCTCCCCAAGTTCATGGATGAAATCTGTGTAACGGGTGCTGTTTAGGAGGGTTTCAGGCGCATCAGAAACAGCGAAAAGAGTCCAACAAACTACAGCAGTAACTAATGCTGATGCCGTCTTGTTGATTTTTATCGGATGCTCGAGGGCTATCGCCAGGTATCCGAGTACAAAGACTATAATGATTACAAACTCCATCTTTAATAGTTGTTTTTTGGTTGATTATTTAGGTTTGGGAAAACTGGAATTCAATATTGAATGGCGATTCTACCTTCTTTCTGATTATTTTCCTAACTAAACACCAAGATTTTAGATTCTAAGTTGTTTTCAGAAGAAAGTATTTTTCAGGAAGAGATTAAGTCTTTTGAAGCAAGGATGTACCGGGATTCTAAAGTATTCCCAAAACTTATTTTTGGACGAATATTTTACATAAGCTGTGATAAAGCTATTTCATAGGAATTTTGGGCGAGTTTGGTTTTTTCGGGATTTGCCGCAAAAGTCTTTTTTAATGCTTTTTGGATCGTGCTGCTGACATCTGAAAAGATCGCCTGATCCGTGATTTCAACCTTGTCGCTCATT
>JBILPR010000389.1:0-3950 GCA_044373795.1 Algoriphagus sp. | reverse complement strand
TATGGCTAAATAAATCGGTCAACAGACCACAGTCAACTGTCCACAGCCGCCTTCAAAGCATCGCTGGAAGTCGGTAAAATTTGACTAAATCCTAAAACATAAAACTGATCCCGATTGCTATCGGGACTGCGACTGAATACTGAGACTGAATACCGTGATTGAATACTGATTACTGCGAAAACTTCCCTGCTTCCAACCTCCTACTCACTCCGCAGTGAATTCACCGGATTGGCTGAAGCAGCTTTGTAAGCTTGAAATCCGACTGTTCCCAAAGCGATGAGCAGCAATAAAACCCCGGAACCTGCGAAAATCCACCAACTGAGATTTGTCTGAAAAGCATAGGTCTCCAACCAGGAATTGGCGAAATACCATCCCAGCGGAATCGCGATCAGGATTGAAATCAGGACGAGTTGCACAAAGTCTTTGGACACCAAACTGAGGATTCCCATCATGGAAGCTCCCATGACTTTGCGTACGCCGATTTCCTTTTTGCGCTTCTCGGCTGTAAATGCAGCAAGCCCAAACAATCCCAGACAGGACAAGAAAATCGCTACGATTCCGAAGTAATTAGCGAGTTTGGCCACACGCTGCTCTGCCTGATAGAGTGTTTGATAATCTTCTTCCAGAAAGGAATATTCCAAGGTTTGGGAAGTCATGGTTTCGAAGATTTTTGAAATCCCCGCAATGCTTGCCTGTTGATTTTCAGGGTTCAGCCGCACCATCACTTTTTCTGCAAAAGCCGGATCATATTTAATAAATGCGGGTTTTACCGTCTCTTTCAGAGATTCGAAATTGAAGTCTTTGATCACTCCGATCACTTCCATGTCATCTCCCCAAAGATTCACGATTTTACCAACCGGCTCATCAATTCCTATGATTCGGATCGCAGATTCATTCAGGATGATTTTGGTGTTTTCCTCCCCAAAATCCGGCGAAAAAGATCGCCCCGCAACCAATTCAAAACCCATCGTCTCAATTAAACCCATGTTGACGGAGATGTTCTCAAACTTCACATCTTCCTCGGTTTTTCCTTCCCAAGTCAACCCGATCGTGGAGCTTCTCATCCCAACCAAAGGATGGTTCAGGCTCGATGCATTTTCCACTCCCGGTACAGATTTGATCTGCTCAAGAAATGGACCCAGCTGAGCTGCACTGATCACAGAGGCATTGACCTGAAGAAGATGAGATTGGTCGTAGCCCAGGTTTTGGCTTTGGATGAAACTCATTTGCTTGCCGATCACTGAGATCCCGATGATCAGAAGGAGAGAAATTGCGAACTGAAATACCACCAGGCCTTTTCTTGCCAGCAGTTCGCCGAAGCTTCCTTTCAGGTTGGACTTCATCACCTCCATCGGCTTAAATTTGGACAGGTAGACTGCCGGATAGATTCCTGCCAGAAAGCTTGTTACCAACCAAACTCCAACAAGAATCAGGATCAAATCAGGCTGAAAATCCAACCCCAGAGTTTTGGAGGTTACCTGATTGAAAACAGGCTGGAGAATGTAAGAAAAGGCTATTGCAAGAACTAAAGCCAAAAAAGTAAGGAGCATCGACTCCACCAGAAACTGGTTGAAAAGTCCCTGACGACTCGCTCCCATGGATTTTTTGACTCCGATTTCCTTCAGGCGACTCATGGATCTTGCCGTCGTCAGATTCATAAAATTGATACAGGCGATAATCAGGATGAAAAGGGCGATTCCTGAGAATAGCTTCACATAGCTGATTCGTCCTCCGGCCACTTTTCCATCTTGATACGTGCCATAGAGATAGCGGTCTTTGAAGAGCTGCGGCATCAAGGTGACGTTGGATTCAGCCAGTTTGGACTGAATGAATTTCTCCGTCAGGGGATTAAACTCATCCGGATTTACCCCTTCTGCCAGCAAAAAAAAAGTCGATACATTGTGATTACCCCAGTTCAGTCCATCTCCCAGCATGTTTTTGAAATAGGGAAAAGCCAGCAAAAACTCAGGTCTTTCGGTGGAATGAACCGGAAAATCCTGATAGACTCCGGTCACTTTCACCTCATTGCCAAAATCAAAAACCTGCCAGGAAAGCGATTTTCCCAATGCTTTTTCAGCGGAGCCAAAAAGCTTCTCTGCCACTGAGGCTGAGAGTAAGATGGAATTCAAATCTGTAACAGCCTGATTCGGATTTCCGGAAAGAAACTCTACCGAGAAAATATCAAAATATGCCTGATCGACGAAAAGCCCTGCACCTGTAATCTTATTCTCTTCCTCCGATAAAGAAACTCCCTCTATAAAAGGTGAAGTGGCAGCGGCTTTTTCGATTTGCGGAAACTCCTCTCCCATTGCTTCTGCCAATAGTCCGGGCCCTGCATCAAAAGTGACGATTCCGCCCGAATTATTATGATTAGTCATCACCTGATAGATCCGATCCCCTTTCTCATGATACTTGTTGAAAGCCAATTCGTCTTTCACCCAAAGCAGGATCAGAATGATAGTCGTGAGCCCCATCGCCAACCCAAACAGGTTGATTGCAAAAATTGACTTGAACTTGGTGAAGTTCCGAAAAGCGAGGAGTAGTTGGTGGCGGAGCATGGAAGGTTTTTAAAATGACGGAAGACCGATGACGGAAGACGGAAGCAGCCATCCGGGTCCGAGTCCCAAAATCAGTTGTTTATTTTATTATAATATAGCCGGAAGACCGATGACCGAAGTAGCCATCCGGGTCCATCTCCCAAAATCAAATTTCAATTGTTCAGAAGCTTACTTTTTCAAACTTCAATCCTTTTCATCCTCAATAGCTCACTATTTGAATTATTGGATTGAAAGTTAGATTAATGCATCTTCCGTCTCCCGTCTCCCGTCTTTTTTCAAACATGAAACTGCTCCCTGATATTCTCAGTCACCACTTTTCCGTCGAATAGATTGATGATTCGGTGGGCATAGTTGGCGTCGTGCGGAGAGTGAGTTACCATCACGATGGTGGTTCCTTCGTTGTTGAGTTCTTCCAATAATCGCATCACTTCTTCACCGTTTGTCGAATCCAGGTTACCCGTAGGTTCATCGGCAAGGATCACGGATGGCTTAGCTACAATCGCTCTTGCAATAGCCACACGCTGCTGCTGACCTCCGGAAAGTTGCTGAGGAAAGTGGTTTCTTCTATGCATGATATTCATGCGGGTCAGAACTTCCTCCACCTTTTTCTTGCGCTCATCTGCAGGGATTTTCAGGTAAAGTAGCGGAAGCTCGACGTTTTCGAACACGGTCAGTTCATCGATCAGGTTGAATGACTGAAACACGAATCCGATGTTTCCTTTTCTCAGGGAAGAGCGCTGTCTTTCAGAGAATTTGGCAACTTCCTGATCGAGGAAATAATATTCTCCCCCATCGGGATTATCCAGCAGACCGATGATATTCAGAAGCGTGGATTTCCCACAGCCCGATGGACCCATGATGGCGACAAATTCGCCCTTTTTGATTTCGATCTGGATGCTGTCCAGCGCGGTAGTTTCCACTTCCTCAGTAGCGTAGAGTTTGCGGAGATTGACGGTTTTGATGACGTTGACCATGTTTTATTGGCGTTTAAGATTTATTTGAAAGACCGAAGACGGGAGACGGAAGACCGAAGTGGCCATCCGGGTCCTGCTCCCAATTCAATTAATTATTATTTTTTAAGTTTTTTTTTCAACAGGATTTTAAGACCGAAGACGGGAGACGGAAGACCGAAGTGGCCATCCGGGTCCCGCTCCCAATTCAATTCGTTGTCTTATATTTTTTTGAAATGCGATAAAATTTTAGGACCGAAGACGGGAGACGGAAGACCGAAGTGGCCATCCGGGTCCTGCTCCCAATTCAATTCGTTATTTTATATTTTTTTGAAATGCGATAAAATTTTAGGACCGAAGACGGGAGACGGAAGACCGAAGTGGCCATCCGGGTCCTGCTCCCAATTCAATTCGTTGTCTTATATTTTTTTGAAATGCGATA
>JBILPR010000388.1:0-3973 GCA_044373795.1 Algoriphagus sp. | reverse complement strand
TCCGGTTACCAGGTCAATTCGCGACAACCGCGAAGCCCCAGATTCAACTACCAAGAGGCCTCCTTTCTTGTCCCAAGCCAATCCTTCAGGGCCCTTTAATCCAGTTGCAAGTTCAACAGGCGCACCAAGAGTATTGCCGTTAAATCCTAACTGCCAGATGGTTCCGGTAGCCAAGTCGGCCACCCATAAAGTTTCTCCATCAGTTGCCAAACCACTTGGTGCAAAAATGGGAGTGCCTGCCGGAAATATCGGTGACTTGTCACTTGCCCTGACCACGCCGCCTAGTCCCAGAGCGGACACAGCAATATCACCTTTGAATCGGATAGCATCAATAGGAATAGGTATAGGAATAGTTTGAAGAACTTCGTCAGATTTTGGATTCCAAACCTGAACCACATTGCCAAACCAGGAAGAAACTATCACATTCTCCCCATCAGCAGAAAGTGAGAAAGGAGTGGTCAAGTTACCTGCACCACCGAGTAAGTCACCTTTATAAACAATTTCCTCTTTGCCGGTGAGCCCATTGTGTTTCCGCAATCGGAATAAATCACCAACAAACAAAGCGTCCTGCTTATTTGATCCAGGCAAAACAGCCAAGCCCATAGGCCCGATCATCCCGCCACCGCTGATAGTGCGAGGCTGACCACTTGGCAGAATTTCTACTATCGATCCAAAATCTGCATTAGAAATAAATAGGGAGCCTTTAGAGTCGAAAGCAAGGTTGTCCAGTCCAGGTTGAATTTTGACGAAGAGAGTTTTTTCTCCGGTCAAGGTATTTACTTTAAAAACTTCACCGCTTTGATCCAAAACATGGAGGATTCCTTTGGAATCAAACTTTGCTGCTGCGGGTACAGTGAAGCCTCCGACCACTAATTCGGCAGTTCCGTCTTCAAAAGGTTTGGTGGAAGGAGGAGTTCCTGGCCCTCCTACATTTACCCTAATCACTGCACCTCCTGCAAAGAGAGGACCGTACAATTTCCCATCAGGACCGAAATCGAATCCATTTAAAAATCCAAGAGGAAAAAAATTATTTTCGGCGGAGGCAACGATGATGGGTCTGGGTGGCGCCAAAAGTTCGGGATCTAGTTCGTACAACCCATCACCCAGAAAACAAAGACCTACAAAAAGACGTCCGTCTTCCGAAAAGGTAATTGGATTGACTCCCGGTGCTACAGGCTGTTTGGTCACCACTCCGGCTGGAGTCATTCTTCCTACCTCCCCGGTATAAATATCGGTCCAATAAAGTGACCCATCAGGTCCAAATGTCAAATCATCCGGTGTAGTCACTTTTTTGTCGGTGCCAATCCTCTTGATGATTTTGCCGTTTTGCTTGTTCATCACGATAATTTCCTGCCCATTTACTGATCCGATGTAGAGGTTTCCGTCCGGGCCAAAGTTGATGCCATTTGCTCCCTTTATGACTGCGCCTGTGGCAATCTCCTTGACCAGGACTTTTGAATTCTTTTTGTTATTAGCCCCCTGAGGAATAAACTCATTATATTCTTGGCATGCTGTAATAGCTAGCAGCAAGGCCAAGGATGCAAAAATGGGAATCAGTTTACGTTTCATAATTATTAGATTTTATGGGTTAAAAATTTGAAAAATGATTTGTAGATGAATTGAGTTTCACTTTTTAAAGGATTGCCTCGGACTCATGTTTTTGGAAAAACATTCAATGAATGCAGTTACCAATTCGTGGAATAATCAGTGTGGTAAGGTATTTTAACAAAGGGAATCCGGAGGTAGCTATTGTTGCAGATCCTTTAGACTTTGTTCCAAATCAGAAAAAAAAAGTCTGATTTAGCTGTTTTGGATGATTTTTCTCATCGGCCAAAAAGGAGTTCCTAAAAGATCGAATCATCGATTCCGAGTTAAAAAAATTGGTGTATAACTTACACGAAGGATCATCCTTTTCTAAAAAAGCTTGGGGCTTCCCCAAATTCTTTGGTAAACTCTTGTGTAAAATAACTGGGATTGCCATAACCCACTGCATAGCCAATCTCCGAAATATTCAAGGCTGGATTAAGCAAAAGTTTCTTTGCTTCCTGCATCCGAATCGTTCGGATGACTTGGGAAGTGGATTTGTTAGTCAGAGCCTTAAGTTTACGATGAAGCTGAGTCCGACTTACTGCCAGTTCCTTGCATAATTCTCCAATGCCAAACTCTTCACTTTCTAAATTGTCTTCCATAACCGAGCGAAGCTTTCTCAGGAAAACATCCTCTTGTATTTCGGCAGGAGTTTCGGGTGTACCCTCAGGGTCGAGTGTTCCATAGCGCGCTGTCAGCTTTTGTCGTACCTCAATCAATTTCCGCAAACGGACTTCCAGCTCTTTCTTCTCAAAGGGCTTGGAAAGGTAGGCATCCGCTCCTCTTTCGAGGCCTTCCAATCGTGATTCCAGATCCGCTTTGGCAGTCAGCAGGATGATGGGAATATGGCTGGTCCGTTCATCTTTTTTTAGCCTTTCGACAACTTCATAGCCGTCCTTCTCAGGCATCATCACGTCACTGACGATGATGTCCGGAATCATTTCTATGGCGATCTGGATTCCTTGGAGACCATTTCTGGCTTTTTGGATTCTGTATTTGCCTTGGAGACAGATTTCCAGATAGCTCAATACATCTTCATTATCCTCTACCAGCAAGGCTATTGGAAGGCTTTCTTCGTAATCTTCGGCTTTTCCAAAAGCAGAAGCCTCCACAAAATCGGAGACAGTTAACCGTGATTCACTGGCCAATTCTCTTACATTTCCTTTTGGAGCCTCTTTCTTTATGGGAAGCCACAGTGTAAATTCCGAGCCTTTTCCAATCTGGCTGCTGACTTCTATAGTTCCCATCATCAGGTGAATCAGTTCTTTGGTGAGTGCCAAGCCTATTCCGGTTCCCTCATCTGATCGGGTATCCGAATCATCTACCTGATAAAATCGATCAAAAATGTAAGGTAAGTGCTCCGAAGGGATTCCTTTGCCTGTATCCTTTACTTTGATTTCCAAAAATTCCCCCATTTCCCCGCAGGTGCTCTTTTCTATTTTAATGTAAATATTACCTCCTGGGGGCGTGAATTTTACAGCATTTCCTACCAGATTGGAAAAAATGGCTTGAATTTTCTCAGGATCAAAGTCCATGTACAACTCCTCGAAACCATGGAGAAGATGTAAACGAATATCTTTGGAATCGGCCAGGGAATGAAAGGACTCTGTCAGGTATTTTAAGTACCCCAGAATATTGTCATGGATCATTTTTGCGGTCAATCTTCCCGACTCAAGTTTGGATAGATCCAGCATCTGATTGATCAGTTTGAGCAACTGTGAGCTATTCCGTTTGATCATCGGCAGACCTTCTTTCATGTTCTCCCCAGAAGGATGTGATAATATATGATCAGCAATTCCTGAAATCACTGTCAATGGCGTGCGGAATTCATGCGTCAAATTGGTGTAAATCCTGGTTTTGACCAGGTCCAGGTCTAGCAAGCGTATGACTTCAGCCTGGGCCAGTTTTCTACGAAGCAAAATACCATAAACCAAATAAAACAGTAAAAACAGCAGCACGGTGTATGACAGCCAGGCCCACCACTGGGTAAACCAAGGCGGCATCACAGTTATGGAAATCGACCGCTGCCCCACTTTCCCATACCTGTTGGCTGCTTTTACATGAAACACATATTCCCCTGGAGGCAAATCATTGTATTCCGCCACATGGGAATTCCCATTTTTCCAATTTTGATCGAAGTTATCCAGTTTGAAAAGTGTGTTTTTCTCAGATTCGCTGGTCACAAAATCTATAATGCCAAATTGAAAGGAGATCGTATTTTGATTGTATGGAAGCTTGATTTGTTCGGTTTCATTAAGTGGAAAGGGTAAGATTTTGTTGGTCCGGGGAACAAGTTCTGAATTGGCTAGAAAAAATCTGGTAAAGTAAGGAATTGGTTGCGCCAAGTATTGATCCGTGAGACCCTGAGGAGAAAAGTGGAAGTATC
>JBILPR010000090.1:0-13478 GCA_044373795.1 Algoriphagus sp. | reverse complement strand
GGGAATAAAACCCTTTGCCTCGTTTAACCGGATGGATGTTCGGGCAGGTTTTTCTATTCCCAGTTTGAATTTTTCAAATTCTTCCTTTCCCAATAGGGAAATCATTTGGGTTTCAAACGCGGCAGGAAGTTGAATTTTGGACATGGGGCAAAGATAGTGATCCGGTTGCAGTCTCAGTAATCAGTTTGGGAATACTGACCGCTGAGATTGAGCACAGTTACTTTCAAAAATTGCTAGATTGAAGTAAAATTCAGAAATCAGATGGAACTAGCCTCAAATCTTGTTATCGGCTTGGTAGCCGCACTTCACCTTTATTTTTTATGGTTCGAAATGTTTGCCTGGGAGACAACAGGCAGAAAAATTTTTCGTCAAATGCCAGCAGATCTATTTCCCAAAACCAAAGCCCTTGCGGCAAATCAGGGATTGTACAATGGTTTTTTGGTAGCTGGATTGATTTGGTCTTTGCTGATTTCAGATCCCGTTTGGTCAGATAATGTAACCTTGTTTTTTCTGGGTTGCGTGTTGGTAGCGGGAGTGTATGGGGCTTTCAGCGCCAGCAAAAAAATCTTTTTCGTTCAGGGATTGCCGGCGTTAGTGGGGATATTGTTGGTTTTGTTTAGTTGATTTTTTTTCACCGCAATGACGCAAGCAACGCAGAGAAAATTAAATTGAGAAGGTTTTTTATAGTAACCCAATTTTTGAAACTAATTTAAATATTTAACTTAGTTATTTAATTAATTTAAATCATTCAATTTTTTTGGCTATGTCAGAGAATGAAATTTCGTCCCACATCATAGGTGCAGCCATTGAGGCACACAAATTTTTAGGACCCGGATTGCTGGAAAGTAGCTATGAAACCTGTCTACTTTTTGAATTGCGACAAAAAGGCCTATATGCCAAATCACAAGTTCCTTTGCCTGTAATTTATAAGGGATTACAACTGGAGACAGGCTATAGAATTGATATTATAGTCGAGGAAAAAGTAATAATTGAAGTAAAAGCTGTAGATAAATTAGCAGAAATCCATACCGCTCAAATTCTTACATATTTGAAATTAACCAAACTTAAACTGGGACTTTTAATAAATTTCAATTCCGTAAAAGTCATTGATGGCTTGAAAAGAGTTGTAAATCAACTCTAGAATTTTCTCTGCGGACTCTGCGTCACTGCGGTGAATAAAAAAAAAGGCTTGCGCCCCTTTCTTAATTATCGTCTTCGTCCTCAAATTCTCCTTCATCCGCAGTCCCCATATCAAACATGGAACTGAACAGATCCTTGAACTGCAACCCTGTGTCAAGTAATTTTTTGCTCAACTGAGAATATTCCGCCAGACCGTGAAGGGCAAATTCCATAAAGAACTCCTTCTCTTTTTCAGGCAGATTTTTCACCATCGAAGTAACCACCTTTTCCAATCCAGGCACTTGGTGAAGAATGCTCTTGTAAGTCTTATCTGACTGGGAAGCCAGAATATCTATCGCATTTCCTTCTCCAAACCACTCCAGAGGAAGGGCATAAGGGTTCTCCCCTTTTTCTTTTTTCTTCTGCTCAGGTGACGGGAAATAATTGACAAACTGAGTTCGGATAGCTTTTCCGATTAGGTTGTAGGCAACCAATCCGGCTCCTTCCTGTTCGCCTTCATAGACGAGTTCCACCTTTCCGGTAATCGCCGGAATCACTCCGATCAGGTCAGCGATTCGGATTACGGTGTTAGATTCACCATTCATATACAACCTTCTTTCAGCAGCTGAAATCAGGTTTTCATAAGCAGATATTGTCAATCGGGCAGAAACGCCGCTTTTCTCATCCACAAACTCAGATCCTCTTGCCTCAATCGCAATCTGCTCAATCAAGTCTTTCATCAGTTCAGGCACATGAATACTTTCCAAAGGCTTTCCTTTCAGATTCGCTTCCTGAGCCGTGATCCTACGGCCAATCTCGATAGATTTTGGATAATGCGTGATGATCTGGCTTTCGATTCGATCTTTCAGCGGAGTCACGATGCTTCCTCTGTTGGTATAATCCTCCGGATTGGCAGTGAATACAAACTGAATATCAAGCGGAAGTCTGAGTTTGAACCCACGGATCTGGATATCTCCTTCCTGCAGAATGTTGAAAAGCGCCACCTGAATTCTCGCCTGCAAATCCGGCAATTCATTGATCACGAAAATCGCCCGGTGAGATCTTGGCACTAATCCGTAATGGATAACGCGCTCATCATTGTAGCTCAACTTCATCGTTGCTGCTTTGATCGGATCCACGTCTCCGATCAAATCGGCGACAGAAACGTCCGGAGTTGCCAGCTTTTCAGTATAGCGATCGCTTCGATGCCACCAGGAAATCGGGGTATGATCTCCTTTGCTTTCGATCAGTTCTTTTGAATAAGTAGTCAGGGGTGCCAAAGGATCATCGTTCAACTCTGAACCTTCAATTACCGGAACATATTCATCCAGGAGATGAGTCATCAATCTTGCAATTCTGGTTTTGGCCTGACCGCGAAGACCCAAGAGATTGATATTGTGTCGGGAAAGAATAGCCCGCTCAATATCCGGAATGACGGTGTCCTCAAAGCCCCAAATGCCTTCAAAGACATTTTCCTTCGCTTTGATTTTCGTAATCAGATTTTCTCTGAGTTCTTCTTTGATGGACTTGGATTGATAGCCGGAAGCTTTGAGTTGGCCAAGGGTTTTTATTTGTACTAATTCGTGTGCAGTCAGTTTTTTGTAATCCATGCTTAAAAGCGTTTGGTTCGGTTTCGTCTGTAGTCTTCAAATATGAGGTCTCCAAGGCCCTTCAGGCTGGAGTAATAGGCATTTCCATTATTTACTTTGGTAAACTCCTTCACAAATTCTTTCAAATAGGGATCTGAAGCAATCATAAAAGTGGTCACAGGTATCTTCAGCTTTCGGCATTGAGCTGCAAGTTTAAGCGTCTCGGCGAGAATTTTGCTGTCGATCCCAAAAGCATTTTTATAGTATTTGATCCCAACTTTGAGACAAGTTGGCTTTCCGTCGGTGATCATGAAAATCTGCTTATTTGGATTCTTTCTTCTTCGCAGGAGATCCATCGCAAGTTCCAGTCCGGCCACAGTGTTGGTATGATACGGTCCAACTTGGAGGTAGGGCAAATCTTTGATTTCGATCTGCCAGGCATCATTTCCAAATACAATGATATCCAGCGTGTCTTTTGGATAACGGGTTTTGATGAGTTCGGCAAGCGCCATCGCGACTTTCTTGGCCGGCGTGATCCTGTCCTCCCCGTACAAAATCATGGAGTGTGAAATATCAATCATAAGGACGGTGGACGTCTGAGATCTTACTTCATTCTCCA
Source organism: Algoriphagus sp. (assembly GCA_044373795.1). Lineage (GTDB taxonomy): Bacteria > Bacteroidota > Bacteroidia > Cytophagales > Cyclobacteriaceae > Algoriphagus. The sequence continues at coordinate 10,151 of JBILPR010000090.1, read as the reverse complement.
TTACTTCCAGATCATCTTCGGTCAGCAAATAATCTCCTGAAAACCCGTGATTTGCCTGGGCATTCCGCAGGGAGTCGGTCAATGCTATCTGATCGAGATTGTCTCCAAACTCAAATGCCCTTCTGTCGGTACCGCGCTCGTCTCCCTGACCTGAAAGAGCGGTCTTATGTTGTCCCGATTTTCCTTTTTTCAGCTTCCCGAAAATCTCCTCCAGTGCACTTTTCCGAATGTTTTGTTCTGCTTTTCCTGTGATTTTGAATTCGCCTTTTTGGTTTTCCTCAGTGAGATATCCTTTAGATTTCAGATCTTCGATAAAGTCACCGATCCCATAATTTGGATTGGTCATATTGTAGCGCTTGTCCAGATTGGTCAGCCAGCTCAATGCTTCGGCCACATCTCCACCAGTCATGGTGACGAGTTGCAGAAAAATATTGAGCAGATTCTCAAAAGTATTTTTCTCAGGGTCCTGTGGAGGCACATACTGAGTGAATCGAAATCCTTTCATAAAGGTTGTAACAAGTGAATGCGTCTGCGAGTTTAATCTCTGGAACAAATTCACGAAAAAGATGAAAAACTATCTGACATCAGTGGGCATGGTGACGGGCTTTCTGATCCTATTTGTGACAGCTATTCATTTTGAATTGAGCATGTCTTTGATTTGGCTGATGTTTTTGATCAGTCCGGCGTTGGTGATCTGGATGGTTTATTCAGTGTTAACAGCACCAATCGAAATTAAAGAAACATTTGAGGAGCGGTGGTATCAGGATAGACCAAAACACTGAGATTCCCGGATTTCTTTGATATTTTTCACAAAGAAATCCAGAATCTATGAACTCGTCCGAAAAAAATGCCTCAATTATCAAATCCACTGCGAAAGCGCTGGGTTTTGAGTTTTGTGGTATTGCAAAAGCAGGTTTCCTAGAAGACGAAGCTCCGAGGCTTGAAGCTTGGCTGCATCAAAATTACCAAGGAGAAATGGCGTATCTGGCCAATCATTTCGATAAGCGACTCGACCCGACCAAGCTCGTGGAGGGAGCAAAAACAGTCGTTTCCCTCGCCTATAATTACTTTCCGAAGAAAGATCTTTCCAAAGGAAATGAAGAAATCAAACTTGCCAAATACGCTTACGGCGAAGATTATCATCTTGTAATCCGTGAAAAACTCAACTCATTTTTAGAAATCCTCCGAACCGAAATCGGGGAAATCAACGGACGTGCCTTTGTCGATTCTGCACCCGTGATGGAACGTCAATGGGCCCAAAAAGCCGGAATCGGCTGGATCGGAAAAAACAGTCTTTTGCTGAATCGCGATATCGGCAGTTTTTTCTTTTTGGCGGAGTTGATTATCGATCTGGAAGTGACGCCGGATTCATCCCTGACCAAAGATTACTGCGGCAATTGTACCCGATGCATCGATGCTTGTCCGACAGATGCTATTGTCCAACCCGGAGTGGTGGATGGATCCAGATGCATTTCCTATCTGACGATCGAACTGAAAGATGCTATTCCTGCTGAATTCAAAGGGAAAACGGAAAACTGGGCTTTTGGCTGCGATATCTGCCAGGATGTATGTCCGTGGAATCGATTTTCGAAGCCACATCAGGAACCCCGATTTGATCCGCACCCTGAATTATTGGGCTTTTCAAAAGCTGACTGGGAAGAAGTCACAGAGGAAACATTCCAACGGGTATTCCGGAAATCTGCCGTCAAACGAACCAAATTTTCAGGATTGAAACGGAATTTGAATTTTTTGAAACCTGACGATTCATTGTGATCCTGCAGGGTATGCTTTATATTTCATAAAGCCTTTGGAAAATATGAGATTACTGGGAAAAAAGAAAAGCTTCAAGATTGGTCAGGCGCCTGGTTCAGCAGTTTTTACCGGAATCAAAAAACTCGAATCAGTCAAAATCAATCTGATTTCCTACAATGCAGAGGAATTTGAAGAATTTGAAATCGGGTCTTTGAAGGATCTTTCCGTCCATTTGAACCAAAAAGATCGACTCCTCTGGGTTGACATCATTGGTCTTCATGACGAGAAACTTTTGGAGGAAATCGGGACATTATTTGAGTTGCACCGCCTCACACTTGAGGACATTTTGAATGTAGATCAGCGTCCTAAAATGGAGATTTTTGATGATTACTTATTCACAGAACTCCAGATGGTGAAATGTGAAGGAGTTGATTCTCAAATTGAAGCAGAGCAAATTAGTTTAATTCTCCGGGGAAATGTTCTGATTTCATTTCAGGAGAAAGAAGGAGATGTATTTAGCTTTGTAAGAACTCGAATTTCACAAGGGAAAGGAACAATCAGAAAGCGCGGGGCAGATTACCTGCTTTATTCACTTCTGGATTCGATTGTGGATCATTACTTTTTGGTTTTGGAAACTGTAAGCGAAAAAATCGAAGTGATCGAGGCCCTTGCCATGAACGGTCCGGAAACCAGCGTGCTTCAGAAAATATACCTGGAGCGCCGACAAATCCTGGCACTACGCCGATCTGTTTATCCACTCAGAGAAGTAATTAGCAGTTTTGAAAAAAATGCGGACCAATTCATCTCCAAGGAAACAAAGCCATTTATCCGGGATTTATATGACAATACCATTCAAGTCATAGAAACAATGGAGGTCTTTCGGGATATGTCATCCGGGGTTTTGGACTTATACATGAACAGCCTGTCCAACCGCATGAATAATGTAATGAAGGTCCTGACCATTATCTCAACCATTTTTATACCGCTTACTTTTGTGGCCGGAATCTATGGAATGAATTTTGACAACATGCCTGAGCTTCGATGGCAATATGGTTACTTTTATGTGCTAGCAGGGATGTTGGTTTCTGCCCTTGTTATGGTCGGTTATTTTATCAGAAAAAAGTGGATTTGATCCGCTCGATTCCTGTGAACTCCCTGGAAAATCTCAAATTGCTTTAAGACTGATGTCCATGGTTTTTACGGAATGAGTCAATGCTCCCATCGAGATAAAATCCACTCCGCATTCTGCCACTTCCAATAGATTCTCTTCGGTGATACCTCCGCTTGCTTCTGTAGAAAAAAGACCTCCAATCATCTTTACCGCAGATCTCATGGTAGCATAGTCCATGTTGTCGAGCATGATGTAATCAATTCCGCCTACTTCGATCACTTCTTCTACTTCCTTCAAATTCCGGGTTTCTACCTCGATTTTAAGGTTTAAATTATTTGCTTTCAAATAGGCTTTTGTCCGCTCGATTGCAGGTCTGATCCCTCCGGCAAAGTCAACGTGGTTGTCTTTCAGCATTATCATGTCATAGAGTGCAAAGCGATGATTGACTCCTCCACCTATGTGCACCGCCCATTTTTCCATCAATCTGAAATTTGGAGTGGTTTTTCGGGTATCCATCAGACGTACCTTGGTATGGATGATTTTTTGAGTCAGACGATTAGTTAGTGTGGCGATTCCGCTCATTCGCTGCATACAATTGAGCACAAGACGCTCTGAGGAAAGAATCGATGCAGCCGAGCCGGAAACTTTCAATCCAATATCTCCTTCCTTTACGACAGCACCATCCGCCAAAATCAACTCCACCTCAAGCCTTGAATCAAAGGTTTTAAAGATTCTTTCCGCCAATTCCACCCCGGCTAAAATTCCATCTCCTTTAATAAGAAGTCTCGCAGTTCCTGTTTTTTCCGCAGGAACAGAAGCAAGTGAAGAAAAATCACCCGGACCAATGTCCTCGGTAAATGCAGCTGCTATAAAATTTTTTAGAGCTTCTTCAGTTAGGTAGGCAGGTCTCATGCCGCAAAAATAAGGATTCAGGAGAGGTAAAAGGAGATTTTTGAAGAAATCGTTTACCCTTTTACAAACTCAAGACTATAGATCTTTAAGTCGGAGTTTTGCTGGGAGACCTTGATCAAAACTTTAAATAAGCCCTGACCTGACTGATAGTCACCAATGTAAGAACTCAGGCTGGGATTAGTTTCGCTTCGAAAAACAAGGTTAAATCCCATGGGTGGGTTCTTTCTAAAAAAATCTTTGATAACAAGTTCTGCCTGATTTTTAGAGTAATCACCCTGGTGCCCATTCACGTTCAGAGAAATACTGGTCTCAAAGTATCTGGCCAAATCACTGCTCGAACCATTATCAATTGCTGAAATAACAGGGTCAATGGATAATGAAGTTTCGGATGACCCCGATGGAAATGTCATTAAAAGTAACAAAGAAAAGGTGAGTTTCAGGAATAACATCAACTACACTTTGCAAATACTACGCCAAAAACGAATTACAAAATAGCTTTTTTCGCTGATGAGGTGCAGTTTGCCAAGTTTTGTCAGGAATTGAATCTCCGAATACTTTGCATCGAAAAGTAATATATTTGCACCATGGACAAGAAAGTACTTTTAATGATTTTGGACGGTTGGGGCATCGCCACCAACCCTGCAGTTTCTGCAATCGACAAGGCAAAAACACCATTCGTAGATAACCTCCTTCAGAAATATCCTCACGCCACCTTAGAGGCATCCGGACTTGCCGTTGGATTGCCGGAGGGTCAAATGGGAAATTCTGAGGTCGGTCACATGAATATCGGTGCCGGGAGAATTGTCTTTCAAGATCTGGTAAAAATCAATCTGGCAGTCGAAAAAGGGGAGCTCAATTCGCATCCTGTCCTTGCCGCAGCTTTTGCCAAAACCAAGGCCGCCAATAAAAAAGCACATTTTATCGGATTGGTTTCCGATGGAGGAGTTCACTCACATATCAATCACCTCAAAGGTCTCTGTGATGCTGCCAAATATCATGGAATGGAGGACGTATTTATTCATGCTTTCACAGATGGCCGTGATACAGATCCCAAAGGAGGGTTAGGTTACTTAACTGATCTTCAGCACCACTTGAAAAATTCCGCAGGACAAATCGCCTCAGTTGTTGGCCGATATTATGCAATGGATCGTGACAACCGTTGGGAGCGTGTAAAGCTTGCTTACGACGCGATGGTCAGAGGTGAAGGAGAAAAGTCCAAAGATATCCTGACTGCTATCCGCAAATCATACGAAAACAACGTAACGGATGAGTTTATCCGGCCGATCATCCACGTGGGTGCAAATAACAAACCGCTTGCAACCATCGAAGATGGAGATTTGGTCATCTGTTTCAACTTCAGAACTGACCGCGGAAGGGAGATTACACAGGTGCTGACGCAAAAAGATTTCGAAGATTTCAAGATGAAAAAACTCGATCTTGATTACATCACTTTTACCACTTACGACGAGACTTTCCGCGGTGTTCAGGTTCTTTTTGAAAAAGACAATCTGAACAACACGCTCGGGGAAGTGCTTGAAAGAGCAGGTAAGAAGCAAATCAGAATCGCGGAAACTGAGAAGTATCCTCACGTCACTTTCTTCTTTTCCGGAGGACGAGAAAGGGTATTTGAGGGAGAAACCAGACTGCTTTGCTCTTCTCCAAAAGTAGCTACCTATGATCTCAAGCCTGAAATGAGTGCGTATGAAATCGCTGCCAAAATTAATCCTGAATTGAAAAGAAAAAGTGCTGATTTCATTGTTCTCAACTTTGCAAATGCGGATATGGTCGGACATACCGGCGTATTTGATGCAGCCGTCAAAGCCTGTGAAGCTGTAGATGCGTGCGCAGAAAGTGTCGTCACTACCGCTTTGGAAAATGAATATACCATCATCGTAATTGCCGATCACGGCAATAGCGACATGATGATCAATGAAGACGGAACTCCAAATACAGCACATACAACCAACTTGGTTCCTTTCATCATGGTTGACGGTAAAGATGTCCTTCCTGTGCGAGACGGTAAATTAGGAGATCTTTCTCCAACCATCCTCACCTTAATGGGAATAGAAATCCCGGCTGAAATGACCGGAGAAATCCTTTTAAAATAATGAGAATACAACCAATAGTAATTGCAGGGCTGTTCTTTTGGGCAGCCTTCGCTTGTACTCCCAAGCCTGAAGCTTCCCCTCAGGCAAAAATGGTAAAGCTTCCATATTTTGACCTCGCAGGCTTCATCGAACAGGAAATCCCAAAAGTGGACGGAGCAAAAGTTTCCAAGATCTCCCGTGTTCAAAATCAGGAAGAAACAGCAGAGGTCGTTTATTCTGTTCAGGATTGGAAGGAGGAACTAGACATTTTCTTTCAGGCGGATATCAATAAACCCTCATTGGCTCAGTCTTATGACACCCAATTAAATAGCAGCTACCTCATCCATACGCTTTTACCGGGAGAGAAAGGAAAAGTGAAAGAAATCACGATACGCTACGATAAAGACAAACCTTCCGGAATCACAGTGAAACTCGAGGAAGAAAACATGTTTTACTCATCCACCACGATAGGACAGGTTTATTTCAACATTGAAACCCAGACACTCGATCACTATTCAGTCGAGAGCACCCAAAAAATCTGGCTTCTCAAACCTAACAACATGAAAATCATGGGAGCTGTAAAATAATGTGTCTCTGCGCTTTTCTACCAGCAAGCGGATTTTCACCAGATAACGGGTTGGAAGACCGGTGGTCGATGCTTCGACAGGTTTAGCACAAGTGAAATTCCAGACAACACGTTCCTCAGGATTTTCAATTATCTAATTAAACTATTAGCAATATTGCGGATGCACAGCTCAAAAAAAATCGCCACAGAATTGATCCATGGCGATTTTTTTGAGCTTTATTTTTTCCAGATCTCGGAGATTACTTGTCAAACATCGGCGGTCTTTTGGCTTGCCAGTCTGTGTTTTGCTGTATCATATGACCCAGCATAATCAGCTTTTCCTCTTCGAAAAGATTTCCCAAAAGCGTAATCGATGTCGGACTACCGTTGGCTGCAAAACCATTCGGCAAGCACAAAGCGGGATGCCCGGTCAGGTTGGTAATCTGCAATTGAGCTCCGGCAAAGCTTGGCGATACAATCACATCGTACTCCTTCATCAGTTCATGCATTTCTTTGATCAGAACACTTCTCTGACGGCTAAGCTGCACATATTCCACAGCGGGAATAAATCTTGCTGCGCGGAATAGGTTCGGCCAGGCATTGCGGTGCTGAGCTACCATCTGATCATCCCATCCTAATCTGGTCAACTCATCAAATGCCGCAGCTCCCTCCACCATCAGCATCATCACGATCGGACCTGCTTGTACGGAAGTTTTCAGCTCCAAAGGATGCAATTCAAATCCCTGGCTTTCGAGAACTTCCAGGACTTTTTTATCATTTGCCAAAGTTGGTCTGTCGCCTTCGAAGAACGGTTTGAAATATCCGATTTTAAGTTTTTTCGGATCATTTTTCGCAGAGTAATTAAATGCCGCACCAATTGTGCTGGCATCCATGTCATCAGGGCCATTGATGACTGAAAGCACGATTCCATTGTCCAAAGCAGATCTTGAAATTGCACCGATTTTGTCCATTGACCAGCTCAATGCCATCGCACCATGCTTGCTCACCCGACCGTATGTAGGTCGTAAACCTGTCACTCCATTTCTTGTGGATGGAGATACAATCGAACCGAGCGTCTCTGTACCAATTGCAAAAGGAACCAAACCTGCGCTCACGGCAGATGCAGAACCAGCAGATGATCCACTGGATCCTTGCTCTAGGTTCCAAGGGTTTTTGGTCACTCCGCCAAACCAGACATCTCCCATTGCAAGTGCGCCAAGGGTGAATTTTCCAACCAATACTCCTCCTGCATCATTCAGTTTATTGACCACGGTCGCAGTCTCATCGATCACCTGATCTTTGTAAGGGGTAGCTCCCCAAGTAGTTTTGGTACCTTTCACAGCAAGCAAATCCTTGATGCCGTAAGGAATTCCATGAAGCGGGCCCCGATATTTTCCCGCTGCGAGTTCCTGATCCATCAGCTTGGCTTTTGCCAAAGCAGAATCTTCCATCAAAGTAATCAGACACTGAAGCGTATCTGAATAAGTCTTGATTCGATCAAGGTAGATTTTGGTTAGGCGCTCACTCGTGATTTGCTTGTTTTTGATCAAAACCGCAAGCTCGTGCAACGGCATATAAGCGATATCTGATTCCTTTTTCGGCAGCGCAACCTGGGTTTTAAAACCCCAGTCCAATTCTTTTTGATCCTGATCGGGTTGGAACCCCATCGGCAGCGGATTAAAAATTAAGGAAGGAGCAACGGAATTGTCCAATGTCGTCTTTCTGGAAGTTTCGATATTTCCCAACTGATTTTGGAGCGTGCTGATCATGCTGTCTTTTTCCGCAGGTGAAAAAGTCAGTCCGATCAAATCACCCGCAGCGTCAATGGCGGGAGGCGTAATTTCTCCGGCTTTTTTTCCAAAAGTGAAACCCAAAGCCAAGCAGGATATAGCTCCCAATGTGATAAAAGCTCCGGAGCGAAATCTATTTTTTCTTTCCATATGATAGTTTTGTAGTATACTCAAACTTGAAGAGCAACAAGGTGTTCATTAAGCAATAAAAAATCAAACCATCCATGGATCAAAAACCCGAATTTCCAGTATTTCCAATGTATTTCAGAGGGCTCCTCCTGCTTGCCGGCATGTACACCATTGCCTGGTCGGCATTTTACAAATGGTTTGGACCGACACTTCTAAACTGGCTGACAATCGGAAACGGATCAATCGAAGGATTACCCGCTTCTTATTATGGCAATTTTGGAATTGTGGTTGGATTAGTGATTTTCGTGAGCGCCTTTTATCCCGTGAGCTGGGTTTATCTGATTATTGCAGGCATTACCGGCAAAATCATTCTTGCAATCTGGTTTACTCTTGGATTTCTGCCTGACTTGGGATGGAACAAGAGAACAGGGTTTAACTTGATTTTCAATGAAGTACTTTGGCTGATCCCCTTGGTAATTATTTTTCTGAGAGCTCTTCAAGTCAAAGGATATTTGGATAGTCTTCCGGAGGAAAAATAAACGCGATTTACTGCATACACGCTTTGCTATCCATAAACGGATTATCTCCAGGTAACGAGTTGGAAGACCGAAGAAATCCAAAATCTAACGTTCAGATGGAATATCAACTGAGTAAATAAACCGGCGAAAAAATTTGGGGATAATCTTTAAGACTATTCAATACTCTCAACCAAAACCTGAATGAGTCCGAAGATCACTTGTCAAATCAGGTTGGCCAAGTTTAAAAAAAGGAAAGTGCTACTTACAAGAAAGGCTCCAGTTGGAGCCTTTCTTGTAAGTAGCCGTTTTACTATTAGGTAAGAAGAATCAAGAGCAGGACAATAACGATGACTGCACCGATTGAAAGGTAAATACCGTTTCCGGTTGCTCTGGCTTCGGCTTTCATTTCTTTCATTTCCATTTTTACGTCGTTTTTCTCGGCCTTACTCATAGACTGAAAGTCCATTCCTTTGATTTCTTCCAGTCTATTTTCCATTTCGGTAACTCGAGCCTTTTGAGCATCTGTTAGTTCGGTTTTGTCGTTGTTTTTTCCCTTTGTTTCAGTGGGAGCTGCATTTAGCATTTGAACGCTGAGGAATAATGCCAGAACTGTCAGTAGCTTTTTCATAGGATAATTGATTTTGAATTGTATATTATAATAGAACCAAAATGACCGCCAAACTCTGTCAAACTCCGACTTGAAATTGAAACTTATCCAACTCCTGCCGGAAAAATTGTAACTTGGAGCTGCTGTTTTATTACTCCTGAACTCGTAAAGAATTCCCTCAAATGTCCCAACAACAAGCGTATAAGCTTTTTTTACTAGATGCCATGGCCCTGATTTACAGGGCTCATTTTGCCTTCAGCAAGAACCCCCGAATCAACTCAAAAGGACTCAACACCGGCGTTATGCTGGGGTTTACCAACACCCTGCTTGAAGTACTCGAAAAGGAAAAACCTACCCATATTGGGGTGGCTTTTGACACTTCCGCCCCAACCTTCAGGCATGTACGCTATGAACCCTATAAAGCCAACCGACTCGCACAGCCGGAAGATATTACTGTATCTATCCCTTGGGTGAAGGAAATTGTAAAGGCTTTTAACATCCCCATTTTAGAAATGGATGGATTCGAAGCGGATGATATCATCGGTACGCTGGCCAAAAAAGCGGAAAAAGAAGACTTCACCGTGTACATGATGACTCCTGACAAAGATTTCGGGCAGATCGTCGATGACCATATTTTCTTATACAAGCCTGCCTTCATGGGCAATGGTGTGGAGGTCATG
>JBILPR010000091.1:0-13478 GCA_044373795.1 Algoriphagus sp. | reverse complement strand
TGGACAATTACATGCATTACGTGGAGGCAGAGCTTGGGACCTGGCTTTATAAGATGAAAAAGCCTCCGTCTCTGGTGAGCAGGATGACTCAAAATGTCCAGGGGAAAATAAATGAGTGGATACCGGATAAAGTCCATCTGGCAATCACTATGGCAATTGAAAACATGGTGAATGGTGTTTTAACAGGATCAGGGTGGATTGTTCCAAAAGCTGATCATTCGCTTAGCCTCCAGGAAAGAGAAGAGAAAGTCAGGACTCGAATCAAATGGTATCGCAATACAGCTTCGGCTGAAGGAGCCTTGACAGGAGCGGGAGGGATACTTCTTGGGTTAGTGGATTTTCCCGCTTTCCTTACGATCAAAATGAAAATGCTTTTTGACATTGCGGCGATCTACGGTTTTTCTGCAAAAGAATTCCATGAGAGACTTTTTCTATTGAATGTATTTCAGCTGAGTTTCTCGAGTCAGAAAAGAAGGAATGAATTGATCGGATTGATTGAGAATTGGGATAGCTATCGTGCATCTTTGCCGACTGATTCTGATGAGTTTGATTGGAAGAGGTTTCAGCTGGAATACCGTGATTACATAGATTTGGCTAAGCTAGCTCAGCTTATTCCAGTTATCGGGGCAGGAGTAGGTGCAATTGCGAATTACCGATTGACTGAGCATTTGGGGAAATACGCAATGAATGCATATCGACTCAGGGTATTAAAATGAAAAAAGCCTCCTTGTACTGGAGGCTTTTTGTTGACCGACCAGGGCTCGAACCTGGACTCTTCTGAACCAAAATCAGACGTGTTGCCAGTTACACCATCGGTCAATTATACTTCGAAACTGGCGTGTTTCTTTAAAGTGTCACAAAGGTAGAATCTTGCACCTTTTTTTCCAAACGTGACTCGGAAGATTTTTCATTTTTCTAAGTAAATAGCTTGGATTCAGGATGTAAAATTATTCTGCCCATCCAATTTAAGACCCTCATTGATTCTTCCAAATTCAACTATTCTGAAGAGTTTCATATGCATAGGAATCGATTGAAAATTACGATTACATTAATTTTCAGGGACTTAGACTGTATTTAGAGTAATAATTATCTAGTTTTGTCGAAAATACAGAAAAACACACCAAAACTAAATCCTGCTATGAACGCTGAAAAAGTAGAAAAATCGATCCTTGAAACATTTTAGAAATTAGAGAAATTGAAATTGAACAATACCCTTGGTGCTGAGCTTTGTTATTGCTGGGTAAGCTTCAAAAGTGATAACAATCCTGTTGGAGTAATTGAAAAAGGAAGAAAGGCTATAGAGGCTCTAAAAGAAGGCAGAGAGAAAAACAGCAAGTCAGTTTCTAAAAAGTTGATCGAGGATCTGGAGAAGGCTCTTTGCTACAACTTGTCATAAAAAAAAAAGCTCACCATTTGGTGAGCTTTTAAATTTTCCTTTCGGCAGGAAATTATTCTCCTACAACAACGAATTTTATTTTTGTTTTCACTTCTCTGTGAAGATCCACATCAGCTGAGAACTCGCCCGCTCCGTCTACTGGACCGTTGATAGAGAGTTTCTTTCTGTCGATGTCTATACCTTGAGTAGCAAGAGCGTCAGAAATCTGAAGAGTGGTAACTTTTCCGAAGATTTTACCTGACTCACCGATTTTTGCCTTGATTTCAAGTGTCATCTCTGCGATTTTGGCAGCGATATTTTCAGCTTCAGTTTTGATTTTCTCTGCTTTATGAGCAGCCTGCTTGATGTTTTCAGCAAGAATTTTCTTGTTTGAACCAGTAGCAAGTACAGCAAAACCCTGAGGGATCAGGTAGTTTCTACCGTATCCAGGTTTTACTTCTACCAAGTCATTTTTATAGCCAAGACCTTTGATGTCTGTTTTTAGAATGATTTCCATTTGTAATGATCTTTTGTGATTGGACGATACAAGACCGAATTATTTCAAACCATCGGTTACGAATGGCAACAAAGCCAAATGTCTTGCTTTTTTAATGGCCTGAGCCACTTTTCTCTGATATTTCGCAGAGTTGCCTGTTAGTCTCCTAGGAAGGATTTTACCTTGCTCATTGACAAATTTCAACAAGTAATTTGGATCCTTGTAGTCAATGTACTTGATGCCATACTTCTTGAATCGGCAATACTTTTTTCTGATTTCGCCTCTGTTGATTGGCTCGTTTACTAATGTCATTGGGCTGGCTCCTCCTTAGCTTCAACTTTTTTGTTAAATTCTCCTTTTCTTCTCTTTTCGGCATAGGCAAGTGAATGCTTGTCGAAAACGGTAGTCAAGAATCTCATAACTTTCTCATCTCTTCTGAATTCGAGTTCGAATTTTCGGATGATTGTAGGAACGGCTTTGAATTCAACCATTACGTAAAAACCTGTAGTCTTTTTCTCGATAGTGTAAGCCATCTTCTTAAGACCCCAATTTTCCACATTGATTACATCTGCCCCCTCTTCTTTTAACAAGTTCACAAACTTGTCGACGGTATCCTTCATCTGAACATCAGACAAAACGGGAGTTAAAATGAATACCGTCTCATAATTTCTTTGGAACATTTTTATAATGTGTTTAAGGAATTTGAATAAACAGACCGCAAAAGTAAGGCGAATTCCCCTGCTTTCCAAATGGTTTCTAATTCTAAAAGGATCCTTAAGTACAAAAAAAACCTCCCGAAGGAGGCCTTTCTTTATTTTACAGCGAAGGTTTTCGAACCAACTTGATAATTGTCAACAAAAATCCTGATTTCATGAGTCCCTGTGGTGTAATCAGATCCCTTTTCATAAAAGAAGGTGAGTACTTGCTCAGAGTTGTCGAAGATGATATCCTGCTTCACTGTGTAGAAAAGTTCAGCACCGTTTACCATGAATGTTCCTGATCCTTTTGCCACATCGAAAATAGGTTGGGCGTTTGGAGCCAAAACCTGAACATACACATTTCTGGGTCCTCTTTCAGCAACTTTATTATCAACCAGATTGAAGCTCACCTTGATGCGTTCCATTTGCTTGTTTTTGAAATCCTTAGTGGTTTCGAGGCGTTCCTTTCCTCGGGAATTTACCGCTGAAATTGTGATTTTTTCCGCTTTAAGTCTTGCAGCAATATTTACTTTTGCCTGAAGTCCTTCTTTTTGAATGTTAAGTTGGGCTACTTCCTCCTCAATTACCGCTTGGGTAGTTTTGAGATCTTGGTTTTCTGCAAAAAGCTGTTGGTTGGCCTCACGGAGCTCCAAAATTTCCTGATCTTTCTCCTGAATCATTCCATTTAAGCCATTGATTTTTTGATTCAATGCGGTAATTTCAGAAGCAGATCTTTGTCTTGAAGTATTTCTCTCAGCAATGAGTTGATCTCTTGCTTCTTCTAAGGCAGTGATGTCTCCACCTAGTTTTGTGATTTCCTGAATTCTCAGGTCGAGTTGATATGATACAGAATCCAGCCGTTTGTTCAAATCGGTGTTTTCTGTAGACAGAAGTAAAATTTCTTCTGTCTTTTTAGTTCGGTCCACGTAATCTGTGTAAAGTTTTATTCCACTGATAATGACCAACAAGACAAGGACAACGATGATAATGTTTTTTCCCTGGTCTTTCTTTTGATTTGAGTCTTTTTCGAAATTTGTTTCCATAATATTAGAATTAATAGAGGAATGATGGTTTTACTTGATGAGAATTTCTGGTCTGAAAGGTATAAGTTAGGTTTGACCGGTTGGGATATTGGTAGCCCTTCGTTTCCCTTTGTGCAATATTTAGACCAAATTGAAAATAAGTCTGTTCGTGTTTTGATACCTGGGGCTGGTAATGCCTACGAGGCCTATTATGGGTTTCGAAATGGGTTTTCAAATATCCATGTTTTGGATATTTCAGATGAGCCACTGAATATGTTTCGATTGAAGTATCCTGATTTTCCCAAAAGAAATCTTCACCATCAGAATTTCTTTAATCACAGTTCCGCCTACGATTTGATTTTGGAACAGACATTTTTTTGTGCGCTGGATCCAGGTCTTAGGGAGATGTATAGTCAAAAGATGCTTGAATTATTGAATCCCGGAGGAATTCTCGTAGGAGTTTTGTTTGATCGAAATTTTGATTTTCAAGGACCACCTTTTGGCGGAAGCAAGGAGGAGTATTTGACTTATTTTGCGAAGAAGTTTGAAGTTGAAATTTTTGAACCTTGCTATAATTCTATTCCGGAAAGATTGGGTTCTGAACTTTTTATTAAACTTAGGAAATCAGATGCTTAGTATGAAGTGATTTTTCGGAACAGGACTCTCAAAAAAAATGATCCCGCATTCGAAAAAATCCAGACTTAGTTTCACCTCATGCTGATTTTTTATTTCTTTCCATGCAGTTTCCATCCCTAGTGACCAATGAATATCTCCAATTACCAATATGGAAGTTGGGAGCACTTTCCCCTTGATTTGATTATATGCATTCATCGTGCCCTGGTAGGTATGGTTTGCATCGATGAGGGCAAAATCAACGTGATCTACTTGTTGCAAAATTTCCGGTAATGTTTCGCTTATTTTCCCTTGAATAAAATTAAGATTTTCAATTGACTCCGATCCTACAGCGATGCTTCTGATTTCTTCGGACCCTTCAAATGTATAAATGATGCCAGAGGTAATTCTTGAGAGGTATCGGCTGGTCAGCCCCATGCAGGTTCCCAGTTCCAAAACTGTTTTGGAAGGAGTAAGCATGCAAAAGTATTGGAAAACTTGGGCAAATTTCCTTGAGCTGGTACTAAACTTCGTTATGTCTGAAATTCGCCTGATTTGGGTATTTACTTTTTTCGAACCTGCACCGAAATCTTCAACTCTTATTTTTCTTTTCGAATCCAACAATCGTTTTCTGATGTCTTCAATATCCAGGTCTGATTCTTTCCTTTCAGAAAGAAAAATGAATAACTCTTGATAGAATCTAAATAAAAAGGGGGATTGGATAGAATACTTGTCTTCCTTGAAAAGCCAGTATTTTAAATAGGCGAAAAGCGGAAAAATTTTATTGAGCAAATTAATTATGGAAGATACTGGCGATCATCTGAAATTCAGGAACGACTACTTCAAAATTTCGTCCATCGGAAAGTTTTTCCATGTAATAAACACCTTTCATTTTTCCCAAACCGGATTTTAAGTTGGATCCAGATACATAAGTATGAGATTCTCCGGGTTCTAAAACAGGCTGTTGGCCAACTACTCCACTACCTTCCACTATTTTTGGGCTTTCGGCAGCATCAAAAATCTCCCACTTTCTCCTCATTAATTGAACTGTGGCAGAACTTCTGTTTTCGATTGTTACTTTGTAAGTAAATACATAATGGTGCTGATTCGGATTAGAAAATTCAGCCTGATAGGTGACTTCAATACTGACGCTAATTCCTTCGGTGATCGCGGTTACCATTTCCTAGAATTTAAATTGAATTACAAAGATACTATTGCAAATTATAAAATTCATAATTTGAACTATGAAAGTTAATATTGAGCCCTCTTGGGAAATTGCCTTGAAGAAGGTTTTTGAACAAGATTATTTTAAAGAGTTGGCCTCTTTCGTTAAGAACGAATATTCCAATAGTAAAATTTTCCCTCTGGGAAAGGACATATTCAATGCCTTTTGGCATTGTCCGATAGATAAAGTCAAAGTAGTGATTTTGGGTCAGGATCCTTATCATGGTCCGGACCAGGCTCATGGGTTATCTTTTTCTGTGAAGGCTGGAATTCCTTTTCCTCCAAGTCTATTGAATATTTTCAAAGAAATTAAAGCTGATTTGGGAAAAGACATGCCTCCAAATGGAGATTTGACAAGATGGGCTGATCAGGGAGTCTTTTTATTGAATGCTACCTTGACTGTGCGGGCAACTTTGGCTGGCTCACACCAGAATAAAGGTTGGGAGCAATTTACCGACGAAGTAATTCGGGAAATCAGCGATTCGCAGACTCATGTAGTATTTATGCTCTGGGGAGCATATGCACAGAAAAAGGCTGTGCTTATTGATGAGTCAAAGCATCTGATTCTGAAAGCACCTCACCCAAGTCCACTATCGGCGCATCGTGGATTCTTGGGTTGCAAGCACTTTTCCCAAGCCAACGCCTATTTAATTTCGAACAATGTAGGTCCAATCGTATGGTAACAAAAAAGCCGGGATGTCCCGGCTAAATTTATTCTATTCCTTTGAAGATTCGACTCCAGCGAATTTTATTGAACATCGATTCGTATTTGTCAAGAGACAGCCACAAGAACCATGCTTTACCAACTATATGATCTTCTGGCACAAAACCCCAATACCGTGAATCAAGGGAATCATGACGATTGTCTCCCATCATAAAGTAATAGTTTTGTTTAAAAGTATAGTTCTCGGCTTTTTGGCCGTCTATGAAAAGTTGCCCTTCTTTCAGCTCAATATTTTCAAGTCCCTCGTATTTTTCAATAGTGAAGCCGTATTTGATCACGTTTGCAGTTGTCAAAGGAATCGTCCAGCCTTCCGCAGGAATTTGCAAAGGCCCATAAGTATCCCTATTCCAACCCATCATCATACCATCCGGGAAGATCCCTGATTCTCCGCCAATTGTTTGAATCCTTTTGGTAATTGATGTTACTACAGGAGAAGATTTTAATTGATTGATCACTTCATCACTCGCAAAAACCAAATAGCCTGAATTATCGGTGAATTTGAGGAAGCTTTCCTGATTAATCCCGTAATCTGAGAAGAACTCAGTATTTAGTGGGCGATTGGTCATCAAATCGTAGGAATATTGCATTTCCTCAGGTTTTTGGGCCACCTCTCCATTCACATAAAGATCTCCATTTTTAACTTCTACGATGTCGCCTGCGATTCCAACTGCACGCTTGATATAATTGGTTTTAAGGTCGGCAGGATATTGAAATTCAACCGGGTAATTGAAAACAACCACGTCATTTCTTTCCACATCGCTGAAGCCGGGTAGCCTCATATAAGGCAATTGAATAGCGTCAGAATAGGAAGAAAGCTCTGTGCCCCAGATCTTCTGATGAGTCAATGGAACCTGAAGTGGTGTTTTAGGGATTCTGGTTCCATAGTGCATTTTACTCACAAAAAGAAAATCTCCAACAAGTAGAGACTTTTCCATTGAGGCAGTAGGAATAGTAAATGGCTCAAGAAAAAGCCATCTGATCAAACTCGCAGCAACTACTGCAAAAACTAATGCGTCTACCCATTCACGGGTTGCAGATTTTTTCTTTTGGGGTTGGCTCATGTTAGGTTAATATTTCAGAAAGATAGGAAATCGTCCATTGAAAGCACACCTTTCTTTCCCTGGATCCACTCAGCCACCAAAATCGCACCAAGGGCAAAACCCTGTCTGCTATGAGCGGTATGACTGATTTCAATTGTGTCTATTTCAGACTGATATCTTATGATATGGGTGCCAGGGGCTGGGTCAATTCGCTTGGATGTGATCGAAAGTGACTGTTCAGATTCGATCGTTTCTCCGGTCAGGTCCCAACTTTTTAGCGAACTTATCGACTTGATAATCCCCTCTGCAAGAGTGATTGCTGTGCCTGATGGAGCATCTAATTTGGCTGTGTGATGAATCTCTTCTATTGATGCCTTGTATCCTCCTGATTCATTGATCAGTTTTGCGAGGAATTCGTTGACTTTGAAAAAAATGTTGACACCTATACTGTAGTTGGATGCGTAAAAAAAAGTCCCGCTTAATTCCATGGTCAACTTCTCAATTTCAGGTTTGTTAGTCAGCCAGCCGGTTGTTCCTGAAAGGATTGAAATTTTTCTGTCAAGAGCCCATTTGATGTTTTCGACAGCAGCCTCAGGTTGGCTAAATTCGATCGCAACATCAATGTTTTCAGGATTCAAAGTATCCAGATCTGATCGGTTATCGATATTTATTTTTCCTACAATCTGATGTCCTCGGGATTCGGCAATCTGGCCAATGAGTTGACCCATTTTACCATAACCGAGTAAAAGAATATTCATGGTTAAAATTTAAGTTTGAATGAAACTCCTAGCGAGTTATTTTTTGTGGAGAAACTTTCGAAGTGGGGCCTCACATCCAAGGCTAAATCATCTGTAATCTCAAATCCCGATAGATGGGCATCTACATTAGCATCGACGATATTAAGCGCGTAGATCACTCCTAGCAGAAGGATTGTGAGATCTCGGTTTCTTCTCCAATAATCAATATTTCTAACGAGTGCTTCCCGATTCAGACTTGGGAATTGAGTAGCATCTCCATTGTCAAAAGCTTCCAATGCATCAGTGAAGACGTTATATCTTCGATTGTTGTATCCGATGAAATAAATATCAATAACGAGTCCGCTGTAAAGTAGCGGGACCTTCCATGCTTTGTTATTGTACGCTTGACCTGCACCCGGCAAAATTGCCGATAGGATAGCTGCTTTTCGTGGATTTTTTGGAAGAGAGGAGTAGTCTGTTTTTTCCTTTTTCGTTTTTTCCGGCTCAGTTTCCTGCCCTATCGATTCTCCAATCAAACCAAACCATAAAAGTAAAAGTCCTAAGGTTATCCATGGGGCTTTCGTTTTTGATTTTCTATTGCAAGGAAGAAAGAGCAAGGATTAGATGATTTCAAGGATTTCGAGAATTCTGTTGAGATCTGTAGCCGAGTTGAAAGGGATTTTTATTTCGCCTTTGTTTTTGGGGTCAGATTTCAAAGAGACTTTGGTGCCAAAGTGTGAAGCTAGTCGTTGTTGTATTTTGCTTATCTCGTATTTCTTAACGGGATCGAGTTCTGAGTTTTCTTTTTTCTCTGCTTTTCCTTCACTCAGAGCTTTCACGAGTGCTTCCACTTGTCTCACACTCAATTCTTCGTCAACTGCTTTTTTGAATATCGCCAGCTGCTTGTCTATACTTTCTACATTGATCAAAGCTCTTGCATGACCCATGGATATTTGCTGATCTCTGATCGCTGCCTGAATGGTAGTAGGGAGCTTCAATAATCGGAGGTAATTGTTGACAGTGGTTCTGTTTTTTCCAACGCGATCCCCAAGCTCCTCTTGCTTCAGATTACATTCAGCCAAAAGGCGCTGGTAGGAATGGGCAATTTCCAACGCATTCAGATTTTCACGCTGAATGTTTTCGATTAAGGCCATTTCCAGCATTTGCTGGTCGTTTGCAGTACGGACGTAAGCCGGGATTTGGGTCAATCCCGCAATTTTGGATGCCTGAAAACGGCGCTCACCGGAGATAAGCTGGTACTCGTTTGGAGCAAGTTTTCTGACCGTGATCGGTTGAATGATTCCTTGGACCGTGATGGATTCTGCTAATTCCTGAAGTGCATTTTTGTCAAAATGAACACGTGGCTGGAAAGGATTAACTTGAATTTCTTCTAATGAAATTTCAAAAATCCCGGTTTTCACTACATCTGGAAGTACGTCACCAGATCGATGCTTGGCAGGACTGTCTTCGAGCAGGGCTCCAAGTCCTCTTCCTAGAGCACTTTTTTTATGATTCGGTTTCTGATCGGACATGATTAGGGGGTCACTTTGTGCAGGCCGTTCTTCTCTGCGATTTCGCCAGCCAAATTAAGATACGCTAAGGTTCCTTTGCCATCAGCGTCAAACGCAATAGCAGGAAGACCAAAGCTTGGGGCTTCGCTTAAACGAACATTTCGAGGGATAATGGTATCAAAAACCATATTTTTGAAATGGACGCGTACTTCTTCTACCACTTGATTGGAAAGTCTGAGCCTCATATCGTACATCGTGAGAAGGATTCCTTCGATTTCCAATTCAGGATTCAACCTGGTCTGAATTATTTTGATCGTGTTTAGGAGTTTGCCGAGACCTTCAAGAGCAAAATATTCGCACTGTACTGGTATGATGACCGAATTTGCAGCGGTCAAAACATTGATCGTTAATAATCCTAGAGATGGTGAGCAATCGATAATGATAAACTCATACATGTCTTTTAGTTCAGAGATGACAGCTTTCATTTTTTCCTCACGGTTATCCAAGTTGATCATCTCTACCTCTGCACCAACCAGATCAATATGGGAAGGGACAAGATCGAGATACTCAAGCGTTGTAGATAGGATGATATCCTTTACATCGATTCCATCGACCATGCACTCATAAATACTGGTGCTGACCGACTTGGGGTCATGACCAAGTCCGGAGGTTGTATTGGCCTGAGGATCTGCATCGATTACCAAGGTCTTAAATTCCAGCACAGCAAGGCTGGCTGCCAGGTTCATTGCTGTAGTTGTTTTGCCTACTCCACCTTTTTGATTGGCAATGGCAATAATTTTTCCCATGATGTTTTTTAGAGGGTATTTGAACTTTCAATATTAAGCAAAATCAACTCTTTTCCTGTCGAATCCAAGGGATTTTTTGACTTTGTGCTTGTTGAGTTGTCAGTCAACGTAAAGATGATTTTCGCCTTCTTACCTTGATTGATATCATGGAAATTAAGCTTTTTAAATCCATTTAACCTTAATTGAATCTTCCGGATGATTTTGTTTCAGGAAGAAGGAATGCCAAATGAACCTGAAAATTTTAGCGATTAAATCTCTTCTTCTTTGCACTCTCCTTGGATATAAAACCTAAAAAAAAGCCTCCTTAAGGCTCTTTCAATCGTTATTTTTTCTTTGCAGTATCAGCCGATCTCATAGCGTCTTCAAGTCTTTGTTGAAATTTCGACTTCTTTTTGTTGACGTTTTTCACCTTATTTTCTTCAACTTTTTCGCGAATCTTTTTATCGTCCACGAATAGCTTGATTAACGCCTGCTGACCAAAAGTCACCATGTTGGAGACAAAATAGTAGAAGCTAAGACCTGCAGGATAAGAGTTCAATACAAACATGAACATCACCGGCATGATATAGCCAAGATTCTTCATCGGTCCGGTTGCAGTGGTCAATTGATTGTTGAAATGGGTGTAGACAATCTGCGAAACTGTCATCAAAAGAGTGAATAAACTCACATGTGCTCCATAGAATGGAATCGTAAATGGCAAATTGATAAAAGTGTCGTAAGTGGAAAGGTCATCAGCCCACCAGAAAGATTCCTGACGAAGTTCAATTGCATTTGGGAAAAAGAAGAACATAGCAAAAAGAAACGGCATCTGAAGCACAAGAGGAAGACATCCTGAAATTGGACTTACCCCAAGCTGTGAGAAAAGCTTCATTTGCTCTTGTTGCATTTTGGTAGCATCATCTCCGTATTTCTCTTTCAGCTCATCGATTTCCGGCTTTATTACTCTCATTTTGGCCATTCCCATGTAAGACTTATAGGTCAGCGGGAAGAGAACCATTTTGATGAGAAGAACGATCAGGATGATTATGACACCATAGTTCGTAAAGTAATCTTCCAGAAAGGCGAAGAGGTTGACGATGATGTATTTATTCACCCACGAGACAAAGAAATAACCCATGTCCACGTTGTTCTCAAAGCCTTCTGTGATGGTTTTCAGGGTTTTATATTTGTCTGGTCCGAAGTAAAAACTCATCCCGGCGACCCCATTTTCCATAGGGATGCTCAAGGAAGTAGACATGCTTCTTACTATCAGGCTATCCGTGGGAGTGCTTTGAGAAAGATTTACATTTTGGAACACACTGTCTGCTATCACACCTGCGGTGAAAAATCGCTGGCTAAAAGCAACCCACTTCACGGGTTCTTCTACAATCTCCTGCTCGGCATCGTCGCCAACTCCCAAGTGCTCATAGGAATCTGAGCTCAGGTAATAATTGACTTCTGTTTTTCTTCTGGATTCAGCAAGGTCTTTTTCCTGGGCTTTTATCTGATCTTCCCAAGTCATTTGCAGGCTATTTCCGGTAAAAAAACCTTGGTAGCGATCTACTTCGAATGATTTGGATACGATATAACTACCGTCAGAGAGCTTGAAAGTCTGGGTCAATTGCCCGTTTTCAGTTCCTGCTTTAAGAGTGAGGATTTGGGTTTTGACACCCTCTTCATTTTCGGAATTTGAAATTTCGGATTGAAAAAAAAGGTCTTCCAAGTTTAAATTGCCTTTCTGACTTTCCAGTGAAAACGCCATTTTTGAAGTTTTCTCATCGAAAAGGATCAAAGGTTCCATCTTCCAACTCTTGTATTCTTTCAGAATAACTTGCTTGATTTGGGCTCCCTTTGTCGAAATTTTAACCTGAATCAGGTCATTTTCCAACATGATTTCCTCTTCATTTCCCTTGGTTAGGTTTGCTAACACACCGAATTTTTCAATTCGACTCGCATCCAAGGTGCTGTCGTTGGCAGCCAAAACTTGTGGATTCGAAGAAGCAGGGGCTTCTTGAACTGCTTCAGTTTGGGCAACTGTTTCTGTTTCAACTGCGGGAATTTCTGGGCTACTCGCAAAAAAGATTGAGTAGACCAATATTACAGCTGCGAAAAGAATCAAACCCGTCGCTTGATTTTTGTCCATATATTTAATCTTAAAACCGGAAGAGAGCTTGCGGCAAATGAATGCTTATTTTATTTTTTTATTGTCAAGAGCCGCCTGAATGAAATTCACGAAAAGCGGTTGAGGATTCAATACGGTACTTTTGTATTCAGGGTGGAATTGAACGCCGACAAACCAGGGATGATTTTTGACTTCCATGATTTCCACTAGTCCGGTTTCCGGATTTTTGCCGGTTGCGATCATACCTTTACTTTCTATTTGATCCAGATAGTCATTGTTGAATTCATATCGGTGACGATGTCTTTCATGGATTTTTTGCTTTCCGTAAGCAGCAAACGATTTACTTGATTTTTTGAGGTCGCAAGCATACGAACCAAGTCGCATAGTTCCGCCCATTTGGTCAACTTTCTTTTGCTCTTCCATCAGGGCGATGACCGGATTGGTTGTCATTGGATCCATCTCGGTACTATTGGCATCCTCGATACCCAGTACATTTCTTGCAAATTCGATCACGGCCACCTGCATTCCCAAGCAAATTCCAAAGAAGGGAACCTTATTTTCTCGTGCATACCGGACAGTTTCGATTTTCCCCTCAAATCCTCGCTCACCAAATCCCGGAGCGACAAGAATTCCATCCAGCTCATCGAGTTTTGCCTGGAAATTATCAGAATTGATTTCCTCAGAAGAAATCAACTTAAGATTGACCTGGCACTCTATTGATGCCCCTGCATGTGTAAATGATTCGATGATGGATTTGTAAGAATCCGGGAGCGATACATATTTGCCTATTAGGCCAATTGTAACGTCCTGAGTAGGATTTTTTAGCTTTCCGAGGAAGTCTTTCCAGCTCTCAAGATCAAGCGGAACCTTCGAAGTGAGCTTCAATTTGGTCATCACCCGTTCATCCAGCTTTTCTTTTTTCATCAGAAGCGGCACATCATAAATCGAGTCTGCGTCCATAGCCTCGATCAC
This sequence comes from Algoriphagus sp., assembly GCA_044373795.1. Lineage (GTDB taxonomy): Bacteria > Bacteroidota > Bacteroidia > Cytophagales > Cyclobacteriaceae > Algoriphagus. Next base: position 160 of record JBILPR010000091.1, on the reverse strand, counting down.
GTTATTGATTTGCACGTTGCAGAATAGAGCAAGTTTCTTTTTCACTTCTGCAGGAAGGTGATATTCTGTGCGGCATACCAAGATATCAGGCTGAATACCGGCTTCCAACAGTTGTTTTACAGAATGTTGGGTTGGCTTTGTCTTGAGTTCTTTTGCGGCC
>JBILPR010000387.1:0-3985 GCA_044373795.1 Algoriphagus sp. | reverse complement strand
AATGTCAAGACAAGGAAAAAAGTGAAATGACTAAATTTCATTTTCATGGTTGAAGCTTATACTGAAGGAGGCTAAAAGTAATATTAATCCCACTAATCAGATAAAAAAAACCTCCCAAACAGGAGGTTCTTTACTTTCATAAGGCTGAGTAAAATTTATGTAGTAGGCCAAACGACCCAGGTATTTTTCCAGCTTTTATCCTTTGCTGATTCGATGACAGCCTCGCAAACTTTCTGGGTTTCAAATGCATCCCGGAACGTCGGTGCACAAGGTTCGCCCGTCTCCAGACTTTTGAAGAAATCAGCAACCTGGTGAATAAAGGAATGCTCATATCCAATCGAAGTACCAGGAATCCACCAACGCTTCATGTAAGGATGATCTCCATCCGTCACGTGGATAGATCTCCAGCCACGAACCTGACTTTCGTCGGCATGGTCAAAGTATTCCAATCGTGTCAAATCGTGCAGATCCCAACGAAGCGAAGCGTGCTCGCCGTTGATCTCAAACGTATAAAGTGCCTTGTGTCCGCGAGCATATCGGGTAGCTTCGAAAAGTCCAAGCGATCCATTGTCAAAATGGCAATGGAAAATACACGCATCGTCAATTGTTACTTTTTGAACTTCGCCGGTTGACTGATGAACTCGCTCCTTGATAAACGTTTCAGTCATAGCAGACACATCTTTGATGCCTCCGTTGATCCACATGGCAGTATCGATGCAATGGGCAAGCAAATCTCCGGTCACACCTGATCCTGCCGATTCCGCATCCAGTCTCCAAAGGCCATCCCCGCCCTGAGGCAATTCCGGATTGATCGTCCAGTCCTGAAGGAAGTTTGCCCGATAATGGAAAATCTTACCCAACTTGCCTGAATCCACGATTTGCTTCGCCAAAGTCACTGCAGGAATCCTGCGGTAATTGTACCAAACGGTGTTTTTTACGCCGGATGCCTCGACAGCTTTTAGCATTTCTTCTGCCTCGTCAACTGTTCTTGCCAGAGGTTTTTCGCATAGAATCATCTTGCCTGCTGCTGCTGCTGCAATCGCGATTTCAGCATGCTTGTCATTTGGCGTGCAAATATCGACCGCATCGATGTCGTCGCGGGCAATGATTTTTCTCCAGTCAGTTTCGATGGATTTGTATCCCCACTGATCTGCGAAAGCTTGGGCCCGCTCCGGATTTCTGGAGCAGCAAGCCTGCAAAACCGGCGCATATTCATATTCCGGAAAAAAGTCTGTCAATCGCTTATAGCCGTTGGTATGGATTCGGCCCATCAGGCCTGTTCCTATCAGGCCTATTCTTATTAATTTTTTCTCTTTCATGATTTAAATGTTGAATGATGAATTAAGAATGGGAGACCATTTCTTCGGTCTTCCGTCCTCTGTCTTCTGTCTTTTACAAATGAATATTAACCTTCAGAAATTGAAGCTTACTCCTCCCATCCGTGATTTTCTCTCACTTTGATCATTGCTGCAAGGATATCATTCCAGGTTTGCTGATTGCCCATCACTTCATTTGGAAACATGCAACCATCCCAACAGATATGACGCATCACTTTGGTCAACTCACCTTTCTCATCTCTCAACCAGTGACCGGCATCTGTCGCGATGTCAAGTCTGCCGTTTGGATCAGTAGCAAGGCAATGTCTACCAGTCTTATCATGCGAACCTGAACCGAAAACTGTTCCGTCATTTTGAGCAACGTGGAAGTCAATCGTCCATGGTCTGAGTGCTTTGGTCAACGTCTTCAAGGCTTCAGTCAAAGCTTCGCGATCCGACCATTGGAAATCCTTCGGAAGAATGCGATCCTCTGGACTATTGTAACCCAGCATGTACAGGAATGTATGAGACATATCGGCCTGGAAACCAATATTTGGCCTGTTAACCTGATCCAAAGTGTCAATCATCGCTCTCCAGCTATGCATTCCGCCCCAGCAGATTTCACCCTCGGCGGCAAGTTTTTCTCCAAAATCAGCCGCAACATCGCAAGCCTCACGGAAAGTCTGGGCGATCAGCTTCGTGTTTCCAACCGGATCTTTGGACCAGTTTTCCACGCTGCTTGCTGAGTCTATTCTTACAACTCCATAAGGTCTTACACCCAGATCTTTCAGCTTTTGGCCAAATTCACAGGATTTGCGGACCATATCTACAAACGTCTTTCGTTCGGCAGCGCTTCCCATAGCCGGGCCTCCCCAAATCGGAGCTACCAGGGAACCAATGTTCAAATTCAAACCAGCCACTTTTTCAGCAAGACGCTTGATTCCGTGGTCTGACATATCCAGATCGATGTGCGGATCAAAAAGACCAATGTCGATTCCATCGAATTTGACGCCGTTTACTTCAGCAGCGGCAGTCTTTTCGAGCATGGTATCAAAGGAAATTACAGGTTCGGAATCCGGACCTTTTCCGACAATCCCTGGCCAGGTGGCATTGTGGAGTCTGGGGAAGTTGTTCATGATAAAAGAGTTATTGGGTTATTAGTTATTGAGTATGTTTTTTGTCAACGGTCGATGGACCACAGTCCACTGCTACCTATTTTGAACTTCCGTCTTTAAAACCAAGATGGAAATTTCTCAAGGGCATCTGTGGACTGTGGACTGTTGACTTATTTTACCACCAAATCCGGGTTTCTTGGGCCGAAATGCTTCAGCATTACAATCGGATCGGTTTTAGAATGATTGGTGATTTTCACACCGGCTTTTGCAGCTTTTTCGCTCACGAAAAACTCGTCATTTGTCAGCTGTCCAAAACGGATCAAAGCAGGAGTTTCGATATCCCAAACGCCCATCTTTCCGTGGCCCTGCATCATGATCAAGCCATAAGCAGCAGCATCCGTGATGGTTACAGTCTGTCCCGGGAAAATGGTCAATTCCTTCGCACTGTAGTCGTGAGATCGGTAGCAAATCCATAAGTCACTGTATCCGGCGGCGTTCATTTTAGCTACATCACCAACCGGAATTGGCTCCATGTATCTGGTTTCAAGTAAATTCGGATTGACGTTCAGATCCCAGTCGATCATTTCAACGAGCAGATCATAGTCCCCTACCCGATCTTTTGGCGAAGCATTCCAAAGCAATTCATCCGGAATAATCGCCTCATTTACCAAAGACTGATACATCGCGAAAATATCTGAAGCCTTTTGTGGCTCGTAGGTGCACAAGCTTCCCGGAGCATGAAGCATTCCCGGAGGGACATCCCAACCTGTACCCGGCTGAAGCCTGAAAGCCTGAGAATAATTGGTGATTTTATTATCGCCTTTGTCGAAGTTCATCAGACATTCCTTTATCTGCTCTTTGGTTGTACCCGGAGCGATGCCGAAGAACGTATAAGGGAAATCGCCACCGTGATTATTGACTTGCGGAGGATAATAGTATGCTTCCGGCTTTCCTTTTTGACCGGTTAATGCTCCAAATTCATCGCTTGGATGGATATGGTGCGGCAGCGGACCCATGTTGTCAAAAAACTTGGAGTACATCGGCCATGCTTTGAACTCATCCCAAAGTCGACTTCCAATGATCTCACTTCCTATTTCTTCCACAGCATCCTTCAACAGGAACAATTCGGTTTTTCCGTTTTCTTCGAAAGCAATATGACTCAAGCCTTCATTTTTGCTGGTAAGAGGACCATTTTGTGCAGGTGTGGTGGAAGAAAACCAACGCTCGTCAATTCCTCCTCTTTGCCCACCCAAAATATAATAATCATCCGGATGAAGCTTGATTCTCCTGCCGGGAACGCAGAAAGACCGGGGAACCCATGTTGGTGTCAATCTCAGAATTCCTTCTCCTTGTTCGAGTGCTTTTTTTGCTAAGCTCATAGTACTGTGGGGTTATTATCAGTCAATTAATTATCTGTGAAATTTGGCTTCAATCTCCTCTTTTCCATTCAGGACTTGAAGATCTAAGTCATATTGCCTGGTTTCTCCAGGCTGAAGAAAGATCAGCGTTCCGTCTTTTCTGGCGGCAGTTTGTCCGACCGGAGGGTGAGTTGCC
>JBILPR010000089.1:0-13521 GCA_044373795.1 Algoriphagus sp. | reverse complement strand
AGGAAATATGGAGCATTTCAAAGATGTGTTTACCTTCGGGAAAGCAGATGCAGCTTTGGCGGCAAGTATATTTCACTTCAAAGAAATTCCGATTCCGGAGTTGAAAAAGTATCTGGAAAAGGAAGGGATAAGTGTTAGAAAGTGAGAAGATTTAGCGAGATAAAAAAGGAGATAGTCTTTGTGAGATAAGTAAAAAAAGATAGGCTTTGCGAGATAATTAAGGAAGATAGGCCTAGCGACAAAAGAGGAAGATATGTTTTAAAAGATAAAAAAGAAGATAGGCTTCTCGAAATTAAGAAAGATATGCTTCGCGAGATATCTCCAAGATAGACTTCGTGAGATATTTCTAGTTCAATTGTCTATCTCGTCCTCTGCGGACATATCTTAAAAATAAATCTGCGTAGCTATCTTTAAAAACTTAGAAAAAGCTTGAGAGGTAAGATTAATGCGCTAGTATATCTCGGGTTACCATATCTTAAAAATATCTGTGCAGCTATCTTTTCAAAAAATTAGAATCAGCAAAAAAAATGAATATCGACTTTAATAAAATGAACGGCTTGGTTCCGGCAATTGTGCAGGATGCTATGACCGGAAAAATCCTCATGCAAGGTTACATGAATGAGGAAGCTTTGGAAAAAACCAAAGAGACTGGAAAGGTTACTTTCTTCAGTCGAAGTAAAAACAGACTTTGGACCAAAGGCGAAACTTCCGGGAATTTTATGGAATTGGTCAGTATTCTGGTTGATTGTGATGGAGATGCTTTTCTCATCAAAGCCAATCCCAAAGGTCCGGTTTGCCATACCGGTGCTGATACTTGCTTTGCCGAAATTAATGGTTCAAAAACAGGATTTATTGATCAGCTTCGCGCGATCATCAAGGACAGAAAAAACAATCCTTCTGAAAAATCATACACTGCATCGCTTTTTGCCAAAGGCATTAATAAGATTGCTCAGAAAGTAGGAGAGGAAGCGGTTGAGATTGTGATCGAGGCAAAAGACGATAACAAAGAACTCTTTTTGGGTGAAGCTGCCGATTTGCTTTTTCACTACTTGATATTGATCGAAGCAAAAGGCTACGAACTGGATGAGGTGATGGAAGTCCTGATAGACAGACACAAAAAATAACAAAGAAGCCCGATCATTTGACCGGGCTTTTTGATTTAGAATGCTGGAAACTCCTGTTGCAATCCTTTGAAAGCATCAATCATTTCCCATTGAGGTCTGTAAAACGTATTGAGCATTCTTCCGCTGACAGTTCCGTTCTGAATGAATTGGAGTGCAGCTGCAAGTCGTTGATCTTTTTTATCACCCCAGGAAAATTGGGGAGAATCTCCTATCGCAAAGTCAGCGGGAAATCCATCAAAATATTCCGCTTTTCCGGCGGAATTTGCTGTCGCAAATGTGATCGGAACCAACTCTACGTTATTGTCTTTCAACGTTCTGTTGTAGCTGGAAAGTGGGAATGAACCGACAGGTTTTCCAAAAGTATTATCTCCGATCAAAACCAAATCCATGTAAGGATCCAGGTTATTGATCACCAATTCAGAGGCAGATGCAGATCCACGGGAGGTGATGAAAATAACCCGATTCAGATTTAAAGAGCCAATCTTGCTGAAATTTTTTGAGGTGTTTTGGCTGGTTTTAAGTGAATTCAACTTGTTGGTATACATCAACTTATTGGAATTTGAAGCCTGAATCAGGTAATTGCTAATTTGCTCAGCTACCGCTACAGATCCTCCTCCATTGTACCTCAAGTCGATAATCAATTCATTGATGCCCTGCGATTGGAAATATTCCATTGAACTCTGAACTTCACTGCTTCTCGTTGGGGTCAAGCCGGCTGTTGCTTTAAAGCTTTGATAAGCCCAGTAACCAACTTTCTTGCCTGGAATCTCAAAAATACTCTGATGAAGAACTGAGTTTGACTGATATTCAGCTTTCACATTTGTGCGGGAAGTAGTGGTTCCGTCAGGAAGTTTGAAGGTGAATGAATTGGTCACCCCGGGATCAGTTGTGCCCAATTTAAAATCATATCCGCCTGTACTGGTTTTGTATTCAGCAATCGGTTTTCCATTGATTTGGGTGATTTCCCATCCTCTTTTCCAACCGTCTTTTCCGGCAGGAGATTCATCAAATACAAAAGTGAGAAATAACTTTTCCGCTGCATCGAAAGCGAATCCAAAGCCATGTCCGGCATTTCTGCCTACAAATGAATTGGTGAAAGCTTCGGTGGTGGTGAGGTAAGAAAATCGATCAAGAGGCTTGAAAGTGATCCCGGCCAGGAGTTCTTCATTGGAAGCAAACTTCGTGTAATCCACACTTGCTGGAAGTTCCTGATTCCAATAATACCATTCTTTCATGGTGGTGTAGATTGCTTCTTTCACGACATCCGCCTGAGGAGTTGGCGCCGGATCTTCTTTGGGTTCACATGCCCAAAATCCAACCAACACCAATCCGATTATCCACTTCACATTTTTCATGTCAGAATATTTTGTATTTCAGGTATTTACGAGGAGTATCCTAATCAGGGTTTTCTTAAATTGAAATATCGTAGACTTTTACAGATTTCCACATGCGGGAATATTTCTCTATAAAGTCCAGATGAAGTGGATCTGACTGGTAGATCTCCTGATCTTCCAGGCTATCAAAAAATAGGGTACATGAAACCTGGAAACTATGGTCTACCACTTCTCTGTCCGCTGTTGGAGCCGGAGTACCTGCAATAAATTTTGCGACGGTTTTGCAGCGACCCAACATTGGGACTGCTTCGGTCAGGAATTCCTGTGTGTTGGCCGGATCGTGAAGCCAGAAATAAACTTGGTGAATCATTTTTTGCTTTGCCATTTCAGATGCGATTGAGGTAATAGGTAAGACAGCAGTGGCACTCGCCACGCCTATAACTTTTATAAATTGTCTTCTTGATTTCATGGTTTGAGGTTTTGAGATTTTAGGAAAAAAACTTCTTCGCTTTTGAAAATCAACCGGTTTTGAAAGTGTTTTTCAAAGTGGATTTAAAGATAAAAATTAATATGGCTTTTAGATAATTCAGATGTTGCTCGCATTTTTTTAGTTAACTTAAATCTATCTAAACCCTTTAATTGAAGGTTTTGAACTGCCTGGATAAAAATATGAAGAGATGAACAAAGGAAGGACATTGATCAAAGGACTGTTTTCATCTATTTCGATCCTATTTTGGTCCCAACTCTGTCTTGGACAGAATCAGGGGCTTTTTGATTCAAACGAGATTTTGGAGATCAATCTGAAAGGGGATTTTAACAAGCTTTTCAAAGACACTAAAGGTGAGCCACAATATTTTGATTTTTCGATGGGGTTGGCGGATAGCTCAGGTAAACAAATTGCATTGCCTTTGAGAATCAGGACAAGGGGACATTTCAGGCGGGAAATGAATATCTGCGATTATCCTCCGCTTTTGCTCAATTTTTCAAAAGATCATATTGAAAACACGGTTTTCCAAGGTCAGGATAAGCTCAAACTCGTGATGCCCTGTCAAGGAGAAAAATACGTGTTCAGGGAATTTTATGCCTACAAGTTGTATAATCTCCTGACAGAAAAAAGCTTTAAAGTCCGGCTGGTAAGACTTACTATCGTTGACCAATCTGAAAAAGCAAAGCATTATGATCCGCTTTTTTGTTTCCTGATTGAGGACGAAGAGCAGATGGCTCAACGAAACCAAATGACCTCTTTGGACCAGGAACTGATCCGTCCTGAAAAAATCGAATCTGATGATTTCCATAGGATGGCAGTTTTTCAATTCCTGATAGGAAATACAGACTGGTCCATTCAATACAGGCAGAATATCAAGCTTATGAAAACGCCTGAGATGGAAAAACCAATCGCTGTGCCGTACGATTTTGATCATTCCGGAATTGTGGCTGCCCCTTACGCCAAGCCCGCCTCAGAATTATTGTTGAAATATGTGACCGATAGGAGGTACCGCGGGTATTGCATTGAGGACATGGGGGATTTTGAAAAGACATTCTCTGAATTTAATTCCCAAAAGGCCGCTATTTATGCTTTGTATTTGGACAGTAAATTGCTTGATGAAAAGTCTGTTAAATCCACTCTCAAGTTTCTCGATGGCTTTTACGAAACTATCAACGATCCCAAAAAATCAAAATATGATTTCCAATATCCTTGTCGTCCGGATGGAACAGGAAATATTGTGATCAAAGGTTTGAAATGATCTGGTGATCCTCGATAATTTTTAGCTTGCTTAAATTGAGGAAGAAAATAACTTGGCTTAAGAATTAGCCTTTAACAAAGGTCAAGTAACGATTACCCAAAAAACGATACCAGGTTAAAAAATATGAATTTTAGAATTTTAGGAAAAACCGGATGGAAAGTGTCCGAAATAAGTCTTGGAACATGGCAAGTAGGCGGTGGATGGGGCAAGCCCTTTGATCCCAAGCGAGCAGATGAGCTACTTCATTCTGCTTTTGATAAGGGAATCAATTTTGTTGATACAGCTGATGTGTATGATGGGGGATTGAGCGAAGCAGCTGTCGGGAAAGCTGTGCGTGAGCGATCCGAAAAGATTTACGTCGCGACCAAATGTGGACGGAGGATTCAGCCTCACATGAATGATGGATATACTACAGACAAGCTCCGTCGATTTGTGGAGGATAGTTTGCGAAATACAGGTTTTGATAGGCTGGACTTGATTCAATTGCATTGCCCGCCAACTCAGGTTTACCAACGGGATGAGATTTTTCGACTTTTCGATGATCTGAAAACTGAAGGTAAAATTGAAGCAATGGGAGTGAGTGTGGAAGGCATCAACGAAGCGATGACTGCTATGAAGTATGACATTGTATCCACCGTTCAGATCATTTTCAATCTTTTCAGGCAAAGACCCTCCGAGATGCTTTTCAATCTTGCAGCTATTAATGATGTCGGGTTAATTGTGCGGGTTCCATTGGCGAGTGGGCTTTTATCCGGGAAAATCACACCGGAAACCACCTTCGGAAAGGACGATCACCGCAACTTTAACCGGGATGGAAAGGCCTTTGATAAAGGGGAAACATTCTCGGGTGTTCCTTTGGAAAAAGCTTTTCCGGCAATTGAGGAATTGAAATCAGACTTTGCCAATAATCATGACCTGTCTGCACAGGCTTTGAAATGGATTTTGATGTTTGGGCAAGTCAGTACTATAATTCCCGGGGCATCCAATTTGGACCAATTGAACGCAAATGTCAGAGCTTCCCAATTGCCACCTTTGAATCCTCATCAAAAACAGGAAGCATCGAGGATTTATGGAAAATACATTAAAGAGGAAGTTCATCACTTGTGGTAAAAGAAAAATCCCTCAAACTTTCGTCTGAGGGATTTTTTTGTTTATAATTAAAATTCTTGATTAAGAATCTTTCTTAGCCATTCTTCCTCTTTCATTCTCATCCAGGTAGATTTTTCTCATACGGATGGATTTAGGAGTGATTTCAAGGTATTCATCTTTCTGGATGTATTCCATTGCTTCTTCCAAAGAAAACTTCTTGGCAGGTATGATTCTCACGTTGTCGTCAGTACCGGAGGCTCTCATGTTGGTCAATTTCTTGCCCTTCTGGATATTTACCACAATGTCGTTGTCACGTGAATGCTCACCTACAACCTGACCTGCGTACAAATCATCTCCCGGATCTACGAAGAAAGAACCTCTGTCCTGAAGTTTGTCAATAGCGTAAGCAGTACAAGGACCACCTTCCATTGCGATGAGGGAACCGTTGATTCTTCCTGGGATTGTTCCTTTGAAAGGCTCATACTCAGAAAATCTATGGTTCATGATGGCTTCACCCTGAGTGGCAGTCAACACGTTATTTCTCAAACCAATCAAACCTCTTGCAGGAATTCTGAACTCCAAATGCTGAAGATCGCCTTTTGGCTCCATGATTGTTAACTCACCTTTTCTTTGAGTTGCGAGTTCGATTACTTTTCCTGCAGTTTCCTGAGGTACATCTACTACAAGTAATTCGATAGGTTCACATTTCACACCGTCGATTTCCTTGAAGATTACTTGCGGCTGACCAACCTGAAGTTCGTAACCTTCTCTTCTCATTGTTTCGATCAGGATAGACAAGTGAAGGATACCACGTCCATAAACAAGGAATTTGTCTTCACTGTCTGTGTTTTCAACTTTCATGGCCAGATTTTTCTCGGTTTCCTTGAAAAGTCTGTCTCTCAGGTGGCGTGAAGTCACGAATTTTCCTTCTTTACCGAAGAATGGTGAGTTGTTGATCGTGAAGAGCATATTCATAGTAGGCTCATCGATCGAGATTCTTGGAAGTGGTTCTGGATTATCCGCAAAAGCGATCGTATCTCCGATTTCAAAATCTTCAATTCCCATCACAGCGCAAATATCGCCTGCCATTACTTCAGAAACTTTTACTCTTCCAAGACCTTCAAACACTTGCAATTCTTTAACCTTCATCTTCTTGATGGAGCCGTCAGCTTTGCAAAGAGCAATTTGTTGGCCCTCTGTGATGGTACCTCTTCTCACTCGACCAATTGCAATACGACCTACGAAACTGGAGTAATCCAACGAGGTGATTTGCATCTGTAGAGATCCTTCGTCAATTTTTGGTGCCGGGATATGTTCCAAAACGGCATCTAAAAGAGGGAAAATATTATCAGTTGGGTTTTTCCAATCAGGACCCATCCAGTTCTGCTTAGCAGAACCATATAAAGTAAAGAAGTTTAATTGCTCTTCGGTTGCGTCCAAATTGAACATCAAGTCAAAAACTGACTCATGCACTTCGTCGGGACGACAGTTTTCTTTATCTACTTTATTTACAACAACAATTGGAGTAAGACCAAGAGCCAGAGCTTTACCCAATACAAATCGGGTCTGAGGCATAGGACCTTCGAAAGCATCCACAAGCAAGATCACACCATCAGCCATCTTCAAAACACGCTCCACTTCACCACCGAAATCAGCGTGACCAGGAGTGTCAATAATATTGATTTTAGCGTCCTTGTAGCGGACAGATACGTTCTTGGAAAGGATTGTAATTCCTCTTTCACGCTCCAAATCGTTACTGTCCAGGATCAGGTCCTGAAACTGCTGATTTTCTCGGAAGATCTGAGAAGCATGAATGATTTTGTCCACAAGTGTAGTCTTACCGTGGTCAACGTGTGCGATAATCGCGATATTCCGGATATTCAACATTTTTTTCCTAATTGAGGTGCAAAAGTACGAATAATTTTCCGGAGTAGTGTTACCCTCCTGTGAAGTTATTGGCTTGAAGTTGAGAAGTTGGAAGTCAGGCTATTAGCTTATCAAAATAGTCAGTAGAACTGAAGCTCGAAAACTCAGCTAATTTTTGGTCACTACAATGTAGAAAGCCTGATTCTGCTTTTCTTATTATTTTATTCCTACTCCAAGCCGATAAATGAAATCTCTATTGTTTCTTTTTGAACCAATAAAATATATTCCGTTCTTGACAGCGTTTTAATCCTTAATTCCTGTCAATGAAAACGATCCTTTCCATTTTTGTCGTGGCTCTGGCTATATCCTGTTCTTCGCCTGAAGTTGAAAATCAACTTGATGTCAATGAGCTCCTCACTGATGCCGGATTGGTTTCAGGGAAATTGGTCGGATTGGATTCCATCAAGACTTTTATGGGAATTCCCTTTGCTGCCCCACCCGTAGGTGAACTCCGGTGGAAAGCCCCTCAGCCTGTACAGTCTTGGGAAGGGATTAAAGAATGTGTGGAAAATCCGGCTTCAGCGATCCAAAATCCTCCGGTTCCCTTCTTTGCTTGGTCTGAAGAATTTCTGATTCCTAAAGAACCGATTTCGGAAGATTGTCTTTATCTGAATGTGTGGACTGGAGCCGAAACTGTTGATGAAAAACGACCTGTCATGGTCTGGATTCACGGAGGTGGATTTAGTGGTGGATCAGGGACCGTGCCGCTTTATGACGGTGAAGAATTGGCCAAGAAAGGAATTGTGGTAGTTACGATCAATTATCGCCTGGGTATTTTCGGGTTTCTGGCGCATCCCGAACTGAATAGAGAAAGTTCCGATTCAACTTCAGGTAACTATGGTGTCCTTGATCAGATCGCAGCTTTAGAATGGGTTAAAAAGAACATTTCTGCCTTTGGAGGAGATCCTGAAAATATCACGATTGCGGGCCAATCTGCAGGGGCATTTGCCGTCAATGCTCTTGTGGCATCTCCCAAAGCAAAAGGACTTTTTCATAAAGCAATTGCCCAAAGTGGCGGGATGTTTAATCGGGTAACAGGCTTAGTTTCGGGTATCAAAGGTGCTGAGCAAAGAGGTCAGGAACTTATGGTGGGATTGGGCGCAGAATCCATCATGGATTTGAGAAGCTTCCCTGCTGATAGTTTGTTGAAAATTCCGGGACGATTTGGTCCGGTGGTAGACGGCATAGTAATTCCGGGAGTGAGAGAGACCTTTGAGAATTCTGCTCATTCCGATGTTCCATTATTGACTGGGTGGAATGCAGACGATAATGTGTCTTTTGGTCCGGAGGTTTCTCCTGCCCAATTCAAAGAAAATGCAAAGAAACAATATGGCGGCAGAGCAGGAGAATATCTTCAACTTTTCCCTGCCGAAAATGAAGTTGAATTGAAAGAAACTCAGGGCATCATCGCAGAATTAAACTTCGGCCTCCAAAACTTTACTTGGGCAAAGATGCAAACAGAGAAGGGGGAGAAAGATGTCTATGTCTATTATTTCACCCGAGTCCCACCCGGTGAACCTAACTATGGTGCTTTTCATTCAGCTGAATTCAGTTATGCTTTTCACACGCTTAACAAGTGGAGTCGGCCCTTCGAAAAAGTAGACTATGAGCTGGAAGAAAACATGTCTGAGTATTGGGTAAACTTCATTAAAACGGGAAATCCGAATGGAAAAGGACGACCGGTGGAATGGCCGGTTTTTAATCCTCAAGACCCGATGGTTTTGGAACTCGGCACGAACATCAATGTCAGAAATATTCCTTACTGGGAGCAAATGAAGTTTTTGGAGGAATTTAACAAATAGAAAATGCTCGCAGCTTTAGGATTAGTTACTATTCTTCTTTTGCTTTTTTTGGTGATCACCAAAAAGGCCTCCGCCGTCATCGCTCTTACTCTTGTTCCGATTTTGACAGGTATAGCAGCTGGCAAAATGTTGGAACTTCCTGGAATGATCGGGGATGGATTGCAAGCGATTGCTCCTACAGGTGTAATGTTTGTTTTTGCTATTCTTTTTTTCGGAATTCTGCTCGATGCCGGTACATTTCAGCCGATTATTGATCGTCTTTTGAAAATAGCCGGAAATGATCCGGTTAAGATTTCTCTTGCAACTGCAATTTTAGCAATGATGATCCACCTGGACGGTTCCGGAGCGGTCACTTTTCTGGTAGTGATTCCTGCGATGGTTCCGATTTATGACCAGCTTGGGATGCGAAGGATTACTTTGGCATGTATTGTGGCACTGGCAGCCGGGACGATGAATATTTTGCCATGGGGCGGTCCGACGATTCGAGCTGCAACCGCTCTGAATATTTCTGTCACTGAGCTTTTCAATCCAATATTGATTCCCTTCTTGGCCGGGCTGGTCACAGTTTTGATCATCGCTTTTTTTCTTGGGAAAAGAGAAAAAAAGCTAATGATTCCACTTGAAGAAAATGTGGTATTCATCAAAGATGCAATCTTGGATGATCTCGCACGGCCTAAGCTTTTTTGGGTCAATATTTTCCTTATTCTTGCCGCTATCAGCATGATCATTCTTGCCTGGGCGCCACCTTATGTAGTGTTTATGGTTGCTTTTGCTTTGGCACTTCTGATCAATTATCCAAAAGTGGAGGAACAGAAAAAACGGATTGATGCACATGCAAAGGAGGCGATGCTCATGGCTAGTATCTTGTTCGCGGCTGGCTGTTTCACCGGTATTCTCAAAGGTAGCGGCATGATGGATGCCATGGCAGGAAGTGTCCAAACTTTCCTCCCCGAACAATTGGGCCGGCAATTGCCAGTTCTGACAGGATTATTGTCTGTACCGGCAAGTTTACTTTTTGACCCGGACTCGTTCTATTTCGGAATTTTGCCTTTGCTGGCTTCCACTGCAGAACATTTTAATGTAAGCGCGATTGAAGTGGGCCAGGCCGCGATCATGGGTCAGATGACTACCGGATTCCCGATAAGTCCACTCACAGGATCCACCTATTTACTGGTTGGGTTAGCAGGAGTTGACCTGGGTGAGCACCAGCTGAAAACTATCCCTCTGGCATTTCTGGTAACTCTCGTCATTCTAACAGTTTCAATTTTAATGGGAATTATCACTGTTTAGCCATGATAGAAAAAATCAGAATAGGTTGTGGAGCGGGATTCTCGGGAGATTGGATAGAGCCGGCTTTGATCCTGACGGAACAAGGAAATCTAGATTATCTGGTGCTGGATGCCTCGCTTGGCGGATCATTGCTTTGGCACAAAAGAGATAGCAACAAGATCCGAATATAGGGTTTGATGTCTTACTGGAGCGAAGAACGGAAGGTCTGCTCCCTTTATTACTCAGACATAATACTGGCCGATTACAAATATGGGTGCTGCAAATTCTCCGGCAGGAGCTCAAAAATACTGGAACTTGTGTCCAAAAAAGGTCTGAAAGTGAAAGTTGCAGTGGTTCTGGGGGCTATTTAGCTGATCCTGTGAGTAAACCAATCCCAAGTATGCATGAATTGGGACATCCGCTTGTAGATGTTTTTGGGACGGAACCGGTATCTTTTCCAAAGTGGAAGGAACCGGAGGAGCTATTTCCATTCAAAATTCCAAGGAGCAACTTCTATACGAAGTCATCGATCCGGGGAATTATTTCACTCCTGACGTGGTGGCTGATTTTCAAAACGTTCATTTCGAACAAATCGAATCAGGTCAGATAAAAGTTAGCGGGGGAAATGGTAAAACCAAGCCGGAAACTCTGAAAGTCAGTTTAGGCTATCAAGACGGAGTAATTGGGCAAGGAGAAATTTCTTACGCAGGAGCCAATGCTACAGATCGGGTGCAAAACTGGACGGAGAAATCATTCAAAAGCGAATCGGACATCTTTTCAAAGAGTTTTGGATAGATTACATTGGCATGAGTTTGATTCATGGTGAGAAGCTTTCTTCCCATTCAAACCCGTTTGAGATCAGACTAAGGATCGCCGGAAAAAGTCCGGATAAAACCGTCGCCGGTTTGGTAGGAGAGGAAGTGGAGTACCTTATACCAATTGGCCTGCCGGATGCGAAGGAGCATGGAAATATGTTCACGAAGTGTTGGGGGTAGTCTCGATTCTGAAGACCAGAAATGAAATCAAAACTGAAATCATTCTCTTGGAATCATGAAACTAAAACTTACTGAAATCGCTCCTAGATGGGCGGGTGATAATGGAAATACCATGATACTTTCTTTACTATAATTACAGGAGTAAGATTTTGACTTTTTGGTTAAAGATGCTACAGCTGCTAAAGTGAAAATCCACCTCGCACATCAAGTCAAAGGGAAATTATCCGATACGTTTTGCCCGAGCTTCAAGCAATGGAGGTTAAATGTCTCGATCGATGTATTGGCAAGGAGGAGTAGCCACCTCACTTGCGATGGATTCCCACGAAAAAAGCCTCAGCTATGCGTTGCTGGAAATGGAAGTTGAGAAAGAGTCCAGGTTTTTACAATGATACCTTGTCAATTAATTCCTCAGTCTCTGAATACAACCATCCAAAGAGCGGTAATGATGGTAGATTCCTTTCCATATATTCCCCTTATTTGCAGTTTTGAGTTCGGGCTGTTTGTCCAGTCCGCCGGAGTACCAATCACCGTTTTTGTGATCGATCAGATAAGTATCCGTGTAGTTCCAGAGTGTAAGGAACTTGCCGTAATAATCCCTTTTATCATCAGGAAACAATTCATCCATTAGAAGTAGCGCATTCATTCCTTCTGCCTGAGCCCACCAATTTTTTGTATCGTGAGTGATTCGGATTTCCGGTTCGTTTTTAAAATAATATGCCTCGTCATAAAATCCACCTACCTCGGGATCCCAGCCTTTTTCTAAAGCATGATCAATCATTTTTTTGGCAATTTGAAGCGTAATGGTATCATTTTTCCAACCTAAAACATGGGAAGCCTCCAGCATCAAGAAACCGGTTTCGACATCATGACCAAAAGAGACGTGATCCAGCTTATGGTGATCCAAAATTACAGATTCTGAAGAGTCAGCAAAGGAAACTGGTGTCCAGTCAGGTTGGAAAAAAAGTGTCAGGTAGCCCTTTGGAGTTACGATTTTATCCCTGACAAGCAGGAGCATTTCTTCGAGTCTTTCCTTTACAATCTGATCCGGCCATACTTGATGCAACTCGGTCAAAGCCTCTAACAAATGAATGGAACTGTTTTGGTCTTTGTACCCCAAATCTGAGGTAGAGGGTGTGCTGGCTAGGCGAACTATAGGTTTGCCGCTTCGATCGAGATGTTGAAAATAACCTTTATGAATTGAGTCGTGCGCTCCATTTTCCAGCCAGAAAAAGGTCTTTTTCGCCAGGTTCAAAGCAGCTGTATCCCCTGACTGTGCGTAATAAGCTGCCAAAGCAAATATTGCAAAAGCATTTCCATAAGCAGTTTTAGTCGAGTCACCTTTCACATTTCCCTGCTTGTCTACCAGCCAATAGAATCCGCCTTTTTCATGATCCCACATTTTATCCCGGAGAAATTTAAAACCGTGAGCGGCGCCAATTTCGAAATGAGCGACCTCAGGGTAGCGAAGCGCAGCTTTTGCATTGGTCCAAACATGCCGGGATTGTGTCACGATCATTTTCTCCTGATCTCCGGTAGGTTTGAAATCGAAAGTGAACGAACTTAGAAAACCTCCATCCACAGTGTCTATAGCAAGAGGATACCATTTGTCGAGTACTTCAGTCCGAAGATGAAGCCCCATTTTATCCGCTAGTTCTTTCCTATCGAGAGGATCTTTCGATTTACAATTGACGAAGCAAAGACATGAAATTATGAGAACAAGAAGAAATGATTTCATAATTTTGGGAGTTTAGGGTGGGGAATAAATAGGGTAATTTAGCTAATTTTTGACCTTTTGGATTTAATTATTTCATTCGGATCTTAATTTTTTGCGAGGATTCTGTTCAGAAATAAAATCGTCAATAAACCATTCCCACGTCAACTCCGTGTAAAGAATACTGCTTTCAAAAATAAAAGCCATGAAATACTTAAGTATAATCCTTTTGACGTTTTTAGCCTTTGGATGTGAATCTGTTGATTCCGAAAGTCCGGTTGTCTATCCGTCTGAAATGCAGGAAGTTTACAAGGAAATAATTACAATTTCTGAATCCCAAAAATGTTCAGATTCTGAAGAGTGGCTTTTCACCGCCTATGGCTCAAAAGCGTGTGGCGGACCTATTGGCTACATTGCTTATTCTACTAAAATCGATCAGAATTATTTTCTGGGGCTGGTGGATAGATTCACCAAACTTCAGGCTGAATACAACCAAAAAACCGGAGCAGTCTCAGATTGCGCACTC
>JBILPR010000088.1:0-13528 GCA_044373795.1 Algoriphagus sp. | reverse complement strand
TTTCCGCAGGTTCCACACCCCAGTTTTCTCCTTCCGGCTTTTTTCCATCTTTGAAAGCCTGCTCCTGCACATCAAGGCCAAATTTCTGATAAGAGCCTTTTTCACCCAAAAGCAAAAACTTAGGAGTTGGGGCATTGACCAAAACTCCGGCTGTAACTCTCGCCTTGAATCCGGGATAGTAGAGGATAATATCGAAATGATCGTCTGCTACTGCATCCTTCCGCTGCTTTCGAATGTCTGCCTGTATAGATTCCGGGAGTCCAAAAAGTAGAACAACCTGATCGATCAGGTGAGATCCGAGATCGTAAGTGATTCCATTTCCCGGAACTTCCCTATCCCTCCAGTTTTCGGAGACAACAGGTCTGAATCGATCAAAATGCGACTCCATATAAACCAGATTCCCGAGCGTATTTTCAGAAATCAGTTTCTGCAAAGTCATAATATCACCATCGTATCGGCGATTGTGAAACACAGAGCAAATGAGGTTTTTCTCTTTAGCCAGTGCATCCAATTCTTCCGCTTCGTGCGGGTAAATAGTGACCGGTTTGTCCACTACAACATGTTTTCCCGCGAGCAAGCATTGCTTTGCCATCGGGAAATGAAACTCATTTGGTGTAGTGATCACGATCAGATCTGCTACATCTCCGGCAAGCAATTCATCCAGACTTCGAAAGGTCGTGACTCCCGGGAATTTATCCTGACAGCGCTTGCCATTTCTCTCCACGACTCCTACAAAGTCCAGGTCCGGACAAACGTCAATCAGAGGAGCATGCATTTTTTCGGCAACGGAGCCGTAGCCAACGAGGGCGGTGCGGATGGGAGTTTTCATGTGTTTATAATTTGATTTTTAAGGCCACATGGAATCTCGCATGGTTGATAATCATCCCAGTGTGTAACGAACTCGTCATGCTCGATTTCATGAGTTCAATAGTTCATTGGCCTTGTTGACCAACTCAATTCGGGAAGAAACTTGTAATTTGAGATAGACATTTTTACGGTGAGTTTCCACCGTTTGAATACTTAGGCTGAGTTCCTTGGCGATTTCTTTGTTGAGGTTACCGTCTTTGATCAACCGCATGATTTCTACCTCCCTTCGGGAAAGACTGTACTTCACCCGGAATGAATCATAGAAGGAGTCCTGATTGGCTTGCTGAATTACGCGTGCAAAACTTTTGACGTGTCTTCCTTCGAAAATCTCATGGATGGTAAAGACCAGTTCGTCTGGATCGGCATCCTTCAAAATGAAACCGTCGGCACCTTTCAGCATACAATTCCTGTAGATTTTCTCATCGTCGTACATAGAAAGCACGATTACCTTAATGTCTGGAAATTTCGTTTTGCAGGTGTCCAAAACCCCAAAACCATCCAAAATCGGCATATTGAGATCTGTCAGGATGACATCCACATTATTGCCTGGAAGAAATTCAATTAATGCTTTGCCATTTGGGAAAAGTCCAATAACCTTTAAATCTTCATGCTCTTCAAGAAGCCCTTCTAGCCCTTTTGCAAAAAGGGTATGATCATCTGCAAGTGCTATTCGAATCATATTGGGTGTGATGGTAATAACCTAAATTAAAGGCTCAACATCAGATTGGCAACAGAAGTTTGATATTTGTGCCTTTTCCGACGGCAGATGTCAGTTGAAATTCTCCCCCGATCGTTTCCATTCGTTTTTTTAAATTGGTAATTCCACTGCCCTTTGACTGGATAGTTTGATCAAAACCATGTCCGTTATCGATGATCTCGATTATTTTGCCTTTTCCATTTTGATAGATTTTGATATCAATCCTATCAGGAGAAGCATGCTTGACGGCGTTGTTTAGACATTCCTGAATGACCCGGATCAAAACCAGTTTTTGATCTTTGGTGAGGTCAAAATCTTCCAGGTTATTTTCCAGAGAAGTTTCGCAAAATCCGGTTGCCTGTATTTTCCCCAATTCCTGATTGATAAACTCTGCCAAGGAGATTGACTCCACCCAATCAATATTCAGCGTTTTGGAGAGTCCGCGAACTTCCTTGATGATTTGATTCAGGATTACTTTGCCTTCGGATTGTTTTTCGGGCTTGGCCGATCCAAAGTTCAACTTGGCCAATGAGAGCAATTGTCCGATGTTATCATGTAGTTCTCTGCCTATGTGAGAGAGGGTTTCCTGCTGAATTTCATTTTCGATATTCAGCAAGGTTTTCTCATGTTCGGTTTTTAGTTGATTGATTTTTTGACGGTTTTGGATTTGTCTTTGCCGATGGAGTACTACCATAGCCACGACGAAGAAGGACATGATTAAAGAGAAAAAGATGCCTCCAAAAAGAATTAAAAGAAACTGACTTTCTTGCTCAGACATGTATGATATCCAGTTGGAATTTTTCTTTTGCAGCAAGAGATACGATTGCTAAGCAAAGCAAGGAATTACACAGAAGCGCCACATGAAGAGGGATCTGAAAAACCATGATATAAATGTCAAGATGATTGGTGTAGAGATATTTATGAGATATGTAAATCATAAAAGAGGAAGAAAAATAGAATAAAATCACTGTAGATGCCCAAAAACTAAATTCCCTTAATGGGTTGACATTCATTAACTCATCCGAGGTTATTAATTCGAAAAAGTACAGGCCACATGAAAATAAAACAAAAATTGTATTCAAAAAATTAATGTACTCCCCGGTATCATTGTAATGCACAAATCCAGAAACATGAAAAATCAATGAAAATAACAGGAAAAGGCCAATGAATAGATTGACCAATTTTCTGTGAATTTTCTTTATCAGAAATGACCGGATCAGCAACAAAAACAAAATCGCTGCGAAATGGCCATTGAAAATATTGTAAACCCAATTATTTATTTTACCGGAAGAGGCAAGAAGAGTAGCAACATTTTCGTAAAACGAGACTAAAACCAAAATACCTATCGATAGGATTAATGATTCAATTTTTTTTGATTTTTTTGAAAGTAGCGAATACCCAATCAGGCCTGCAATGGCAAAAACTGCCAACAGCCATTGGTAATAGCCAATCCTTTCAAGATATGCATTAAAATTAAGCTGGTCCATTACCTTATGCTACTGGCATCTTGGTGGGCAAAGATCTCCTCGATTGTAGTAGTTTTCTCCATCTCCTTCCAAGGTGAGACTTGTCGGATCCGAAGTGGAGGCTTGTAAGACTAAGTTGATCCGCCCTACGTATGCTTCCGGGTTTTCAGGATGAAGCTGTTCGGCGGTTTCTTGAGTGTACTCTGTCAAATAAAACTTGATGCCGCCTTTCTTAGGATCCTTATCCGCTTCTGCAAGAATAGTTTCCAGTGTGTCCCGGTCAAAAAAAATCCAATCTGTCTGATCGGTTATATTGGTTGTTTTGTTTTTTCCGGGTTTCCCCTTCTTTACTTCTTTCTTGTACTTGTCCTGCATTTCCTCGAAATCTTGCTTGCTGATTTTCATTTTAAAATGGGGTTCGTTTCAATGAGTGTTTTTGAAAAATTATGTTTCGTTTTATAAGATAGGTCTTTTCTCTTTTACAGAAAAAAAAGAGGCGAGATTACTCCCGCCTCTTTCAATATTTAAGAAATGATCAGCTTATTTTTTTGCTTCAGCTACTAATGCAGCTTCATTCTCCAGCTCCTTCTTCATCAAATCCACCACAATCGGTGTTGCGATGTAGATAGATGAATAAGTACCCACGCCAATACCAACGAACAGCGCAAAAGAGAAACCTCTTAAAACTTCACCCCCAAAGAACAACAAGACGATTACTACGATCAACGTAGTAAAAGATGTGATCAGGGTTCTGCTTAGTGTTTCATTGATTGCATCGTTGAAGACTTTAATCAATTTATTTGTACCACGGTTTTGGATG
This sequence comes from Algoriphagus sp., assembly GCA_044373795.1. Taxonomy (GTDB): domain Bacteria; phylum Bacteroidota; class Bacteroidia; order Cytophagales; family Cyclobacteriaceae; genus Algoriphagus. The sequence goes on along the minus strand of JBILPR010000088.1, from coordinate 9,678 downwards.
TTTTCTCTGATACGGTCAAAGATGATTACCGTATCGTTGATTGAGTAACCAATTACGGTCAATATCGCTGCGATGAACACCTGGTCAATCTCGAAGTTAGCTCCGAATAAGCTGGCAATTGCAAACGCTGCAACCACAAACAAGGTATCGTGAACCAACGCTACAATAGCTGCAAGAGAGAATCTCCAGTTTCTGAATCTCGCAAGGATGTACAGGAAGATTGCAATTAATGCCACAATCATCGCTTCCAATGAAGAGGCTTTGATGTCATCCGCAACCGTTGCTCCTACTTTGGAGGAACCTGTGATAGCGAATTGATTAGCGCCAATGACTGCCGGATCTTCTGATAGTTCAAAACCGGTAACCGCTGAAATTCCTTCTTTTACTTTCGCTTCAACTTCTTTGTTGGATGCATCGTCATCTTCATTGATAAGGTAAGAAGTAGTCACTTTCATGACATTGTTTCCTCCATAAGTTTTCACTTCTACAGATCCTTCGAATTCATTGTCTAATCCAACTTTCAGATCAGAAGCAACTACAGGCTGATCAAAAGCGACGATGTAAGAACGTCCCCCGGTGAAGTCCACACCGAATTTCAATCCATTGACTGCCCCAATGGCAAGGCCAATTAAAATAATACTAGTAGAGATTAGGTAAGCTATTTTTCTTTTACTCAAGAAATCGATGCTCAAAGAGCTAAGACCATTTCTTGCAAAAGGAGTTTCGAAGCTCACAGAGCTTGCATCTCCTTTTTTGGCGGTCATCCAAGTCAAGATCACTCGAGTGATGAATACTGCGGTGAAGAAGGATGAAGCAATACCAATCATCAATACGATCGCAAAGCCTTTAACCGGGCCCTGACCAAGCGCAAACAAGATCGCACCCACGAGGAATGTAGTAACGTTACCATCCAAAATTGCACTGAATGCTCTGTCATAACCTGCATTGATTGCATTTAGAAGTCCCATTCCATTTCGAAGTTCTTCTCTGATACGCTCGAAAATCAGAACGTTCGCATCAATTGACATACCCATCGTTAATACGATGCCGGCAATACCAGGCAATGTCAGTGCAGTGGTCAGCTGAGCCAAAATTCCCAGGATGAAGAATATGTTGAAAATAAGCGCTGCAGTAGCGATCAAACCACCTTTAGCATAGTATGCAACCATGAAAACAACCACGATCAGCAAACCTGCAACCATGGAGAAGATACCTTGGCTTTGAGCTTCTTTACCCAACGTCGGACCGATAATACTTTCCTCTACTATTTGGGTTGGAGCAGGAAGTGAACCTGATTTCAGGATATTTGCCAAATCCTGAGCTTCCAGAAGCGTGAAGTTTCCTGAAATTTCAGACTGACCAGTTGGGATTTCTCCGTTTACAACAGGTGCTGTGTAAACATAATCATCCAAAACTACGGCGATTCTTCTGCCGGTATTCTCGGCAGTAAGTTTTCTCCATTTTCTTGCACCTTCTGCATTCATTTGCATAGAAACGGCAGGACGAGAAGTTTGATCCAGCGTCTGACGAGCGTCTGTCACTACATCGCCTTCCAATGGAGCCTGATCTGTTCCTCTGGTAGTTTTGATTGCATAAAGCTCCAGAATTTCGGCTCCGTCTTCAGCCTTTACTGGTTTTACACCCCAAAGTAGCTTGATGTCTTTAGGTAAAAATGCCTTGTAATCATCTCTGTTCAGGATCTTATTGATGGCTAAAGTATCCTTGACATCGTAAGCCAAACCATAATCTGATCTGATCAGAGAGAAAATTGGAGAAGTCCCGGCATTTGGATTAGTAGGATCGATTTGCTCCAATTGCTTCTCAAGAGCATTTCTCAAAGAATCCTCAGAAGAAAGTACTTCTGTTGAAGTAGTATCCGCAGCGACAGGCGTATTAGCTTGCTCAGCTAGCCAGGCAGTGTTGATTGATTCTAAAGAACTGCCAATTTCATTCAACTCTGCAACTTCCCAGAATTGAAGTTTTGCAACTCCCTGAAGCAAGTTCCTTACCCGCTCCTGATTGTCTACTCCCGGAAGTTCGATTTGGATACGGCCTGAACCCTGGATTCTCTGGATGTTTGGCTGTGAAGTACCGAATCTGTCAATACGAGTTCTAAGAATGTTGAATGAACGCTCAATAGCATTTTCAACTTCAGTATCGATGATGTCAAGGATTTCTGAATCGGAAGATTCCAAAGAAATTCTTCCTCTGTTGGCTGCCGTAGCGAAAACAGTACTTAGGTTTTTGCCCGGATTGTTTTTCTTCCAGGAAGCGTAAAACAGATTTACGTATTTATCGCTGGAAGTTTTAGCAAGTTCTTTTGCCTCTTCGACTGATTTATTGAAGGCCTCATCTTTTGGATTTCCGGCAAGACCCTTAACGATTTCCACAGGAGAAACAGCCAGAGTTACGTGCATACCGCCCTGAAGGTCAAGTCCCAGTCCTAATTCAGTTTCCTTTATTTCCTGATAGGTAAAATCAGCTCCAAGGAAATTATAAACCGGCTGTCTCCAGACAGAGTCCAAATACATTCTTCTCTTGACAAAATCGACTTTGCCGCTTGCGTCAGTAGCATAAGCATCAGCTTTTTTCTGAACGTTGTTTGATACAAATGTGAATGACAGGTAGTACAGGCAGAGGCCTGTAATAAGGACTGTCAAAAACACAATGACACCTTTGTTTTGCATAAGGGTTAAGTATTAATAATTGATTGGTGAATACGATTGAATAGCTTGGTCACGGATGTGATCAGCGGATTGATTGAAAGAGAAAGAGTTGGGATTTAAGGCCCCTTGGTGGAAATTATTTGCTCAAATAGAATCTCTACGAGCTGGTTCGAATAAAAAAAGGAAAAGGTCTCCGGGCTGAAAACTCTGCCTTCGAAATGGAAAATCTTAGAGACGAAGTAGAGAACTGTGTGAGAGACCGAAACCACAAAAGGGACAACCGCATCAACGGCAACATCCAAAAAAGTTTGATTTTGATCATCTGAGGCAGGATTTTGCTGATTTTCGATCTTGATAGATTCAGTATCAGGCAGGTATTCCAGGCTCGACACAAAAAGGCAAAGCAACATTGCCAGCATCAACGTGATGCGCTGCTGGAAGAGATTGCTTGTATGTTTCTGACTTTTCATGCGGCGCAAATATAGATATTATTTGAAATCAACCCATTTTCGGAAGGATTTTTTCAAAGGCTACTTCAAAGATCTTGCTCTCAGATAGGTGCGGATCACATCCAATGCTCTGTCAAAGTTGTGATTGTTGGGAATGATCAGGTCCGCTTCGTTTTTGAAAGGCTCGATGTATTTCTCATAAGTAGGCATCACGTGCATCTCATAGCGATAGAGCACATCGTCCAGATCATAACCCCTCTCTACTTTGTCACGGATGATTCGTCTCTTGAGTTTGATATGATCTTTGGCATCCAGGAAGATTTTCAAATCCAGTAAATCCGTTAATTCCGGGTAGTACAACACAAAAATCCCTTCTACCACTACCACAGGAGCGGAAGCAAATGTCAGCATTTTTGGTTTCTTGGAAGCGTTGTTGAACGTGTATTCCTCTCTGTATACGGTTTCGCCAGACTGGATTTTTCGGATATCGGTTGCGTACTGCTCGAAGTCGATGCTGAATGGCGTGTCAAAATTGTGTACACCCTGAGGATCGATCGGCTGCATATGCCGGGGCTTGTAATAGTTGTCCTGAGAAATCAGACAAACTTCCTCGGGATCGAAGGAACTAAGCAATCGCTCTAAAAATAAGGTTTTTCCTGAGGCCGAACCTCCCGTGATCCCGACGATGAATGGTTTCTTCATGGGCCAAAGTTAAAGCAATTTTAGGCGCTATTCAGAATTTTCTATTGCTCAGAAACTCGATTAATGCCCTCACCGCCTTGCCGCGATGGCTGATTTGATTTTTCTCATCCAAGGTCAGCTCTGCGAAAGTCCTTGAATATCCATCCGGTCTGAAAATTGGATCGTAACCAAAACCGCCGCCGCCAATTTTCTCCTCGATGATTTCTCCTGATGCGATTCCTTCGAAAGCATGTTCATTTCCATCCAAAATCAGTGCAATCACAGTTCGGAAACGGGCTTTTCTGTCCTCTATACCTTCCAGATTTTTCAAAAGCAATTCAATATTCCGCTCATCGCTTCTGGGTTCGCCGGAATAGCGACCTGAATAAACGCCGGGATCGCCATTAAGACTTTCCACCTCCAGTCCTGTATCGTCTGCAAAGCAATCCACCCCGAAGTTTTCTTTCACAAATCGTGCTTTTTGAAAAGCATTGTGATTCAGCGTATTTCCTGTTTCGGGAAGTTCCTCATGGCAACCGATGTCTTTTAAGGATACTATTTCGAAGTCCGAACCCAATGCGGCTTTTACTTCTTCTATTTTTTTGGAGTTGTTGGTGGCGAAGCAGATTTTCATTACCGAAAGTAATTTATTCCCGAGATCTAAATTGAGAGGAGGTTCGAAAAAACCGGAAAGTCTGCCGAGTGTAGCGAAAGTTTATCCCAAAAATCAATCCTTTTCTACTTCCAAAACTTGATTTATCTCAAGAAAAAATTGATGACTTTGGCAACTCTTTTTGTTCCTTTGTGCCCTTTGAGTGTAAATAAATTCATTCTCTATTTTCGGGCATCATGAAAAAAATAACCATCTATTGCGGTTCCAAAAAAGGAAATTCCGGCGTCTATGAAGCAGGGGCAAGAGCTTTGGCTCAGGAGATGATCAAGCGAGATCATTCTCTTGTTTATGGTGCCGGAAGAGTAGGTTTGATGGGTGTGATTGCGGATGAGATGCTGGCAGCTGGCAAGGAAGTTTTGGGAATCATTCCTCAGAAGCTCGTTGATCGTGAAGTCGCGCATACCGGCTGCACCGAACTGATCATTGTCGAAACCATGCGGGATCGTAAATGGCTGATGGCGGAGCGAGGAGATGGATTTATTGCTATGCCGGGAGGGATCGGTACGCTTGAGGAACTCTTTGAAATCATGACCCTGAATCAGCTTCATTACATTCAAAAGCCACTTGCACTATTTAATGTGAATGGATATTTTGACAAACTGATAGATTTTCTGAATCACGCGATGGAATCTGGTTTCCTATACCCCGAGCAGGAAGAAATGCTGATTATCTCCGACGATCCGGTCGACTTGCTGGATCAGATGTCAGCCTATCAGGCCAGAAGACCGGCCGATTGGTGATTATGACGGATGACCGATGCTTTGACGATTTCAGCATGAGTGACCGAGGGAAAATTGAATTTCAAAAAGGTGGTTTTGGAGAAAATTGTCAAAGGTTGTCCTCCCGCTCGTATTTCGTAAATCGTATCTCGCAATTATAACTCGAAGGTCGTATTTCTTAGGAAGCATAACTTTAGTACTTTTAACAAACCTTTCAAAGCCTGATGATCCAAAAGCTATTTCCGCTTGACAAAAATTACATCCTCCGACAAGCACAGTCAGTGCTCGAGGAGGAAATGATCGATCGGATGATTTTTGAATTGAAGCGATCTTATACTGTTTTATACAACCCTCTTCGTCTGATGGATCAGACATACTCTCAGATTCTCGACACGTATGATTTTCCCCGGGACAGAGTCCGGCTTATCTATTGCCAACTTTGCGGGATCTACCGCTACAAGCATGGAGACAATCAATTGGAATTGCTTTTTGACGGAAGAACGCACTTTGAAAAATTTCAGGAAGACTGGTCAGATGCCTTGGTTGGGTACATTCAGGAACTGGGAATCCGCGAGCAATACGTTAAGACCATGCTTAGAATGACGTTGCTTTTTGATACTGAAACCCGAGCTGAATGGGCAGAAAATCATTGTAAAGCCTTTATCAATCAGCACTTCGAACTCAAAGTCGTCAAGCGACAGGGTGAGTTGAGGCTGAAGGTGGGGTAATTTTCAAATCCTTATTTTTTTTATCCTTAATTCAGGCAAAATCAATTTTAACAGGTCCCAAACCGAAAAAATAGAAAGGCTGCCTTATCTATTAAGACAGCCTTTATTATTTAAAACTGATAAGCAAGCCCAAAAGTACTTACTCTGAATATCGCATTTGATTCGTAAGAATAGGTTAATTCTAATGGAATTTCAACAGGAATTTTATAACCAAATCTGAATCCGAATACTTTTATAATTGATTTTGCATCAATCCAATTTGTTAATTCTCCATCTGAGTTACGACGTGTGGGTTCGGTTCGACCAAATCCAAACCATCTTCCTCGAAATTGGATTGAGAACTGCTGATTTTCGATTTGAAAGGGACGCTTCAGCGCAAATCCCCACCATATTCCTTGCTTGTACCAGGCAGATTCGCAGAGGTTACAGCCCTGCATGCGATCAATACCTGCTGTGGCAAGTCCTGAAACTCCAATCTTCTTAATAAGCGGAAGCTCATATTCTCCAAATATTCCAATCGAATAATTGGTTGTTTCCCATACTTTATTTTTAACATTCGTGTAATTAGCACCCAGGCTAAATCCTTTTCTTAACAGGCTTTGTTCTTGAGCAAATACTGCTGCCATCGACATAAAAGTAAAAAGCAGAACTATGGATATTTTTTTCATTACCATCTAGTTAACCTTGGTTCTAATGTAAACTCGCAACGGCCTTCTGGACTTTGCATTTGCCAAACGGCATTGCCATTATATAGTTGATTTGAAGGAGGTACAATTATCGTATGGGCCCCATTTATTTCCTGGCATCTATACCATGTATTAGTACCGTATAATCTAATATTAGACCATGTTTCTTCAACTGAACTATTTGTGGAAACTCCTGTTGTAGGGTTTATCGCAACGGATTGTACTGTTTTTTTGGTTAATATGTTGCTTTTCTCATGAGCTACAATGATTTGGATAGAATAATTTGTAATGTCCCAGTGAGTAAGGAGTGGAGGAACCCAGTCTGTTCTCCAAGAAAACGCACCGCGACTTAACTTCTTAAGATTAAGGATTTGATTCACACTAAAGCTAAGGGATGGTACCCCTCCAGATGAATTATATGCACTGTAAGCGACCCAAATTGAAATAAAGTTTCCGTTAGGCCAACTCCTTGTGTTATCCAAAATCCTAAAAGCAGGCATTTGGTATCTTACTAGATCACTAGCCAAAATTCCATTACAATTTACCCCAACATTAAATGGGACTACATTTGAAAATGACATATTTTCAGTCGTTAATGATTTTGTTTCAGAACCGAGATTAGACAGATCTTCATCAAAATCACCCAGAACAATGGTGGGATTTTTCATGGCATACTCATCACCCACCATAAAAAACTCAATCTGGTTATTTTGGATTGAATTCAAAATTTCATCCAATAAATCGCCTTCTCTATTTAGTTTAATTTTGAATGCAGGTGTTTCTCCTGGCCAATTTGGATCTTTTGCAAATCCTTCCTCTTCCATCTCTTTCGTCCACCATGAAATTGTAAGTTCATCGATTTCTTCGGGTTTAAAATTTCTCGCCAAATATGGCGCAACAATATCGATGTCATTGCCTGTGACAAATGACTTGAACCCTTCAATATTTGATCCAGTTCCATTAGTTCTAAAATTTTCTGAATTTCTGGAAACCGCTGCGTGAATGGCTGATTTCTTTTTTGAAAATGGTGTTGTTTGATCTTCGAATAATCGTTTTAAGCTGTATCCAATATCTCCATCATTTCCTTCCAATTCAGCAAAGCTAAAAAGTTCATTCATCGCAGCTTTATCCCTAAGTGCAACTCCCAGTACAGTACTAATTTCAATCAACTTATTTTCGAATTCCTCTTTATCCAAATGCGAGTTTACAACATCTGGATCTGTGCTCAAAATATTAAAGTCCTCCTGTCCAGTCTCCTGGCAAGAAAACATTACAAGAATCAGGAGTGCCCAAGCTCCATTTTTGACGGCAAAACGATTGATTTTCATTTATTGAGAAAAAATTAAGTGAGATGTAAAAATAGGTGCAATTAAACCCTCAAAATATACCCGATATAGGGTATTTTTTGAGGGTTTTTATCAATTTTGGACCTATTAATTGGAATTATCCGAAGCTTCAAAGGTTAAATCTTCTTTTCACTGCAATGAAAAAAGTCAAGATAGGAGAATCCTTTAGGTTTTGGGATTTTTAATTCTTTTTCCTAATCAAACAAGCTTCCACTTCCGGGAGTCGGCTTGATTTTCAAATGATTGTAGGCTAGTTCCGTTGCCATTCTCCCTCGGGAAGTTCGCTTCAAATAGCCTTCCTGAATCAGAAAGGGCTCATACACTTCCTCAATCGTTTCGGATTCTTCTCCACAAGCTGTCGCAATGGTGCTGAGTCCTACCGGTCCGCCTTTGAACTTCTCGATGATGGTCAGTAAGATTTTGTTATCCATTTCGTCCAGCCCATTTTCATCCACATTGAGCGCATTGAGTGCGATTTTTGCGATTTCCAGCGTGATCGTTCCGTTACCTTTTACCTCTGCAAAATCCCTGGTTCTGCGAAGGAGATTATTGGCAATTCTCGGTGTTCCCCGGCTACGTCGTGCTATCTCATACGCAGCAATTTCATCTATCGGAGTTTGCAAAATACCGGCTGATCGGGTGACGATATCGGTAAGCAATTTAGCATCGTAATATTCCAATCGGGAATTGATACCGAATCTTGCACGTAGGGGGGATGTCAGCAAACCCGAGCGAGTAGTCGCACCAATCAGGGTAAACGGGCTGAGTGAAATCTGTACAGAACGCGCATTTGGACCCGAATCCAGCATGATGTCAATCCGGAAATCCTCCATTGCTGAATAGAGATATTCCTCTACAATCGGATTCAACCGGTGGATCTCATCGATAAAAAGCACATCACCTTCTTCCAGATTTGTCAGCAAACCCGCCAAATCGGATGGCTTATCTAACACAGGGCCTGAAGTTATTTTGATCCCGGCTTCAAGTTCGTTGGCGATAATGTAGCTGAGTGTAGTCTTGCCCAAACCCGGAGGTCCATGCAGGAGAACGTGATCCAGCGGTTCATTTCGGCCTTTCGCAGCCGTTACGAATACTCGCAGATTTTCAAGAATCTTGGCCTGTCCCGTAAAATCCTCAAAACTTAAGGGGCGCAAAGCCTTCTCAAATTCCTTTTCTTTAGGGCTTAGCTTTTCGTCGTCTCCTTTCAGGTAATCTTCTCTCATATCAGTTGCGTCCACCACAAATATAGAAAAATACAAGTCCCTCCATCCGGATTTTTGAGGACTCAGGTTTCCGATTAAACCAAAAAATAAGCTTTAAATTCGCGCAATAATTAATTGAAAGATGAATTCAAACGTGCGAAAAAATATAATTTATTCTGCAGTTCTCCTGATTGCGATCATGGCGGTTTACTTCTGGAGAAGCAATAAGTCCGGCGAAACTGTACCCGAGGAAGTTCAGGTAACAGCCGGGAAATTGACGTTGGCTGGGAAAACCATGGGCACGACTTATAATATCGTGTATCTGGATGATGCGAATCGCGATTTCCAAACTTCCATCGATTCCTTGTTGGTGGTTTTCAACGAAAGCCTTTCCACTTATGTCCCTGATTCGGAGTTGAGCCAATTCAATCTTCGCGACACGATCGATTTTAAATTGCCGTATTTCTTGCCGGTTTTGAAGGCATCGAAAACAGTCTTTGAAAAATCAGGCGGAGCCTTCGATCCAAC
>JBILPR010000385.1:0-4010 GCA_044373795.1 Algoriphagus sp. | reverse complement strand
GCCATCGAGCATTTGCTTCTGGCTATTTTGGCGGGAAGCGATGCCGTCTCGCAACTACTCAAAGATCAGGGTCTTTCTGAAAAGCCGCTGATCGAAGCTATCAAGGAACTTAGAAAAGGAAATAAAGTGACTGATCCAAACGCAGAAAGCAAATACAGGGCTCTGGAGAAATACTCCAAAAACCTGAACGATCTGGCCAAGAAGGGTAAAATCGACCCGGTAATCGGCCGTGATGAAGAAATCAGACGGGTGCTGCAGATTCTTGCCCGCCGAACCAAAAACAATCCGATCCTCCTCGGTGAACCGGGTGTGGGAAAAACGGCGATTGTCGAGGGATTGGCTCAGCGAATCGTCTCCGGTGACGTGCCGGAAAACCTGAAATCCAAAACGCTGATCTCACTTGACATGGGCTTGCTCGTCGCGGGCGCCAAGTACAAGGGTGAGTTTGAGGAGCGACTGAAGGCCGTGATCAAGGAAGTGACCGACGCCGAAGGGGAGATTATCCTCTTTATCGACGAGATTCACACGCTGATCGGAGCCGGTGGCGGTGGTGAGGGAGCGATGGATGCTGCGAATTTGCTGAAACCTGCTTTGGCACGAGGAGAACTCCATGCAATCGGAGCGACCACGCTGAAGGAATACCAAAAATACATCGAGAAAGACAAGGCGCTGGAGCGAAGGTTCCAGGCGGTGATCGTGGACGAGCCGGATGCGGCCGATGCGATTTCCATCCTGCGAGGGATCAAAGATAAATACGAATTGCACCACGGGGTGCGGATCAAGGATGATGCGGTGATTGCGGCGGTTGAGCTTTCGCAGCGATACATTTCCGATCGATTCCTGCCGGACAAAGCGATTGACCTGATGGATGAAGCGGCCGCCAAACTGAGGATGGAGATTGATTCTTTGCCTCAGGAACTCGACGAGCTGAACCGGAGAATCATGCAGCTGGAGATCGAGCGGGAAGCCATTCGAAGAGAAAATAACCGGGACAAGGAAACTGTTCTGAGCAAGGAAATCGCCGAACTCACCGAGAAGCGTCAAAGCGTGAAAGCCAAATGGGAAAGCGAAAAAGCTGTGATCATGGGCATTCGAAGAGAGAAAGAGGCGATTGATAAATTGAAATTGGAAGCAGAGCAAGCTGAGCGAGCCGGGGATTTCGGGAAAGTTGCCGAGATCCGATACGGTAAAAACGTGGAAGCTGAGAAGCGACTGGAATCTTTCAAAAGCCAATTGGAAGAGATGCAGGCTGGTTCACCCCTTCTGAAAGAGGAAGTGGATCAGGAAGATATTGCATCGGTGGTTTCTAAATGGACGGGGATTCCGGTCATCAAGATGATCCAATCCGAGCGGGAAAAACTCCTGCATCTGGAAGATGAGTTGGGCAAGCGGGTAGCCGGACAGCGGGAAGCGATCGTCGCTTTATCCGATGCCGTGCGCCGAAGCCGTGCAGGTTTGCAGGATCCGAAGCGCCCGATTGGAAGTTTTATCTTCATGGGTACCACCGGTGTCGGTAAGACGGAACTGGCGAAAGCCCTGGCGGAATACCTCTTCAACGATGACAATGCCATGGTGCGAATCGACATGTCCGAATATCAGGAGCGACACTCCGTGAGCCGACTCGTGGGAGCGCCTCCGGGCTATGTGGGCTATGATGAAGGCGGACAGCTGACCGAAGCGGTGCGGAGAAAGCCATATTCAGTCATCTTGCTGGATGAAATTGAAAAAGCCCACCCGGATGTATTCAATATTCTCCTTCAGGTCTTGGACGATGGACGCTTGACAGACAACAAGGGTCGATTGGCCAATTTCAAAAACACGATCATCATCCTGACAACCAATATCGGTTCGCACCTGATTCAGGAGCGATTTGCCGAGATGGAAGAGTGGAACAAAGAGGAGATTTTGGAAAAGACCAAAGTCGAGGTTTACGAAATGCTGAAGAAAGCCGTGAGGCCCGAGTTCCTGAACCGAATCGATGAAACGATCATGTTTGAGCCCCTGAGCAAAGAAATCATCAGAAAGATCGTGGATATTCAGTGGAGAGAAATTCAGAAGCGATTGGCCGAGGCAAATATCGAGATTGAGGCTACGACCGAGGTGCTGGATTATTTGGGCGAGGTTGGTTTTGATCCGAATTTCGGAGCGAGACCACTGAAGCGAACCATGCAGCGATTGGTGCTGAACGAGCTTTCGAAGCAGATCTTATCCGGATATATCAAGAATGACTCTGCGGTGTTGGTGGATTTGGATGCTGAGAAACAGGTGTATTTTAAGAATGTGGATCTTTCCAATGTTTAAAAGAGATAGGCTTCGCGAGATAGGATAGAACCCTTGAGGTCTTTGGTGACCTCGAGGGTTTTTTTGTTACACATGGTTTTTTAAGTGACACAAAGTAACACGGAGAGTATTTTAAGTAACACAGAGTTACACAGAGTAGGCACGGAGTTTCACAGAGGTTTTTTTGAGGAGACTCAGAGAGTTACAGAGTTTGGATCCTTGTGGTCCTTTAGCGGTGGAAGCATTACGGTTTCCAGAATAATTATTGTGGAACGGCGGGGGGGGATGCCGCGGCAGCGAGGGTGCGCAGGCCTTGCGGGGTGGGAGCTTTGCTGCGGCTTGAACCTCCCCTGCAAACCCGGCTCTTCGCTAAAACAACCCACCGGGTTGTTTCTTCACGCTCAGCCCTCCTTTTGGTTCAAGCCAAAAGAACGAAAAAGAAAAAAGATCTCTAATTATCCAGATTTATCTCAGCTTCAACACTCCCTGTTTTTGGCGACTGATTTATTCTCAATTGACATGGAAACAGCCAAAAACCCAAAATCATAATCTGTCATTTTTACCAGGGGTTGAAACCCATGGCTACCCATCCCACCCTACAGGCTGGCCCCTCGCTAATCCCGACAGCTGTACGGGATGTCCCCCGGACATTTTCTTGACGCTCGTTCCTCGATGGGACATTTCTCGGTGGAAGCATTCCGGTGTTCAGAATAATTATTGTGGAACGGCGGGGGGGATGCCGCGGCAGCGAGGGCGCGCAAGCCTTGTGCGGTGGGAGCTTTGCTGCGGCTTGAATTTTTGGTTCTTTTGGTTCAAGCCAAAAGAACGAAAAAGAAAAATGATCTCTAATTATCCAGGTTTATCCCAGCTTCAACATTCCCTGTTTTTGGCGAGAAATTCATTCTTAATTGACATTAAAACGGCCAAAAACCAAAATCAATTTTTACATTAAAATCCCCCGGTGGAAACCGGGGGCTACCAATCGGATGTCCCGATGGGACATTTCTCGGCAAAGTCAATCTCGGTATGATTCAACTCACCCTCCAATCCAATCCAGATAATTTCCTTGATGGATCACTTCAAAACTGGCATCCGGATAGGCTTTGGCCCAAGCTCCCGGTACCCGGGGTGTTTTATTCAGAGAATATTTAAACTCAAAACTCCGCAACTTTTCTCCTTCTTCCTCCACCCAATCCAATTCCTGCTGATCATAGGTTCTCCAGAAATAATTGTTGCAGTGGAGTTGGGTATAGCTTTGGAACTTGAGTCGCTCTGCCGCCAGGTAGTTTTCCCAAAGTTCACCCACATCGGTTCTCAGATTTAGTCGGTTGAAATTCTGAATCAGGGCATTCCTCACTCCATTGTCATAGAAATACCAGCGACTGTTTTTGACGATTTCTTTTCTCAGATTTCTGCTGAATCCACTAATCCGATACACCACAAATACTTTGGAAAGCATGTCGAGGTAACGTTCCACCGTATTTTTGGACATTCCCAGTTGTTTGCCCAGTTCTTCCAGTGAGACTTCCTTCCCTATTTGGAAAGCAATCAGTCTCAGCAAGGAATATAGCTTGTCGGAATTTTTGATTCCGTCTACCATTAAAATGTCTTTTAACAGGTAGTCATTCATGATTTCATAGAGGTAATCTTCCTTGTCTTTCCAGTCCGGATATTGACTCAACTCCGGATAGCCTCCGAAAATGAGTCTTTCTTCCCGCTTTTCAATCGTG